>JALHRH010000031.1 GCA_022841565.1 Mycobacterium sp. | reverse complement strand
GCCCGCGTCGCCGCCGTGGCCTCCGGCCCCGCCGGTGGCCGGGTTGAGGCCGCCGGTAGCAAGGCCGAGGCCGCCGGCGCCGCCAGCACCTCCGCTCCCCGCTGCGCCGCCGTTGCCGATCAGACCTGCGGCGCCACCGTTTCCGCCGTGACCGCCGTCGCCTCCGGGCCCAGCGAATTGAGCATTGGCGCCGGTGCTGCCATTACCACCTCTCCCGCCGGCGCCGCCGTCGCCGTACAGCCACCCGCCGTGTCCACCGCTACCACCGTTGCCGCCGATCACGCCCGTGCCACCAACACCGCCGGTCCCACCGGCACCCCAGAAGACGACATTTCCACCGTTCCCACCGGAGGCGCCGGCACCGCCGATGCCGCCCGCCCCACCGAGGCCGATAAAGGCATTACCACCGTTGCCGCCGCCGGCACCCGCACCGCCGGTGCCACCCCCGCCGCCGTTGCCTAACAACCCGCCGTCGCCTCCACTACCGCCGGCCACGCCGGCGGTAGTGCTGTCGTAGCCACGGCCGCCGTTACCCCACAGCAGACCCCCTGCCTGACCGTTGGGGTTCGAAGCCGTGCCGTTGGCTCCGTCGCCGATCAGCGGACGGCCTAGCAGCGCCTCGGAGGGCGCGTTAACGATGTCGAGAATGCCGCCACCACCGATCGCCGGAGGAGTGAAGATTGTGCCGTTGGCGCCGGCGATTCCATTGACGCCGTCGGGAAGGATCCCAAAATTCCCGTGCACCGAACCGGAACCAGGGGCGCCGCCGGATCCGATAAAGTATGCGTTGCCGCCGTTGCCGCCGTTGCCGCCGGAGGCGCCGGCGGCGGCGGAGCTGCCGCCGAAGGTACCGGTGAGACCGTTCCCTCCGGCCCCGCCGTTGCCGAACAGGTATCCGCCCAGGCCACCATTACCGGCCTGCCCCGGGCCGGTTACCGGCCCGTTGGAACCGACACCTCCGTAGGCGTTGCCGCCGGTTCCGCCATTGCCGACCAGCCGTGCATTACCGCCGGCACCGCCACGGGCGCCCGATGCGAAGTTGGCTACCGACCCGCCCCCGGGGGTGCCGCTATTACCACCGTCGCCGCCGTTGCCGTAGAACAGCCCGCCGGTGCCGCCTTCCCCTCCGTTTCCGGTCGTCGAGGAAAAGGCATTGCCGTTACCGCCGACGCCACCGCCGCCACCGTTGCCGATCAGCAAAGCCCGGCCGCCGATGCCTCCATTCCCGGCCACCCCACCGGCAGCATGCCCACCTGCGCCGCCGGCGCCGCCATTGCCGAAGAGCCCAGCGGCCCCGCCGTTGCCAGCGGCACCACCACTGCTGAAGCCTGGCAGTCCACCGCCGCCGCCGGCGCCACCCTGGCCACCGTCTCCCCAGATCCAGCCGCTGCCGCCCTCGCCTCCGGCGCCGCCGGTTCCACCGAAGGTCGCCCCGACGCCGCCGGTCCCGCCGCTGCCGCCGGCACCGGAGTTGCCGTACAGGAACCCGCCACGACCGCCGGCTCCACCAGCGCCGCCGTTGGGGCCGAACAGATTGCCGTTCGTGCCGCCCGTTCCGCCGGCACCGCCGCAGCCGCCGGCACCGAACAGCGTTGCCGAACCACCCGCACCGCCGAGCCCGCCAGCGCCTCCGTTGGCCGCAGCACCGGGCCCACCGGCCCCGCCGACACCACCGTTGCCGTAGAGCCAGCCGCCGTTCCCGCCGGCGCCCCCGACGCCCCCGGTCGCGCCGCCCGGCAGGCCCACACCCCCGGAGCCGCCGGCCCCGCCATTGCCGATCAGCCCGGCAGATCCGCCGGCGCCGCCGGCCTGCCCAGCGCTGCCACCGGCGCCGTTACCGCCATTGCCCCACAACAATCCGCCGTCGCCACCCCTGCCACCCGGGGTCGTCGCATTCGCGCCGTCACCAATCAGCGGGCGATTGAACAGCGCCATGGTGGGCGCGTTAATCAGTCCCGTCACATCCTGCGGCACAGTCTGCGCGGCATTGAACGCCTCGGCCGCGGCGTAGGTGCTCCCGGCACCCGCCATGGTCGCCACGAACTGCTGGTGAAACGCCGCCGCTTGGGCGCTCAGCGCTTGATAGGTCTGGGCGTGCCCGGAAAACAGCACCGTTATCGCCGCGGACACCTCATCGGCACCGGCAGCCGCTAGGGCCGTCGTCGGGTACGCCGCCGCCGCAGCAGCAGCATCGATCGTGGAACCGATGCCGGAGAGATCCGAAGCCGCCTGCGCCAGGAATTCGGGGGTTGCAACCAGAAAAGACATTATGGTGTCCTATCGTTCGACTGCGTACGGCGAATCGCGTAGTATTTTCGGCCCGCCGATTACGTGACGAATTTCGTATTTTCTTGGCGCAAACGAATCCGCATCGCGGCGGACAGGGCAGACTGCACATGCCGCACGACGAAGGCGGTGGACTCTGCACACCGCTCGCGAATGAGCCCACCCTGCCGTCAGCGCCTAACATCTCTTGAATCCCGCCAGCTTGCCGCGCGAGACCCCAAGACGACATCGTGCAGAGTGCACAGACCCTTTGACGGCGAGGTGCACTGTGCCCAGGCGCTGAAGAGGGCTACGCGGGGGCGGGAAGGGGCTGTGGGTTACAGGACGAAGCAGGCTGCCCGGCTGTATTTCTGGATTTCTGACCGGACGCCCGTCCTGCGGTGAGAATCGCTGGGCACTTCGCACAGTCCGCAGACGAAAGTCGCCGATCCATAGTGCGTTCGGTGTTGCGGTAAATTCCGGCACGTGGCTGATGTGGTAATCGCCGGCGGTGGTCCGAACGGGTTGATGTTGGCCTGCGAACTCGGACTAGCGGGCATCCGACCAGTGCTGCTGGACAAGAGTCCCGGGCCCAACATGCAGCGGCGCGCCGCGGGCATCGTCGGCCAGGGAGTCCGGATCTTTGACCACCGCGGCCTATACGACACACTCGCGGAAACAACAGAACCACCCCGCCCGGCCCCCGGCTCGTTTTTCGCCGGCTTCGGATTCGGTTTCGCCGAGCTGCCGAACCATCAGCTCTACACGCTGCGGGTGGAGCAGCCCAGACTCATCGAGGTGCTGGTCGCCGCCGCCCGGAAATTTCACGTCGACTTTCGCTGGGGTCACACCTTGACCGACTACGAACAAAGCGACGACGGCGTTGTGGTGCACGTCGCGAGCCCGGCGGGTCCCTATGCGGTATCGGCCGAATACCTGGTCGGCGCCGACGGCGGTTCGAGTCTCACTCGCAAGCTGGCCGGAATCGACTTCCCGGGGATGTCGTCGTACGACGTGACCGAGCATGTGACGTTCGGAGTGGTGCCGCCCCTGGACTGGATTGATCCCGGCACTGGAGCGCTGAACGTCCCAGGGTTCGGCGCTATCCCGCCGCGGCAATACTTTCGCACCGAGCGGGGCATCTTCGGGTGGGGCCTGAAGCTGACGGACCGTGCCGGGGCATTCACTATCGAATTGGATAGCGCACCGCGGGAGAACCCTGACGTGAGCGACGCCGACAACGGGCCGGCGAGCATCGCCGAACAGGAAGCCAGCATCGAGCGCGTGCTCGGCGTACCTGTGCCGCTGCAGCTCGAATCCGCTGACATGCCGCCTGATCTGCGTCGTTACCGCGGCGTGAACTCCAGGATCGCGTCGCGATACCGGCTGGGCCGGGTGATTCTGGTGGGCGATGCCGCGCACGTGCAACCGCCGCTCGGCGGACCAGGACTCAATCTGGGTCTGCAGGATGCGGTGAACCTTGGCTGGAAGCTGGCGGCAGTACTCGACAAGCGGGTCGGCGCTGAGCTTCTCGACACCTACGAAGTGGAGCGCCGACCTGCCGCCGAACGGGTGCTTATGCACAGCCGCGCCCAGCTGGCACTTATTCGGCCCGGAGCCGAAATCAACGCCTTGCGAGAGCTCTTCAGCGAATTGCTGGCTCAGCCGGATGTCGTCCGTCACCTCGGGGATCTGGTGTCGGGCGCCGATGTTTGCTACGCGACAGGCTCCGGCAACCATCCTCTCGTCGGGCGCTGGGTGCCCGACTCGGCTGTCGCGAACTCCGTTGGAACGAGACGCATCGCGGAGCTCGCCCGGGCCGGGAAGCCCTTGCTGATTGATCTGACCGAGCTGGGTGTGGTGGACACCGCGGCCACCGCCATCACGGACCGGGTCGTCGTCGCAGCGGGCCGCCCAGTTGATGGACTTCCGGCGACGGCGTTGCTGGTACGTCCCGATGGTTACGTGGCCTGGGCGTCCTCGTCGCAGACGCCCGACCTGGACGAACTCGACCGCTCGCTCAAGGCGTGGTTCGGTGCCAGCCTGGCCTGACCGGCTCCGGTGTCGCCCGAATGGCGGACCCCCGTTGTCCGCTGGTCGTACTACCCGAAATTCGTCCCGCCGGCCACCGACCGGGGGATAACGCACGCGCGTGAGACGAGGCATCGTGGTGTAGCTGGGCATTTCGGCTTGGTACTGCAAAAGCCACAAGGAGGCAATTGATGAGCCACGAGATCCTTTTCCAAGAGACGGACGCCGCATACGCGTGGGCGGTCTTTGTGGTCGACGACGTCGACGCGTGAGAACCCTGCCGGCCTGACGAGGCCGAGCGGGGTGCTCACCGCAACGCTCAGGCGGTGGCAACCCCGCTCGGCGGGAAGGGGAGTCATGTCGCCAGGCGGCGCACTCCCAGGTACTGCAGGCCCGCGAACGCCAGCGTGTAGACACCGCTGGCCAGCGTCGCGGCGACCCCGACTGTCGTCATCGGCACCAACTCTGCGACAACGATCGCCGCTACCGTATAGACCAGATTTGCCACGACCACACCAAGTCCGGCGCGACGCAGGTTCGGCAACGCGGCCAGGCTGAAGACCGCCAGTCCGTAGAGGACGAAAAAGGCGCCCACGCTGTATTCCTGGCCGGACGTCAGACCCGTCAGCCGCGAAACCGGATCGGCGGCGACGGCGACGGCCAGCCCCATCAGTCCCGTCAGGGTGGCATCGGCTCGCATCGCGAATCGAAGCAGCGAATCGTTGGAGTCGGATAGTGGGCGGGGCTGCACGCCGGAAATTGCGGTCATGGTGAGATCTCCTCGGGCTTGGGGCGTTGGTTCGGGTCGAACACCGTTGACGGTGCCCTTCGCGCACTGCCAGATCGACGCATGGCGCTGCCAGCTACTGCCACGCATCGGCGTTGGCGCGGTGGCAGGTCGCCCTCGCCGACCGTTCGGCGCGCACCTCGGGCTGACCCGGCACCCGCAGACCCAGGCACCGAGGTCAGAACGGCCAGCTCAAACGGCCCGGGCCTCGACGACACTGAACAACGAGGCAGTCTTCACCACACGCGTCATCCGAAACCCGGCACGCTGGAAAAGTCGCGCGAACTCAGCGACGGTCCGCTCGTGGGCGTCGCATGCGAGCAGCATTTCCAGGTCCAACCAGTTGCCCATAGTTTCCCGGTGATGTTCGGGCACCACGAATTCGACAAGCAGCACGTGACTACCGGTTCGGGCCGCGCTACGCACGTTGCGCAGGATCTGCACCGCGTCCTCGTCGGGCCAGTCGTGAATCACACTCTTGAGTAGATACGCGTCACCGCCGGCGGGCACTGACTCAAAGAACGACCCTTCCGCAATCTGTATGCGGTCTGCTACTCCGCGCGCGGCGAGTACGGCCGGGGCCCCCGCCACTACGTCGGGTTGGTCGAACAGCACACCGCGCACCGCGGGGTTGGCAGCCAGGATCTCCGCCAGCAGCCGACCTCGGCCGCCACCGACGTCAACGATGGTGGCGAAGCGCCTGAAGTCGTAGGCGGCAACTACCGGTCCGACCGAAAGCGCGGATCCGCCGGTCATTGCTTCGTCGAACACCCGGCCGAGTTCAGGCTCGGACGCCAGGTATTCGAACGTCGGCCTGCCGCGCAGCGCGGACACGACGGAGCGGCCGGTACGAATGGCATCGGCGAGGTGGCTCCAATGCTCGCGATGCTGAGGTGAACCCAGCCAGAGTGCCCACCCGGCAAGAGGCACCTCCGCATCACGACGAAGAGTGTCCGCGACCGGGGTGAGGTCGTAGCGACCATCGCGACGCTGCCGAAAAATGCCTCGGCTGATCAGCGCCCTGAGAAGTCGACTGATCGCATTGGCGTCGGCATTGACCGCGGCTGCCAGCTCCTCAGCCGACAACGGCCCGTGCGCGAGCGCATCGGCGATGCCGAGTTCCGCCGCGGCCGTGATCGCCTGGGCGGCCCACGCGTTGACCACCATTTCCATCATCGCGACCGGTGGCGGCACCATGCGGCGGTGCAACCGAGCCAGGTGATGCCGCGCGGCGTCGATCGCCCGCGCCACCCTCACGGGCGGAACCTTGGATCCCATAGCTGTGCCTCCGTTTCATGGGCTTGCCAGTCAGGTGTTTGATGCCAACGACCACGCGGACGGCGCGTCCCCGGCTACTCGCTGGAAACCGGGACCCGGCCACGCAGATCGGCGGCGATCAACCGCGCCGCCGCATTCTGCCAATTGTGCAGTGAGCGCTGCGGTACCTCGGTGACCAGCCACTGCCAGGCTTGCCGAGCGGTGGAATCTAGCCCTGCGGCAGTGGCGTTCTGGGCGTAGGCGCGCACACCGGCGACATAAGGAAAATACAGCGAGTTGTAGTAGCGCCATTCCTCGGTGGTGCCGAAGTCTCCCCCGTCGCGGGGCTTGAGCCGCGCAATGCCGTCAGCGAGCACCGCCTTGAGTTCGTTGGCACGCTCCACCGGGTGATCGGGTGCGCCACGGGCGGCCAGCCGCGCATCGATCACCGGCAGAGCGGTTAGCGGGCTCGCGACCAACTTGGTGAGGTCGCCGTAATGACCGAGCGCGCGGCGAGTGAGTCGGACGAACGTATCGTCGTCGACGTCGACCAGGGGATCGTCCGACCGAAGCGGCAGCGCGGCACCCGCATCGCGCAACGCGGCCCGGTTGGCCCGCAACTCAGGTGATTGGGAGAAAGCCAGCCGGTCCAGCATCCCTGCCAAGGGGTTCGCTAGCACCTGGACGGTGATCGCGATCGCCAGGCTGGTGAACAACAGCACCGTGAGCGCAGTCTGCGCGGTGGGCTCGGTGCGGGTCACCGCCAGACCGACCAGTGCCTGACCGCCGAACAGCACGGAGACTGCCGTACAGCCGGCGAATGAGCGCAGCATGTCGGCGCGCAATGCCTGTCCTTCGTCGAAGGCGTCCCACAGGGCCACCGCCACCCCGAGCAGCAGCACATCGAAGCCCGTCGACGCCAGCGCAAGCCAACTCGGCGCCAGTCCCAGCGGAATGATCAAGATGGCGTTGGCCAACGCGAAGAACAGCGTCGCGATGACCACGGCTCCGGTAACGGGGGCGGGCCGGGCGGGCCGCAGCACCTTGGCGGCCATCGCACCCAACGTGGACACCGAGATGACCCCGAACATCAGCCAGTGTCCTAGCCGCAGTGGACCGGTGACACTGCCGGCCATGGCCGCGGCCAACACAGTCAGCACGGCGACACCTGAGATAAGCAACACTTCGCTCGTTCGGCTCCGCGGGCTGTCGAACGGACGGGCCAGTTCGACGAGTACCGCGAACCACGCCACTCCCGGAATCGCGACCAGGTAGACCTCCAACTGGCTGAGCAACTGGGCGTGCGTCACGCTGGTCAAGCGCACCGCGTCCACGGCCACCACCACAGCGAAACCGCACAGCCCGATCGACGCCAGCACCAGCACCGGCTTGCGAGGATCACGGGCCAGCAAATACAGCCCGAGCCAACCGCTCAGCGTGAAAACCACCGCCGACAGCGCTGCCATGGAACCAGTGTGTCATGTGCCCAGAGCGCAGGGCTGTGCAGCTACTTGCCGTAGCGGCGGTTGCGCATGCTGTAGTCGCGCAAAGCACGCAGGAAATCGACGCGACGGAACGCCGGCCAGTGCGCCTCGGTGAACCACATCTCCGAATAGGCGCTCTGCCATAGCAGAAACCCGGACAGCCGCTGCTCCCCCGAGGTGCGGATCACCAGGTCGGGGTCGGGTTGCCCTGAGGTGTAAAGGTTTTCCGAGATCCCTTCGACGGTCACCGCCTCGATGAGTTCCTCGGCGGTTGCGCCGTCGGCGAGTCGCTTGCCCAACAGCGTGCGTACCGCGTCGACGATCTCCTGACGGCCGCCGTAGCCAACCGCGACGTTGACGTGGAACGATGCGTTCTGCGGCGTGGAATCCACCGCACCGCGCAACCGGCGGGCCTGGGACTGGCCCAGCAACTCCAGATCGCCGACCGTGCGGACGCTCCAGTGGTTGGCCGGGGCGCAAATTTCTTCCACGACGTCGGTGATGATCTCGATCAGTGCGGCGAGCTCTTCGGGGTCGCGCTGCAGGTTCTCGGTAGACAGCAGGTAGACGGTGGCCATCTCGATCCCGGCTTCCTGGCACCACCGCAACATTTCGGCGATCTTGACCGCACCCATCCGGTAGCCGACGCTGACGTCGTCATACCCGAGGCTGCGCGCCCACCGCCGGTTCCCGTCGCATAACACCGCGATGTGACGCGGCAGCTCGGATCGCGACGCGGCCAAACCCTGCCGAAGCCGCAGCTCATACAGCCGGTACAACGGCTCTTTGATCCGCGGCGGGATGATCTCCACGAGGATCCACACTACTGTGACCGACGCCAAACTCCGGGTGCCAATTCCGGCAGCATCACGCCACGTCTACCGGGTCCCTCCCAGCCAGTCCCGCTACCCTGAACGGAGACACCACCAAACTCACAGGGCGGGGCATCAGGAGCAATGAGCAGCCAAACCAGCACGCTCACCAGCACAGGACCAGAATCAGACGGCCCATCACCGGCCAACGCCGCCCACCAGATCGTCGAGGGCGTCGTCAAGGCCCTGCACAAGCCCCGCTTTCGCGGCTGGATTCACGTGTACTCGGCGGGGGCCGCCGTGTTCGCCGGCGCATCTTTGGTCGCGGTGTCCTGGGCGGTTGATTCCACCAAGGCCGGCCTGGCGACGATGCTCTACACCTTCGCCACGATCTTTATGTTCGCCGTCAGCGCCACCTACCACCGGGTCAACTGGAAATCAGCCACCGCGCGCATGTGGATGAAGCGGGCGGATCACTCGATGATCTTTATCTTCATCGCCGGCAGCTACACGCCCTTTGCGCTACTGGCGCTGCCCGGTCACGACGGTCACGTGGTGCTGGCGATCGTCTGGGGCGGAGCGCTGGCCGGGGTCACCCTGAAGATGCTCTGGCCGACCGCTCCGCGTTGGGTGGGCGTGCCGCTGTACATCCTGCTGGGCTGGGTCGCGGTCTGGTACACGGTGACCATCCTGCACAACGCCGGGGTGGCGGCGATGGTTTTGCTGTTCGTGGGCGGCGCGCTGTACAGCATCGGCGGGATTCTCTACGCACTAAGATGGCCCGACCCGTGGCCGTCGACCTTTGGGTACCACGAGTTCTTCCACGCCTGCACAGCTGTAGCGGCGATTTGCCACTACATCGCCATGTGGTTCGTCGTCTTCTGACCCGATCGGTCTCCCTCAGAGCTGCGTCACATCAGCTGGTGACCAGTAAGCCTTCATCGCAGCGACTTTCCCGTCGGCGTCGAAGACCATCGTCTCGATCGGCTCGATCCGCATCCTGCTGTCCCCGGCGGTGATCGTCAGCCGGAAGTGGAAGGCCGCCTCGTTGCCCGACACGCGCAGCGTCACCAACTCGCACTGGCGCTCGACGCCCGTGACCGCCGAGTAGAAACCGCGGATGGCACGGGTGCCGATGTGCACCTCGCCGCCGACCGGATCTTCGAGGGTGGCGTCATCGGCGAAGAAGGCCGCCAGCTCATCCGCGCCGCCGTTACCAACCGCGGCGATGTAGCGGTTAACCGTCTCGGTGATCGCCTGCGTCCTGTCGGCGGTGTTCGGCATGTGACGCACGCTACTATCCGGGTACACCCAGGGCGGCGGCGAGTTGATCTTCGCTTGTCACCGGGAGGTCGCAGAGCCGGCCCCGGCACACGTAGGCGGCGTCGGCCCCAGCCACCCGGTCCCGTCCGGCCAGCAGCGGCGACGAGTTCACTTGGCCACCGACGACGATCGCCCCACCGGGCGCCAGTCGGCGGGCAGCGGCCAGTAGCGACGATGTTGCGCCGGCGAACGCGACCGCGATCTGCAGCGGCCCGCGCACCGCGGCTTCGGCAACCGCCAGCCAGTGCCCGGCCGAACGTGGGGCGCGTGCCAGCAGTACCGAGTGCGCGTCCAGCGTGTAGCCGACCGCCTCCAGATAGCGCTGGACCCGGTCGCCGTCAGCCAGGTGAGCCGCGGTGAGTAGCGCCTCGGCGATCGATGACGCCCCTGAGGGCGTCGCCCCGTCCAGCGGGTCGGCGGGCCGCAGCATGAGTTGCTCGGCATCGTCGGCGGTGTCGAACCAGCGCCCGGGACGCTGCGGGTCGCCGAAATGCTGGACCGCGGTGTCCAGCAGGCCGGTGGCCGCCGCCAGCCAGGCTTGGTCGGGACTCAATTGGTAGAGCGCCAGTAACCCGGTGGCCAGCATTGCGTAGTCCTCCAGGATGGCCGCGCTGTCGCCCACCACCCCGCCCAGGCTGGCACGCCGCAGCCGCCCGTCGACGACATGGAGCTCCAGCAGCGCGGTCGCGCAGCGTTGCGCGGCCTGAGCCAATTCGGAAGCCAACTCCGAATCATCCAGCGCCACACTAGCTTCGGCCAACGCCGTGATCGCCAGCCCGTTCCATGAGGTGACCACTTTGTCGTCGCGCCCGGGCTGCACCCGGGTTAGCCGGGCGGCCAGCAACGCGGCCCTGACCCGGTCCAGGCGTTGCGCGTCGTCGGGGTCGTCGAGCAACTGCAACACCGATGTCCCGTGCTCGAAAGTGCCTACCCTGGATACGCCGAAAACCGTTGCTGCCCAACGACCGTCGTCGACCCCCAGCACGTCCTTCAGCTGCGTCGGCGTCCACACGTATGTCGATCCCTCGCGGCCGTCGGCGTCGGCATCCAACGACGACGCGAACATGTCGCCGGCGGCAAGGTCGTCGAGCAGAAACCGCGCGGTTTGCGCAGCGACCCGGCGGGCCAGCGGATCGCCCGTCCGGCGGGCCCAGTGCGCGTAGCAGCGCAGCAGCAGTGCATTGTCGTACAGCATCTTCTCGAAATGCGGCACCACCCAACCCTGGTCGACGCTGTAGCGGGCGAAGCCACCGGCAAGTTGGTCATAGATGCCGCCACGGGCCATCGCATTGCCGGCATGCGACACGGCTTGCAACACTTCCGCTGACCCAGTGCGCTCGTAGTGGCGCAGCAGACCCTCGAGCAGCGCCGACGGCGGAAACTTAGGAGCCGCACCGAATCCGCCGTGCACGGTGTCCTGATCGCGCAGCACGGCGGCGACGGCGTCGTCGCATAGCTGGGACGTGATCTCCGATCCGCCACCCGGCAGCGCGGTCGCCATCGACCGCAGCTCGCCGGCGATGTGGTCCGACGTTTCCTCGACCTCAGCGCGGCGTTGTCGCCACGTGTCGGTGATAGCCGAAAGCAGTTGCAAAAAGGCATCTTTAGGGTAGTAGGTGCCGCAGAAGAACGGCCGCCCGTCGGGGGTGAGGAAGCACGTCATCGGCCAGCCGCCCCGCCCGGTGAGGGCGACGGTCGCGTTCATATAGACCGCGTCGATGTCCGGCCGTTCTTCTCGGTCCACCTTGATGCAGACGAACCCCGCGTTCATGACGGCAGCCACCTCGTCGTCCTCGAACGATTCGTGGGCCATCACATGGCACCAGTGGCAGGCGGCGTATCCGATGGACAGCAGGATCGGAACGTCGCGCGCCGCCGCCTGCTCCAGTGCCTGCGAGCCCCATTGCTGCCAGTGCACCGGATTATCGGCATGCTGGCGCAGATAGGGGCTGGTGGCCCCACCGAGGGTGTTCGTGCCGGCCGGCTCAGCCTGGGTCATGCGCCGAGCCCGAAGGTCGGTTGGGATCGTGGTCAGCCCCCGGACGCTCGACGCCGCCCACGGCGTCGGTGCCTTCATCGGCGGCCTGATCCGGCTCGGGATGCTGGCGGTCGAACGACTCCGGGACCTTTTTCAGCTGCCTATTCATCGAACGGACCAGGAACACGGTAGCGATGACCAGCAACACAACCACTACCAGCCCGAGGGGACTGGCCTTGCCGAAATCTGGTCCGTTGTTCTTGGTCCCGCCCGCAGCAATCACGCTGATCAGAAAGTGATTCACGGTTCCTCGATCCCCTCGAACAGATCGGCCTCAGGCAGGCGGGCCGGTACCCGCGAACGGGCCAACTCGAACTCCTCCGTCGGCCAGAGCCGCTCCTGCCACGAGAGCGGCGCAGCGAAGAACTCGGCGTTCGGGTCGATCTGAGTGGCATGCGCGAGTAGGGCATCGTCGCGTTGGCCGAAATATGCCGAGCACTGCACGCGGGTGGTCACCCGCTTCTCGAAGAAGTCGTGATCGGGCAGCCAGCGCTCCAGCCACTTCCCGAACGGACCCTCCTGCCCGTGTTTGGCGAACTCGTCCTGCAACAGCTGCATCCGCGCACGCACAAAACCGTGCACGTAGTACAGCTTGGACACCGACCATGGCTCCCCGGCGTCGGGAAACCGGCGGTAGTCGCCGGCCGCCTCGTAGGCGCTGACGGACACCTCGTGGCAGCGGATGTGGTCGGGGTGCGGGTAGCCACCGTTCTCGTCGTAGGTGATCATCACGTGCGGCTGAAACTCCCGCACCACGCGTACCAACGCTTCGGTGGATTCCTCCGCTGGCACCAGGGCGAAGCAGCCGTCCGGCAACGGCGGCGGCGGGTCGCCCTTGGGCAGGCCAGAGTCGACGAAGCCCAGCCAGTGGTGTTCGACGCCGAGAATCTCGGCCGCCTTGGCCATCTCGTCCCGGCGAATCTCGTGGATGTGTCCGTGTACGTCAGGCAGATCCATCGCCGGGTTGAGGATCTCGCCGCGTTCGCCGCCGGTCAACGTCACCACCATGACGCGATGGCCCTCATCCGCATAACGCGCCAACGTCGCGGCACCCTTGCTGGATTCGTCATCGGGGTGGGCGTGCACCGCCATCAACCGCAGTTTGCTCACGAGCTCCCTTGTGTCTGTTGTTTTCGAGTCCGTCCGTTGGGTCGCCCACCGACCCTGGGAGTGCCCCCTATACTTCCAGTTCTCCTGTACCCCACAACTCCCCAGGGCATGACTGAGCACTTGACCGAAGGTTCCTTCACCCGGCCCGAAGCCCGCTACGGCCGGGATCGGCTGTCCCGGAAATCACGGCGCCGCGTCGTCACAGGCCTGACCGTACTGGTCCTGGCGGCGGGAACCGGTATCGCCGTTCTGGCCTATCAGCAGGTCGGCTCCGGCCCGGTCAAAGGCACGCTGGCCGGCTATCAGGTGATCGACGACGAGACGGTGTCGGTGACGATCAGCGTGTACCGCACCGATCCGTCGCGACCGGTGGACTGCATCGTGCGAGTCAAGTCGAAGGACGGTGCTGAGACAGGCCGCCGGGAGGTGCTGGTGCCCCCGGCCGATCAGCAGACCGTGCAGGTGACCACCACGCTGAAATCGACAAAGCCGCCAGCGATGGCGGACGTATATGGCTGCGGCACAGACGTGCCCGCCTATCTGCGGGCGCCGTAATCGCGACATTCGCCGAACTGCGGATATAGCAGTCATCCTTTATTTGCGCAGTGGTAACATGGGTGAATGCACGGTCCTGCTTGGGACCGTGTATTGCTGCATTAGAGGCCGTGCGAAGAACGGAGTTGCAGCACCCGGGTGGGGACCCGCAGACGCCCAACGAGTCCCTGAACAACAGGGACCACAAGCCTGCGCGAATACGCGGAACAACGAGTACAAGGAGCGCCACGAGATGACGGACACTCAGGTGACCTGGTTGACCCAGGAGTCACATGACCGACTCAAGGCCGAGCTCGACCAGTTGATCGCAAATCGTCCGGTCATCGCCGCCGAGATCAACGACCGCCGCGAAGAAGGCGACCTACGCGAGAACGGCGGATATCACGCCGCCCGCGAGGAACAGGGCCAGCAGGAGGCCCGAATCCGCCAGCTGCAGGATCTGCTCAACAACGCCAAGGTCGGTGAGGCGCCCAAGCAGTCTGGTGTCGCGCTGCCGGGTTCGGTGGTGAAGGTCTACTACAACGGCGACAAGGACGACAGCGAGACCTTTTTGATCGCCACCCGCCAGGAGGGCGTCAACGACGGCAAGCTCGAGGTCTACTCGCCGAACTCGCCGTTGGGCAATGCCCTGATCGACGCCAAGGTCGGCGAGACCCGCAGCTACAAGGTGCCCAGCGGCAACACCGTCTCGGTCACGCTGGTCAGCGCCGAGCCGTACCACTCCTGACCTCTCGTCTCGCCGAGGGTGAATCGCGCGACGCACCGGCGGCGCGCCGCGTCGCCAGATTCACAGTCGGCCGAAGAAGTAGCCGTGCTAGCTGAGCGCCTGGTCCAAGTCGGCCAGCAGATCAGCGACGTCCTCGATTCCGACCGACAGCCGAACGAGGTCGTCGGGAACTTCCAACTGCGAGCCGGCGGTGGATGCGTGCGTCATGGCGCTAGGGTGCTCGATCAGCGATTCCACGCCGCCCAGCGACTCGGCCAGAATGAAGACGCCGGTGTGGGCGCACAGTTTCTCGGCTGCCGCACGTCCGGCGCGCATCCGCACCGAGACCATGCCACCGAAGCCGCGCATCTGCCGGGCGGCGACCTCATGCCCGGGATGGTGGGGCAGCCCTGGATACAGCACGGTGCTCACCGCTGGATGGTCGGCCAGGAACTCCGCCACCGCCGCGGCGTTTTCGCTGTGCCGCTGCATCCGCAGCACCAGCGTCTTCAGGCCACGCAGGGTGAGGTAGGCGTCGAACGGACCGGGCACCGCGCCCGCCCCGTTCTGCAGAAACGCAAAAGCCTGGTCCAGTTCTTCGTCGTTGGTCACCAGTGCGCCGCCGACCACATCAGAGTGGCCGCCAATGTATTTGGTGGTCGAATGCAACACCACGTGTGCACCCAACGTCAACGGCTGCTGCAGCGCAGGCGAAGCGAAGGTGTTGTCCACCAACACTTTTGCCGAACTGTCGGCGCCCAGCTGGGCGATTGCGCTGATGTCGGCGATGGACAGCAGCGGGTTGGTGGGCGTCTCGACCCAGATCAATCTCGTCTGCGGCGTGATCGCGGCGCGCACCGCGTCCAGGTCGGACAGGGCCACCGGCGTGTACGCAATGCCCCATCGCGTGAACACTTTGTCGATCAACCGGAAGGTGCCGCCGTAGGCGTCGTCGGGGATGACTACGTGGTCACCGGGCCGCAGGATGGCCCGCAGCGCGCAGTCGCTGGCCGCCATGCCCGAACTGAACGCGCGCCCGTGAGCGCCGTCCTCCACTGCTGCCAGCGAGGCCTCCAGCGCGGATCGAGTCGGGTTGCCGGTGCGGGCATATTCGAACCCGCCGCGCAGGCCGCCGACGCCGTCCTGCGCGAACGTGCTGCTGGCATAGATCGGGGCGTTAACGGCGCCGGTCGCCGGGTCGGGCCGGTAGCCGGCGTGGATGGCTTTGGTGGCCAGTCCACTGAAATGGTCGTCGTCGCTCATCGACCGCCAGCCTAATCGCCGGCATCACGCACGCCACCCCGGCCGCACGGCGCGACCGGGGTGGCGTCTCGCGATTGCCGGTTCAGGTCAAAGCGGCAGGCAAACCGTCGTCATGATCTTGTCGGCCAAGGTCTGGCGCTTGCTGTCCCACAACGGGAACAGGAACCCGACATAGCAGATGATCGCGTCGACGAAGTGCGCAAGTTGCCGAACCAGCGACATCCCGAAACCGAGCGGCTCTCCGGTGACCTCGCTGACCACCTTGAACTTCAAGATCGACTTGCCGATGCTCGATCCGGTGGTGCCCTGCCGGTATCCGTAATTCCAAACCACGTACGCCAGAATCGCCAGCGACGCCAGCCCCTGCGCCAACACCCCGATGATCGACCCCTGGGTGTAGCAGTACTGCGCGACGTCGTACTGGTTGACGCTGGTGACGCACGATTCCTCTTGGGTGAGCATGTCGATCACCTGGGCAATGCCGAGGACGACGATGATCGGGGCGTAATCGATGAGGAACGCCAGCACGCGGGTAATCCAGGGCGTGTAGGAGTCCGTCGGCAACTCCCGCACGGCCGGTCCGGGCGGCGGTGGTGCATACCCGCCCGCCGACGGAGGTGGCGGCGGGTAGCCACCCGAGGGCGGCGGCGGGGGCGGGGGCGGCGGTGCAGAGCCACCGGCGGACTGAGAGAAGTCACCGCCGCTGCCCGGCGCAGGCGGCGCGGACGGCGGCAAATGTCCCCCGGACGGCGACGCACCGGAGGAGCCAGGCGGCGGGGGCGGCGGCGGGTAAGACCCGCCGGGCAGTGGCTGATCGGTCATGGGGCTACCTTCCAGTGCGGACTTTGCTGAACTAAGCCGGATACAGTACCGCAGCCCCGAGAGCTACGTCACAGCCGCACTAGCGTCGCCGGGTGCCCTCGGAAAGGAAGCCGAGCAGGTCGTAGCGGGTGATCACCCCGACCGGTTTGCCTTCCTCGACCACCATCAGCGCGTCCTGATCGCGCAGTGCCTTTCCGGCCACGCTGACCAGTTCACCTGCCCCGATCAACCGTAAGGGCGGACTCATGTGCTGCTTGACGGCGTCGGCCAGCTTGGCTCGACCCTCGAATACCGCCGACAGCAGTTCTCGTTCTGAGACGCTGCCCGCCACCTCCCCGGCCATCACCGGCGGCTCGGCGCCGACGACCGGCATCTGCGACACCCCGTACTCCCGCAGGATTCCGATGGCATCCCGCACTGTCTCCGAGGGATGGGTGTGCACGAGGTCAGGCAGCGCACCGGATTTGCGGCGCAACACGTCGCCGACCGTTGAGTCTGCGGCCGAGCCGTCCAGCCGACTGCGCAGGAACCCATAGGACGACATCCACGCGTCGTTGAAGATCTTCGCCATGTAGCCGCGGCCGCCGTCCGGCAGCAGCACCACGATCAGCGCATCCGGCCCGGCTTGCTCGGCTACCTTCAGCGCCGCGACGACCGCCATCCCGCACGATCCGCCCACCAGCATGGCTTCCTCGCGGGCCAGCCGCCTGGTCATGTCGAAGGAGTCGGAGTCCGATACGGCGATGATCTCGTCGGGCACCGACGGGTCGTAGGCCGCCGGCCAGAAGTCCTCGCCGACCCCCTCGACCAGGTACGGCCGGCCGGTGCCCCCGGAATACACCGATCCCTCGGGATCGGCTCCGACGATGCGCACCCGCCCGCCGGACACCTCCTTCAGGTAACGACCTGCGCCGGTGATCGTGCCGCCGGTACCGATGCCGGCGACGAAATGGGTGACCTCGCCGTCGGTGTCCGCCCAGATCTCGGGGCCGGTGGTCGCGTAGTGACTGGCCGGCCCTTCCGGGTTGGAGTACTGGTCTGGCTTCCAGGCGCCGTCGATTTCCCGGACCAACCGGTCGGACACGCTGTAATAGCTGTCCGGGTCCTCCGGCGGCACCGCCGTCGGACAGACGACCACCTCGGCGCCGTACGCGCGCAACACATTTCGCTTGTCCTCGCCGACCTTATCGGGGCAGACGAACACGCACTTGTAACCGCGACGCTGGGCAACCAAGGCTAGTCCGACGCCGGTGTTGCCCGACGTCGGCTCGACGATGGTGCCCCCGGGCCGCAGCGCCCCGCTGGCCTCGGCAGCATCGATCATCCGCTCGGCGATCCGGTCTTTCGAGCTGCCGCCAGGGTTGAGGTACTCGACCTTCGCCGCCACAATGCCCGCCCCTTCGGGCACGACGGAGTTCAGCCGAACCAGGGGCGTGCCGCCGATGAGGTCACTGAGGTGCTGCGCGATCCGCATGCGCCTATCGTCGCAGGCGGTGTCGCATGGCGCACAGGCGCTATCCGGTGGCCTCGCGGATGTACTCGCCTATCTGCCGCAGCGAGCGCGCAGCTTCCGGCAGCAGCGGCCCGACGACCTGGAAGTCGTGCATCTGCCCCGGCCAGACGCGCACCTCGGCCGGCACCCCGACCGCCGCCAGCCTTCTTGCCGCCAACTGCGCGTCGTGCAACAGCACCTCGGACCCGGACACGTGAATCAGCGTCCGCGGCAGGCCCGGCTCGATGTGATCCAACGGCTCGTAAATCTCCTCCGGCTTACCGTCCACGGTGTTCTTCGCGGCACAGCTAGCAACTAAAGCGCCGAGCGCATCAAAGGCCCTTGCGGGGAACATTGCGTCGGTTTTTATATTCGGATGCGCCTGCTTTTCGGCCTTTGCCAGCTGCAGCAGCGGCGAGATCGCAACGAGAGCGGCCGGCTCCTCGCCTTCGCGCAGCAGGCGCTGCGCCAGAGCCAGGGCGAGGTACCCGCCAGCGGAGTCGCCGGCCAGCACGATCTGATCCGGGTTATACCCCAGCAGCCGCAACCACCGGTAACCGTCATGACAATCGTCTAGGGCCATCCCGATCGAATGCTTGGGCATCAACCGATAGTTGACGACGAGAAGGGGTGCGTCAGCGAATTTCGAGAGAGACTCGACCAGCCGGCCGTGGGAGTTTGCTCCGCACGTCAAGAATGCCCCGCCGTGCAGGTATAGGACCACCCGTCTGGTGCCGTCCGCCGGCAGTACACCCGCTGCGCGAACCAGTTGTGCCGACGCATTGGGCAAGGTCACCTCTGCCCTGACGGTGCTGGTCGCAGGCAACAGCACGCGGGCGGCGTGGTCGATCAGGCCCCACGGCCAGCGTAGGTGAGGAACGTAGCTACCAGCCAACAAAGCCGGGCGAATCGTCACACGAGACGCCAACGTAGCAAACCGCGCAGCAACGCTGGGCCCGGACTCCACGACTTCAACGGGAGCCCCGTCACTGATCGCGAACCTACGAGCGTCGAGTCTACGAGCCTTCAGCGCGTCGCGCGGGCGAATGGGAACTCTGGGCGATCCAGAGACCTTACCGGGTGCAGTCATGCTCAACACTTCCTACGCCGTTGTAGTCCGATACAGCATGCGACGAAGAAGCTGAGCAGTCAGTTCAGCCGACCTCGCAAACTTAGCTTGACAGCCCTTTACCCACTCAACTTCCATCTAATCGGTTTCGATACCACATCTGTCTAATACCGTAACCGGTTTGTTTGTCAGCTACCCACGAAATCAGCACAACCGTCCTAAACTGGTGCTCGTGGGCGTGCATGTGCCGCGGCGTTCGACGATCGCTTTGGCCACAGCGGGTGCACTCGCCTCGACAGGCTCGGCCTATCTGGGCGCACGCAACCTGCTGGTGGGTCAGGCGGTGCATGTGCGCACCGTGATTCCCAAATCCTGGGAGCCGCCGCCGCGCGCGGACGGTGTCTACACCCGTGATGGTGGCCCGGTGCAGCGGTGGCGACACGGGACACCGTTCGATCTGCATGTGATGATCTTCGGCGACTCGACGGCGACCGGGTACGGATGCGCGACCGCCGAGGAAGTGCCGGGCGTGGTTATTGCTCGCAGGCTCGCTGAGCAGACCGGTCTCCGAATCAGGCTGAGCACCAAGGCGATCGTTGGCGCCACGTCCAAAGGCGTGTTGGGTCAGGTTGACGCGATGTTCGTGGCGGGGCCGCCACCGGACGTCGCGGTGATCATGATCGGCGCCAACGACATCACCGCACTCAATGGTGTCGGACCGTCGGCGCAGCGGTTGGGCACGTCGGTGCGAAAACTGCGGAACCGGGGCGCGGTTGTCGTGGTCGGTACCTGTCCGGACTTCGGGCTCATTACCGCGATTCCCCAGCCGCTGCGCTCCCTGGCGCGCACCCGTGGCCTGCAACTCGCCCGCGCACAGGCCGCGGCGGTCAAGGCAGCCGGTGGTATGCCGGTGCCTCTGGCGCACTTGCTTGCACCCAAGTTCCGCGAGATGCCGGAGCTGATGTTCTCCTCTGACCGCTACCACCCGTCGGCGGCCGGATATGCCGAAGCGGCCGAACAGTTGCTACTGGCGTTGTGTGAAGCCCTGAGCGAAAAGATCCCCGCGCTGGCGCGCCCGGTCGCGCTGCCGGCCGTCGCCAATGTCCGCCGGCGGACCCTCGTGTCGAGGTTGTGGCCGCGCCCGTCGCTCGCACGCGTGACCGCCGCGGCCGCCTCTGGATAAGCGCGTTAGGCTCGGCTTCGCACACCCCAATCGAGGAGCCGTCATGCCGGAAGCCGTCATTGTTTCAACTGCCCGCTCGCCGATCGGCCGCGCCATGAAGGGCTCGCTGATCAGCATCCGGCCCGACGACCTGGCCGCGCAGATGGTCCGCGCCGCCCTCGACAAGGTGCCCGCGCTCAATCCACACCAGATTGACGACCTGATCATGGGTTGCGGCCAGCCTGGGGGCGAGTCCGGCTTCAACATCGCGCGCGTCGTTGCCGTGGCGCTCGGCTACGACTTCCTGCCCGGCACTACCGTCAACCGCTACTGCTCGTCGTCCCTGCAGACCACCCGGATGGCGTTTCACGCGATCAAGGCCGGTGAGGGCGACGTCTTCGTCTCTGCCGGCGTGGAGACGGTGTCCCGGTTCGGCAAGGGCAATGCCGACGGCTGGCCGGACACCAAGAATTCCCTGTACGACGCCGCCCAGGAGCGCACCACCGCCGCGGCCGCGGGCGCCGACGATTGGCACGACCCCCGCGCCGACGGGAATGTCCCCGACATCTACATCGCGATGGGGCAGACCGCCGAGAACGTCGCGCTGCTGACCGGTATTTCCCGCGAGGATCAGGACCACTGGGGTGTGCGCAGTCAGAACCGGGCCGAGGAAGCGATCAACAGCGGCTTCTTCGAGCGGGAGATCTCCCCGGTCACGTTGCCGGACGGTTCGACGGTCAGCACCGATGACGGGCCGCGGGCGGGTACCACGTACGAGAAGATCAGCGAGCTCAAGCCGGTGTTCCGGCCCAACGGCACGGTGACCGCGGGCAACGCCTGCCCGTTGAACGACGGTGCCGCAGCGGTGGTGATCACCAGCGACGTCAAGGCCAAAGAACTGGGCCTGAAACCGCTGGCGCGCATCGTATCCACCGGTGTCAGCGGCCTCTCCCCGGAGATCATGGGGCTGGGCCCGATCGAGGCCTCCAAGCAGGCGCTGGCCCGGGCCGGCATGTCGGTGGGCGACATCGACCTGTTCGAGATCAACGAGGCCTTCGCGGTTCAGGTCCTGGGTTCGGCCCGCGAGCTGGGCATCGACGAAGACAAGCTGAACGTCTCGGGCGGCGCGATCGCCCTGGGCCACCCATTCGGCATGACCGGCGCCCGGATCACCGCCACGCTGCTGAACAACTTGACCACGCACGACAAGACGTTCGGCCTGGAAACCATGTGTGTCGGCGGCGGCCAGGGCATGGCGATGGTGATCGAGCGGCTCTCCTAGGCGTTTTGGCGTTGATTCTGCGCTGACGGTGGCGGCCACTCGCACTTTGTCGCCCTCACCGCAGAGTCAACAGCGGTGTCGGTACGAACCGCCACCATGTCGGCATGACGAGCGCGCGGCAACCGTTTATCGGCAGTGAGGCGCTGGCCGCCGGCATCCTGACCCGGCATGATCTGCGCACATACCACCGCGCAATCATGCCGAACGTCTACCTGGACAAGCGGGTCGAGCCGTCGCTGCAACAACGGATAACGGCAGCCTGGTTGTGGTCGGGGCGGGAGGCGGTGATCGCGGGCGCCGCGGCCTCGGCGATGCACGGCTCCACGTGGATCGATCAGGCGGCGCCTATCGAACTGATCTGGCGCAACGCGCGGGCACCGCAGCGCGTCATTACGCGTGATGAGCTCGTGTTGGACGGCGAAATCCAACTGATGAACGGCCTTTCGGTGACGACTCCGGAGCGCACGGCATTCGACATCGGACGGCGCGGGACGTTGGGTCGCGCCGTCGCCGACCTCGATTCGCTGGCTGCCGCGACGGATTTCAAGGTGCCCGATGTCGGTGAGTTGGCCGCCCAGCACCGGCATGCGCGGGGCCTGCGCCAACTGGAAGCCGCACTGGAACTCGTCGACTCGGGAGCTCAATCGCCGAAAGAGACCTGGCTGCGGCTGCTGCTGATTAGAGCGGGCTTCCCGAAGCCTCGGACGCAGATACCAGTGCTTGGCCCGGACGGTTATCCCCGCTACTTCCTCGATATGGGTTGGGAGGACATCATGTTGGCTGCCGAGTACGACGGCGGCCAGCATTGGACCGACCCCGCCCAGTACGCATGGGACGTCGACCGGCAAGAGTACATCGACCGGGTCGGCTGGACCGTCATCCGCGTCGTCGGCCGCCACCGGCCCAGCGACGTCATTCGGCGAGTTCAGGGCGCATGGGATGCCCTAACGAGGAGTTGACTCTGCGCTGAGGGCGACAAACCGCGAAGTGGCCGCCCCCCTCCGTGCAGCGTCAACCCTGACCCGCACAGGAAAAAGCCGGCACACCACATCGGGGTGCCGGCTTTTGCCCGTCGAGGGGGTTAGTCGTTCTGCAGATAACTGAGCAGACGCAGGATCTCGATGTACAGCCAGACCAGCGTCACGGTCAAGCCCAAAGCGATGCCCCAGGCGGCCTTCTCCGGCGCGCCCGCACGGATCATCTGGTCGGCGGCATCGAAGTCGATCAGGAAGCTGAACGCGGCGATGCCGATGCACACCAGCGAGAAGATGATCGCCAGCGGCCCGCCGCTACGCAGGCCCAAGCCCTCACCGCCGCCGACACCGAACATCGCCAGCACGAAGTTGCCGAGCATCAGCACCAACACGCCGAACATGGCGGCGACCAGCATCCGGGTGAACTTGGGCGTGACCCTGATGGCCCCGGTCTTGTAGACGACGAGCATGCCGAAGAACACCCCCAGCGTGCCCAGAATGGCCTCACCGATGAGCATTCCCGCATTGGCCGGGCCCACCGAGAAGTTGGCCAGGACGAAGGAAAAGGCGCCAAGGAACAATCCCTCAAGCGCGGCGTAGCTGAGCACGATCGCCGGGTTGTCCTGCTTGCGACCCAACGTGGCGATCAACACCAGTCCCAGCCCACCGAACGCACCGACCATGGTCAGCGGCATCGCCAGCTTCAGGTTCGTTGCGACCAGGAAGTAGGAGACGATGGCCGTGGTCGATAGCATGGCCAGCGTCAAGCCAGTCTTCGTGACGACGTCATCGATGGTCAGCGGTCGCGAGACGCGAGCGTCACGACCCTGCTGATATGGAGCGTAGGGGTCGGCCTGGTAGCCCGACTGCACGCCGGGGCCGAATTGCGCGTACCCGCCCGCCTGCTTAGGCAGCGAACGAAATACCGGGTTACTTGTCTCCCGCACCGTCGGTCCTCTCTCAATGGCTGTGGCTTCGAACGTGCGAACAATCGCTCAACGACTAGGGGTCCGCCCGAGTTCCCAGCGGAGCTGCTGTTTGTAGTTATTCCGGGAACCGGATAGCTCGCCCGGATCACCCTAAACCTTAGCCCCGCGGGCATCGCCGGGCGAGTCACGATCTAGATTGCTCGTCAAACTCATGGCCACGTTGGGGTCAGCAGATCCTGACGGATCGCGGCGAGGGGAGACGAACGCATGGCGGACGCCGATACCGGGGCCGTAACAGGGGAATCTGACGAAATCCTGACCCGCGTCGTCGACGGCGTCGGCTACCTGACCCTCAATCGGCCCAAGGCCATCAATTCGCTGAACCAGACCATGGTGGACCTGCTCAGCACCGTGCTGATCAGGTGGGAGCGCGACGACGCGGTGCGAGCAGTGGTGCTTACCGGGGCCGGGGAACGCGGTCTGTGCGCGGGCGGCGACGTGGTGGCGGTCTATCACAGCGCACGCGGGGACGGGGCCGACGCGCGACGGTTCTGGCGCGACGAGTACCTGATGAACGGCTTGATCGGCCGCTTCACCAAGCCGTACGTAGCGGTAATGGACGGCATCGTGATGGGCGGTGGCGTCGGCGTTAGTGCGCACGCCAACACGCGGGTGGTGACCGACACCTCAAAGGTCGCCATGCCCGAAGTCGGTATCGGATTCATCCCCGACGTCGGCGGGGTTTATCTACTGTCCCGCGCGCCCGGCAAGCTGGGCCTGCACGCCGCGCTCACTGGAGCACCGTTTAGTGGTGCCGACGCCATCGCGCTGGGATTCGCCGATCACTACGTGCCGCACCGTGAACTCGACGCTTTCACCGCCGCGATCGCCAC
This sequence comes from Mycobacterium sp., assembly GCA_022841565.1. Classification (GTDB taxonomy): domain Bacteria; phylum Actinomycetota; class Actinomycetes; order Mycobacteriales; family Mycobacteriaceae; genus Mycobacterium. Next base: position 3,622 of record JALHRH010000031.1, on the reverse strand, counting down.
CCACGGGGTCGAAGGCGCACTGGCCAAGCACGCCGTCGAACCACCACCGAGCGAGCTTGCCGCACAACGAGAATGGATCGACGAGTGTTATTCGGCCGACAACGTGATCGATATCGTCGCCGCGCTGCGGGGCCATGACAGCGAAGCCGCCCACGATGCCGCCGAGCTCATCGGCACCCGCTCCCCCATCGCTTTGTCGGTGACCTTCGAGGCGGTGCGTCGCGCTGCTGACCTGGTAACGCTGGAAGACGTTCTGGTGCAAGACTATCGGGTGTCGTCAGCCTCGCTGCGCTCACACGACCTGGTGGAAGGCATTCGCGCACAACTGGTCGACAAGGACCGCAATCCCAAGTGGTCACCGGCATCACTGGCCGAGGTCACCGTGGCCGACGTCGCGGCGTATTTCGCACCGGTCGACGACGACCTACAGTTCTAAGGAGGAAGAGCCATGGCGTACGACACCATTCTGGTCGAACGCGAAGAGCGGGTCGGCATCATCACGCTGAACCGGCCGAAGGCGCTCAATGCACTCAACAGCCAGGTGATGAACGAAGTCACCAGCGCTGCAACAGAATTGGATAACGACCCAGCCATCGGGGCAATCATCATCACCGGTTCGGCCAAGGCGTTCGCCGCCGGCGCCGACATCAAGGAGATGGCGGGGCTGACTTTCGCCGATGCCTTCGGCGCTGACTTCTTCGCCACCTGGAGCAAGCTCGCCGCCGTACGGACCCCGACGATCGCCGCGGTCGCCGGGTACGCCCTCGGCGGCGGCTGCGAGCTGGCGATGATGTGCGACCTGCTGATCGCCGCCGACACCGCGAAGTTCGGCCAGCCGGAAATCAAACTCGGCGTGATTCCCGGGATGGGTGGATCGCAGCGGCTGACCCGGGCCATCGGCAAGGCCAAGGCGATGGACCTGATCCTGACCGGGCGCACCATCGACGCCGCGGAAGCCGAACGCAGCGGCCTGGTTTCGCGGGTGGTGCCCGCCGATGACCTACTCACCGAAGCCAAGGCCGTCGCGACCACCATCTCGCAGATGTCGCTGCCGTCCGCCCAGATGGCCAAGGAGGCCGTCAACCGGGCCTACGAATCGACGCTGGCCGAAGGGCTGCTTTACGAGCGTCGACTTTTCCACTCGACGTTCGCCACTGACGACCAGTCTGAGGGAATGGCGGCGTTCATCGAAAAGCGTCCACCCGACTTCACTCACCAATGACCGAATCCCCGACCACCACACCCAGCGAGCAGGACGCTGCCGAACCCATCGACACCGTGGAAAAGGCCCCCTGGTGGCACCGGTACCGCGGACGCTGGTGGGTTCGGCACTACACCTACACCGGGACGCTGTTCGGCCTGATCTTCGTGTGGTTGTCGCTGACGCCGTCGCTGTTGCCCCGCGGTCCGCTGTTCCAGGGAGTGGTCAGCGGCTGCTCCGGCGCGATCGGGTACGGCCTGGGCGTGTTTGCCGTGTGGCTGGTCCGGTACATGCGCTCGCAAGACTCCAGCCCCCCTGCGCCGCCCTGGGTTTGGCCGCCGCTTATCGTCGTCGGCGCGATCGGGGTTGTCGTCATGGCGATCCGGTTCCACGTCTGGCAAGACAAGGTGCGCGACATGATGGGCGTCGAGCACCTGAAGTGGTACGACTACCCGCTGACCGGGGCGCTCGCAGTGATTGTGCTGTTCTCGTTGGTCGAGATCGGCCAGCTCATCCGGCGACTGGTCATTCTCCTGGTGGGACAAGTAGATCGGATCGCGCCGTTCCGGGTGTCGGCGACCATCGTGGTGATCGGACTGATCGTGCTGACGATCAGCCTGCTCAACGGTGTCGTGTTCAAGTTCGCGATGCGGTCCATGAACGGCAGTTTCGCCGCGGTCAACAATGAGATGGAGCCTGGTTTCACTGCGCCCAAGTCCAAGCTGCGCTCCGGTGGGCCGGAGTCGCTGGTGTCATGGGAATCGCTCGGGCATCAGGGCCGGATCTTCGTCGAGGGTGGACCTGCGGTCAGCACGCTGACCGCGTTCAACGGTAGCCCGGCCATCGAGCCGATCCGGGCCTACGCGGGGTTGAAATCCGCGGACGACATCGACGCGACGGCCGACCTGGCGGCCCGCGAACTGCTGCGCACCGGTGGCTTAGAACGCGCGGTTGTCGCGGTGGCAACCACTACCGGCACCGGCTGGATCAACGAAGCGGAGGCTTCGGTGCTGGAGTACATGTACAACGGCAACACCGCAATCGTGAGCATGCAGTACTCGTTCCTGCCGAGCTGGCTGTCGTTCCTGGTGGACAAGGAGAACGCGCGACACGCCGGCCAAGCGCTGTTCGAGGCGGTCGACAAGCTCATCCGGAAGATGCCGGAGTTCAAGCGGCCCAAGGTCGTTGTCTTCGGCGAGAGCCTGGGATCGTTCGGCGGCGAGGCGCCGTTCATGAGCATCAACAACGTTCTGGCGCGCACCGACGGCGCGTTGTTCAGCGGGCCGACGTTCAACAACACCATCTGGACCCAATTGACGGCGAATCGCGACGCAGGTTCACCAGAGTGGCTGCCGATGTACGACGACGGCCGCAACGTTCGATTCGTCGCCCGTCCGGAGAACCTGGATCGCCCGAACGCGAGATGGGGCCGGCCGCGGGTGGTCTATTTGCAGCACGCATCCGACCCGATCGCGTGGTGGACGCCCGACCTGTTGTTCAGTAAACCGGACTGGCTGCGTGAGCAGCGAGGCTATGACGTCGTTGCCGACATGCGCTGGTTTCCCCTGGTGACGTTCCTGCAGGTCTCGGCCGACATGGCGGTCGCCGTCGATGTCCCTGACGGACACGGGCACCGCTACGTCGCCAACTGCGCCGACGGCTGGGCCGCGGTGCTGTCACCACCAGGCTGGACGCCGGACAAGACGGCGAAGCTGCGGCCGCTGTTGCATGCTGACTCGACGGCGGGAACCTCGGGCTAGTTAACGGGTTGGGCTGAACCGACGTCGGCCAGCACGCCCGCCGCGACCAACCCGTGGTAACCGCCCACCAAGTCCGTCACCCGGTGCAACCCCAGATCCAGCAGCGCCGCCGCGGCCAAACTGGAGGTGTAACCCTCCGAACACAGGATCACCCACTCGACGTCGTCGCCGACGGCCTGCGGGAGCCGGGCGTCACTGGTCGGGTCGCAACGCCATTCCAGAACGTTGCGTTCGATGACCAACGCCCCGGGGACTTCACCCTCGCGGGCCCGCTGAGCGGCGGGCCTGATGTCGACCAGCACCGCTCCCCGCCGCATCGCCTCGGGCAGCCGCTCGGCGGGCAGTCGGTGATAACGCGCTCGGGCAGCATGCAGAATCCGGTCGATCCGGCTCATCAGGGCCCCTCGGGTTGATCGGTCAGTTCGGTGCGCTGGCGACGCAGCGTGTTGCGCTCGGTGATGTCGTAGTAAGACATGGCGGTCAGCGGCGGTGAGTAGGCGTGCACGCTCAGGGTGGGCGGCACCGGCGCCGGCGTGGCGATGGCCCCGGAAAAGGCAGCCGGTCGCGGCGCCCACACCACGTCGTGCACCCACCCCAGCGGGAAACCCGCCTGGTCACCCGCGTCGAGCCGACGACGACGCAATCGTCTTCCGTCCCAACG
>JALHRH010000030.1:17428-27925 GCA_022841565.1 Mycobacterium sp. | reverse complement strand
ATCGGGCCGGCGCAGCACGGCGGACCCGCGGCGGGGATCCTCGGCATAACACACCAGATCTGCCGACGCCCCGTGGTCCAGACCGGGCCGACCCAGCCAGCGCCGAGCATCCCAGCATGCCGCCCCCAACGCCTCCTCGGAGCTCATGCCGATGCGGCGCAGGGCATCGACCTCGTCGGCGACGCGTCCATGTCTGATGGTGCCGCCCGCATCGCTACCGGCATACACCGGCACCCCGGCGTCGCGCGCCGCGGCCACCCGCTGGTAGCCGCGGTCGTAGAGGTCGCGCATATGCGCGGCGTACTTCGGATAGCGCACGGCCGCTTCGGCAATGCCCGGGAAATTTTCCAGGTTGATCAGCGTGGGCACCAGCGCGGTGCCGTGTTCGACCATGAGCTCGATCGTGTCGTCGGTGAGGCCGGTGCCGTGTTCGATGCAGTCGATGCCGGCGTTGATCAGGCCAGGCAGCGCATCCTCGCCGAAGACGTGCGCGGTGACGCGGGCGCCGTGCGCGTGTGCGGTGTCGATCGCGGCTTTGAGGACGTGGTCGGACCACAGCGGCGCCAGGTCGCCGATGCCCCGGTCGATCCAGTCACCGACCAGCTTGACCCACCCGTCTCCACGTCGGGCCTGCTCGGCGACGGCGTCGGGCAGCTGCGATTCGTCGTCCAGCTCGGCGGCGAGACCGGGGATGTAGCGCTTGGGTTTGGCCAGGTGCCGTCCGGCCCGGATGATCCGGGGCAGGTCGTCGCGGTCGTCGAGGCTGCGGGTGTCGGTCGGTGAGCCACAGTCGCGCAACAGCAGCGCGCCCACGTCCCGTTCGGCTTCGGCCTGGGCGATGGCCTCATCGAGCTCGACTTCGCCGTGGTCGCCCAGCCCGACATGACAATGGGCGTCTACCAGGCCCGGCAGGATCCAGCCACCGTCGAAGACGGTGTCAGCGTCGGACACCGGTTCGGAGCTGATGTGGCCGTCCACGATCCAGAGTTCGGTCGCGATACCGCCGGGCAGGCCCAGCCCTCGCACGTGCAGTCGCACTGCGCGGCTATTTCTGGCCGGGGAACTTCAGCTTGGACAGGTCGAAATCGGCCAGGCCGGGCGGCAACTCGTTGAGACCCTCTGGCATCTGCGACAGGTCGGGAAACCCTGCGGGCATGCCGGGCATTCCCGCGCCGAACGGACTGCGGGTCTTCGGCGGCGTCGGGCCGCGGGCCCCCTTCTTGCCTTTCTTGCCTTTGGAGCTCCGGGACTTGCGTGTCGCCGACTTACGACCCAGCCCGGGGATGCCCATGCCGCCGAGCATCGACGACATCATTTTGCGGGCTTCGAAGAAGCGGTCCACCAGTTGGTTGACCTCGGAGACCGTGACGCCGGAGCCGTTGGCGATGCGAAGCCGCCGTGACGCATTGATGATCTTCGGGTCGGCCCGCTCCTGCGGCGTCATCCCGCGGATGATGGCCTGGATCCGGTCGAGTGATTTGTCATCGACCTCGGCCAACGCGTCCTTCATCTGCGCCCCGCCGGGCAGCATGCCCAGCAGGTTGCCAATCGGCCCCATCTTGCGGACGGCCAGCATCTGCTCGAGGAAGTCCTCCAGCGTCAGCTCGCCGGCGCCGATCTTGGCGGCGGCATCCTCGGCCTGCTGGGCGTCGAAGACCTGCTCGGCCTGCTCGATCAGGCTCAGCACGTCGCCCATGCCGAGGATGCGGCCGGCCATCCGGTCGGGGTGGAAGACTTCGAAATCCTCGAACTTCTCCCCCGTCGAGGCGAAAAGGATTGGCACGCCGGTTACTTCGCGGACCGAGAGTGCGGCGCCACCACGGGCGTCGCCGTCCAGCTTGGTCAGCACCACGCCGGTGAACCCGACGCCGTCGCCGAATGCCTGGGCAGTGGCGACGGCGTCCTGGCCGATCATCGCGTCCAGGACGAACAGCACCTCGTCGGGGTCGACCGCGTCGCGGATGGCCGCGGCCTGCGCCATCAACTCGTCGTCGATACCGAGTCGTCCGGCGGTGTCGACGATGACGAAGTCGAAATGCTTGGCCTTGGCCTCGGCGATGCCGGCTGCGGCGACGGCGACGGGGTCACCAGGTGGCCCGGTGTCCGGGCCAGAAGGTGGAGCGCCGGGGTGCGGCGCGAATACCGGCACGCCGGCCCGCTGGCCGACGACTTGCAGCTGGTTGACCGCCGCGGGGCGCTGCAGGTCGCAGGCCACCAGCAGCGGCGTGTGGCCCTGGTTTTTTAGGCGGAAGGCTAATTTGCCCGCCAGCGTCGTCTTACCCGAACCCTGCAGGCCGGCGAGCATGATTACCGTCGGCGGGTTCTTGGCGTACGCGATGTCGCGGGTCTCGCCGCCAAGGATGCCGATCAGTTCCTCGTTGACGATCTTGACGACCTGTTGCGCCGGGTTGAGGGCACCGGAGACCTCGTGGCCGCGGGCCCGTTCCTTGATCCGGTGGACGAACGCCCGGACCACGGGCAGCGAAACGTCGGCTTCCAGCAATGCGAGCCGGATTTCGCGGGTGGTGGCCTCGATATCGGCATCGGTCAAGCGGCCCTTGCCGCGCAGCCCCTGCAGGGCACCGGTCAAGCGGTCGGACAGCGATTCAAACACGACAGCCAGCCTAGTGGTGAGTGCCAGCGGCGCGTAGCGGGGCGCAGCAGCTCACCACCATCAGACCCCGTGGTGAGTGCCAGCGCCGCGTAGCGGGGCGCAGCAGCTCACCACCATCAGACCCCGTGGTGAGTGCCAGCGCCGCGTAGCGGGGCGCAGCAGCTCACCACCATCAGACCCCGCGCGAAGTTTGTCCGTAGTGTGCGCGGGTAGCTAGATGGCTACCTCGCCCGATCGACATGGGTCTACACCCACGAAAGGTGCCATGATGACCGCACGTAAACCGAAGAATGCGCGACCGTCGACACATTCGCCCGTCCCCATTACCGCGTTGCTGGGCCGCGGTCTCGTTCACGGCAGCTGGGGTGCACGGGATGGCTGGTCAGCGTCGAGGACATCGCGGTAGCCGCGGGTTACGGACCGGGTTCCCCCACATGACAACCGCAATGCCACTGGGCAGCCGCGTCACAACCGCGCCGGCGACAATCGATCACATCTATCGTGCCGGGGTGGCCGGCGCGCGGTGCTGGGCGCGCAACCACCGGGGCCATGTGCGAGAACTGCCGATGGTGCGCTGGATCGGCGGCCCCGGCATGCCCGCGCTGGACCGCCTCGCCGATGCTTATGTGCTGGCTCAGTGTTCGAGTCGGCCAACGCTTGATGTCGGGTGCGGACCAGGTCGATTAACCGCGTCTTTGCAGGACCGCGAGTTGCCCGCGCTGGGCGTGGACAGTTGCGCCACGGCGGTGGAGCTAACGCGTTCACGCGGTGGTGCCGCGATCCACCGCGATGTTTTCACGCCGTTGCCGGCCGAGGGGTGCTGGCAGCAGGTGTTATTGATCGACGGCAACATCGGGGTGGGCGGCGCTCCGACAACGGTGTTGAAGCGCGTCGCGAAACTGCTGGCGCCGGACGGCGTTATCATAGCCGAACTCGACGCTCTAGCGACCGCGCTTGTTCGCGAAACGCTGCGCTGGGAAACCCACGGCCATGTCTCACAGTGGTTTCCGTGGGCGCGGGTCGGCGCAGCTGCGCTCGGCGAAGTCGCCCACGCCGCTGGATTGCTGGTGTCTAGCATCGTCAACATTCACGGCAGGGTGATCGCGGTGCTCGCACCTGACCGCCGTGTTGGTGTGCGGGGTGAATATGGTTGATCGGAGGCCAATGGGCGCTGACCACGGCCCCGGCGAACCGTGCCCGGGCACCCGACACATCGGTTGCGGCAAACCTGCCGGCGGCACGACGCCGAGCAGGCCGACGATCAGTGTGTCGAGTAGCCCAGTGGTGCGACTAGAAACATCGTGGTCGATACCCCTTGAGCGGCATTCACCATACGTGCAAGTCCTGGGTACGGCGGTGCTATTCGACCGGCTGCTCGATCCGGCCCGCTAGGCGGCCAGAATGTGTCTGGACCGAGGAGGAACCGCCTACATCCGCCTGTTTGGGCACCACCAGAAAACGTCAGCGCCGTCGCGAATCAGCGCGCGGGCGTCCTTGGCACTGGGGCAACGAGGTATGCACGGGTGAAAATCGGTCGCAGAGAAACGGTGGCGGTCATGGCCGGCGCCGTGCTGGTGGTGGCCGCATTCGTGTTGCCGCATCTGGACCTGGGTGTAACGCCGCTGATCAACGCGCCACCGGAGCGATTCCGGGCATTCGCGGGGGTGGCGCCCATCTTCGGCTGGTGGCAGCCCCACGTTGGCTGGGGCACCGTGCCGGCCGTCGTCATCGGCAGTGCCGCGGTCCGGTGGGGACCAGCCATTGCGCTGCGATTGTCGTGGCGGGCATTGATCTCGACGACCTGGGCGGCGGCAGGGGCATGGACCTTCTCATTGGCCATGATCGACGGCTGGCAACTCGGCTTCGCCGGCCGCCTCACCGCCCGGCACGAATATCTGCGACAGGTGCCCACGGTCACCGACATCCCTGACGCGGTGCGCCGATTCGCGGACAGAATCCTCGATTACCAACCGGATTCGTGGATTACTCACGTGTCCGGACATCCACCGGGCGCGCTGCTGACCTTTGTGTGGCTGGATCGAATCGGCCTTGCCGGTGGCGCCTGGGCTGGGTTGCTTTGCCTGCTGACCGGATCGAGTGCCACGGTCGCGATCATCATCACGGTTCGGGTTCTAGCCGGCGAGCACACAGCTCGGCTGGCGGCACCGTTTGTTGCGGTGTCACCAACAGCCATTTGGATCGCGGTGTCGGCCGACGGCTACTTCGCTGGGGTAGCCGGATGGGGAATCGCGCTGCTGGCACTCGCCGCGCGCAGGTCGGTGCGGATCCCGACGCTGGCCGCAGTCGGTGCGGGTCTGTTGCTGGGCTGGGGGATCTTCCTCAACTACGGTCTGGCCTTGATGGCACTGCCCGCGGTTGCGGTGTTGGTGGCTGGGATTGACCGGCGTGCCGCGTTGCGGGCGATGGTCCCGGCGGTGATTGCCGCTGTGACAGTCGTCCTGATCTTCGCGCTGGCCGGATTCTGGTGGTTCGATGGCTATGAGCTAGTGCAGCAACGCTATTGGCAGGGCATCGCTCGGGACCGGCCGTTCCAGTACTGGTCGTGGGCCAATTTGGCGTCGGTGGTGTGTGCGATCGGGCTGGGCAGCGTTGCGGGCACCGCCCGGGCGGTCGACATCTCCGCGATCCGTCAGCGCTCCGGCGTCAATCTCGTCATAGTGGGTATGTTGGCCGCGATCGTGCTGGCCGACGCCAGCATGCTGAGCAAAGCTGAAGTGGAGCGCATTTGGCTGCCCTTCACGGTGTGGCTACCGGCAGCGGCGGCGCTGTTGCCGCCCCGATCACACCGCTGGTGGCTAGCACTCAATGTCTCTGGAGCGCTGACGATAAACCACCTCATCTTGACGAACTGGTGAGTACCTGGCCAGCCAGTAGCCACAACCCGCGGGCAACCTCGGGGTCGAAGCTGCGGAATCGGGTGCCTTGAGGGTGTGCACCACTCGGTTGTCCTGGCCTGTTGTCAGGTATTGCGAACACAGCAGAATTTCCGCCCCGGAACGGGCATCCGGTCAACGCTGACTGGCTCTCACGGGATAGCATGCCTAGTCAGATCTCGCTTGGCCCGCCGGGCCGGGTTGCCGCGGCATTGCTCTGCGGTGCCAGCAGCGGTGCACAACGCAAAGCACCGCTCCAACAAGGCGAACCATGTCGCAACTGCGTCCAAAAGCGTTGTCGTGCTAAATTTCACAGCCACCACGTCACTGGGGCCGATCGATGCCGCCCAGGCCTTGCCGGTGTCGTTTCGCACTGCGGGAACCGCCTAGCGCGGGTTAGCTACCATGCCGAATTCAAGGGGGGAATGTGTCGCTGCAGCCGGTCAGCCACTTCCCTGCCGACACCACACGCGCGTTGCGTGGCTGGCAGCGCCGCGCCCTGGTGAAGTACCTAGGGACCGAGCCGCGCGACTTCCTGGCCGTCGCGACGCCGGGTTCCGGCAAGACCGCGTTCGCCCTGCGCATCGCCGGCGAACTGATCGCCCACCGGGCGGTCGAGCAGCTCACCGTCGTCGTGCCCACCGAGCACCTCAAGATCCAGTGGGCGCAGGCCGCCGGACACCAGGGACTTTCCCTGGACCCGAAATTCTCCAACTCCAACCCTCGGACCTCGCCGGAATACCACGGCGTGGTGGTCACCTACGCCCAGGTGGCCGCCCACCCGACGTTGCACCGGGTGCGCACCGAGCAACGCAAGACGCTGGTGGTCTTCGACGAGATCCACCACGGCGGCGACGCCAAGACCTGGGGTGACGCCATCCGGGAAGCCTTCGCCGACGCCACCCGCCGGCTCGCTCTGACCGGCACGCCGTTTCGCAGCGACGACAGTCCCATCCCATTCGTCAACTACGAACCCGACACCAACGGCCTGATGCGGTCGAAAGCCGACCACACCTACTGCTACGCCGAGGCCCTGGCCGATGGCGTGGTTCGCCCGGTGGTCTTCATGGCCTACTCCGGGCAGGCCCGCTGGCGGGACAGCGCCGGGGAGGAGCATGAAGCCCGGCTCGGCGAACCGTTGTCTGCCGAGCAAACTGCGCGAGCCTGGCGTACCGCGCTGGACCCCGCCGGGGAGTGGATGCCAGCCGTGATCGCCGCGGCCGATCAACGGCTGGCTCAGCTGCGCGAACATGTTCCCGATGCGGGCGGCATGATCATCGCGTCCGATCGAACTGCGGCCCGCGCCTACGCGACCCTGCTCACCACCATGACCGGCGAGGCCCCCACGGTCGTGCTGTCCGACGACCCCGGCTCGTCGGCCCGGATCTCGGAGTTCGCGGCGAGCACCAGCCGGTGGCTGGTCGCGGTGCGGATGGTCTCCGAAGGTGTCGACGTGCCGCGACTGTCCGTCGGAATCTATGCCACCAGCGCCTCGACGCCGCTGTTCTTCGCGCAGGCCATCGGTCGGTTCGTGCGATCAAGACGGCCTGGTGAAACGGCAAGCATCTTCCTGCCGTCGGTGCCCAACCTGCTGCAACTGGCCAGCGAGCTGGAGGCACAGCGCAACCACGTGCTGGGCAAACCCCACCGCGAATCCGAAGGCGACCCGCTCGACGAAGACCCGGCCACTAAAACCCAGAACGAACCCGGCGCAGAAAAGGGTTTCACTTCGCTGGGAGCCGACGCCGAGCTGGACCAGGTCATCTTCGACGGATCCTCGTTCGGCACCGCCACCCCTGCCGGCAGCGACGAGGAAGCCGATTACCTCGGTATCCCCGGCCTGCTCGACGCCGACCAGATGCGCGCCCTGCTGCACCGTCGGCAGGACGAGCAGCTGCAGAAACGCGCCCAGACCGGAACCCAGACACCGTCAATGACCACCCACGGGCAACTGCGGGAGCTGCGTCGCGAACTCAACGCCCTCGTCTCGGTCGCCCACCACCGCACCGGCAAGCCGCACGGCTGGATCCACAACGAGCTTCGCCGCCGTTGCGGCGGGCCCCCCATCGCCGCGGCGACCCGCGACCAGCTCAAGGCACGCATCGACGCCGTGCGCCAGCTCAACTCCGAGCAGTCTTGATCGCCGCCGCGCCCGGCTACGCCGCGCTTGCGATCGCCACTAATCCCCCTGGTGGCGACCCGCCGCGCCCGGCTACGCCGCGCTCGCGATCGCCACTAGTCCCCTACGGGCTCGTCGTCCAACACGACCGCGGGCGCACCCAACACGGCCAGCAATTGTTTCTCCACGGCCGCCCGCGCATTGAGCTCCGGCGGCACCGCGACGCAGAACACGTCGGCCGCGGTCGACCCGAATGTATTGACTTTCGCCCACAAAATGTCCGTTTCGGCGCGCTCCAACGCTCGGGTCAGCAGGGCGAGCAGACCCACGCGGTCCATGGCGCGGACTTCCAGGATCAGCTGACCCGGCGTGTCGGTGTCCAGCCAGAGAATGCGCGGTGGTGCGGTCGACCGGGTGACCGGCACTCCCACCTGCACCTCTCCCGCCCGGGCGGTGGCCGAACTGGTGGCCTCGTTGTCCCGCCTTTCCAGCGTGCCGCACACGTCGATATCGCCGTGCAGGGCGCTGACGAATTGCTGACGCAGCAGTTCCGGCGCGGGCGGCGAACCGAATAGCGGCGACACCACGAATTCGGTGATCGCGACACCCTCGTGGATGTTCACCGAGGCCGAATGAACTCGCAGCGAGTTCAACGCCAGCACGGCGGCGGCCTTGGAAACCAGGCCCCGCTCGTCCGGGGCCACCATCACCGCGCACAGCCGTTCGCCATCGCCCGGCTTGATCTCAACGTGCACGCCTTGCCGCACCGCCAATGAAAGATAATGCGGCGCAGTCGGTTCCGCGTGCGGCTGGGCCTCTCCGGCCATTGCCAACCGGCAGCGCCGCACCAGGTCCTCGACAAGCGATGCCTTCCAGTCACTCCACACACCGGGGCCGGTGGCTTTGGAGTCGGCCTCTGTCAGGGCGTGCATGAGTTCGAGCAGTTGCGGGTCACCGCCCAGCGCCTCGGACACCGCCTCAATGGTCTTGGGGTCGTTCAGGTCGCTTCGGGTAGCTGTGATGGGCAGCAATAGGTGGTGGCGGACCATCTTGGAGATCGTGTCGACGTCGGCGGGCACCAGCCCGAGCCGCTGCCCGATGGGAATCACCAGGTCCGCCCCCAGCACACAGTGGTCCATCCCGCGGCCCTTGCCGATGTCGTGCAGCAATGCGCCCAGGGCAAGAAGGTCCGGGCGCGCCACGTTGGTGGTCAGCGGCGCCGCGTGCACGGCACACTCCACGACATGCCGGTCCACGGTCCACTTGTGCGAGACATCGCGCGGCGGCAGGTCACGGATCGCGTCCCACTCGGGCAACAACTGGCCCCAAAGCCCAGTGCGGTCCAGTGCTTCGATGGTCGGTACCGCGGTGGGACCGGCCAACAGCACCACCAACAGGTCGTCCAACGCTTCGCGCGGCCACGGCGTCGGCAACGGGGGCGCGCTGTCCAACCGACTCAAGGTGGCGGCGCCGATGGGGACGCCCGTGTCAGCCGAAGCAGCGGCCACCCGCAGCACCAAACCGGGGTCGCTCTCGGGGCGGGCATCGCGGGCCAGCACGATCTCGCCGGCGTATTCGACGACGCCCTCGTCCAGCGGTCGGCGCTTCGGCCGTCGCATTAAGGCGGTGATGCCGCGTTTGGGCAGCGCGTTGGCCGCCGTCCGCAACCCCATCACGGAGTGGAAGCTGATGGTGCGGCCGGCGCTGGAAAGCATGCGCGCCAGGTCGAATCGGTCACCGACCCCCAACGCCTCGCTGACCTCGTCGGCGAATTGGGCCAACAGTTGGTCGCGCCCGCGACCGGAGATCACGTGCAGTTCGGTGCGTACATCCAGCAACGTCAGGTACGCATCGTCCAGCGAGCCGACAGTCGTGTCGGCACGGGCCATGCCGTGGCGGTCGATGAGTTGCGCCAACGCCAACGCGTTGAGCAACTGGACGTCGCGGAGCCCGCCACGGCCCGACTTGAGGTCAGGCTCGGCCCGGTGCGCGATGCGGCCCAGCCGAAGCCAACGGGCGTGCGTCATCTCCACGAGTTCGTCCATGCGGGAACGGATTCCGCTACGCCACTGGCGCCGTATCCCGTCGGTCAACTCGGCAGAGAGGATTTCGGTGCCGGCGATGTGCCGCGCTTCCAACATTCCCAGGGCGGCTGTCAGATCGTTGTTGGCGGTGGCCAGCGCCTCAGCGACCGTGCGTACGCTGTGATCGAGCCGAATGTTGGCGTCCCACAACGGGTACCACAGTTTATCCGCGATCGGAGCCAGCACTTCGGGCGGCTTGCCGTCGTGCAACAGCACCAGGTCGAGGTCCGAGTATGGAAGCAACTCGCGCCGACCTAGGCCGCCGACGGCCACGATCGCGAAGCCGCTGTCCTCGGTGATGCCGATCTCGGAAGCCTGTGCCATCAGCCAGGTTTCGTGGAGTTCCAGCACCGCCTGCCGCGTCTCGGCAGGTTTCATTCCGCGCAATCCGTCAGACAGCAGTTGGCGCCGCGCGGCAGCTAAATCGACTGCCGCAGCGGCGCTTTCTGCTTGGGTTTCTTCTGATTGCGCCGGAGATGGGTCCGACCGGTTCGATGTCACCCCCGGCCGGCCCATCTGCCTTGGTCTGGCAACGTGCTACAGGGCGTCAGAACCGCGCTCACCGGTGCGTACCCGCACGATGGTGTCCACGGGGCTGACCCACACCTTGCCATCGCCGATCTTGCCCGTTCGCGCCGCCCGGACGATGCTGTCCACAACCTTGTCGACGATGGAGTCGTCGACCACGACCTCGATCCGAACCTTGGGCACGAAGTCGACCGAGTATTCCGCGCCCCGGTAAACCTCGGTGTGGCCCTTCTGCCGCCCATAGCCCTGGATCTCGCT
>JALHRH010000030.1:0-17418 GCA_022841565.1 Mycobacterium sp. | reverse complement strand
ATTTCGCTAACCGTCATGCCCAGGACGCCGGCGTCCTCCAGGCTGGTCTTGACGTCGTCGAGGGTGAACGGCTTGACGATCGCGGTGATCAGCTTCATTTTTATTCCGCCTCAACTTTCTCGGCTACTCGCGCCTTCAGGCCGTTCGGGGTGTCCGGCAGGCTGGCACGGGGAAGAACCGAGCCGCTGGCGACGGCGAAATCATAGCCGCTCTCGGCGTGCTCGGATTCATCGATGCCCGCCGCCTCCTGCTCTGCCCCCAGGCGCAACCCAATGGTGTACTTCAGGATAAGCGCCAGGATGAGCGTGACGATGCCGGAGTAAGCCAGCACGCTGAACGCGCCGATCGCCTGACGTCCCAACTGGTCGAACCCGCCGCCGTAGAACAATCCCTTAGAGACTCCGCTCACCCCGGCGATGGCGAAGCTTTCCGGTGCGGCCACCAGACCGACCATCAAGGTGCCGACCAGACCGCCGACCAGGTGCACGCCGACCACGTCGAGTGAGTCGTCGAAGCCGAACTTGAACTTCAGCCCGACCGCCAGGGCGCACAGCACGCCGGCCAGCACACCGATCGCCAGGGCACCCAGCACGTTCACCGACGAGCAGGACGGCGTGATGGCGACCAGTCCAGCGACGATACCCGAGGCGGCACCCAGAGTGGTCGCCTTCCCGTCGCGGATGCGCTCGGTGAGCAGCCAGGCGAGCATGGCCGCGGCAGTGGCAATCGTGGTAGCCATGAACGTCGACCCCGCGGCGCCGTTCGAGCTGGTCGCCGACCCCGCGTTGAAGCCGTACCAGCCGAACCACAGCAACCCGGCGCCGAGCATCACGAACGGCAGGTTGTGTGGCCGGAACAGCGTCGTGGGCCAGCCCTTGCGCTTGCCCAGCACGAGCGCCAGCATCAGGCCGGCCATACCGGCATTGATGTGCACCGCGGTCCCGCCGGCGAAGTCGATCGCATGCAGCTTGTTGGCGATCCAGCCGCCCTTTTCGGAGGCGATCTTGTCGAATGCGAACACCCAGTGCGCAACCGGGAAGTAGACCAGCGTCGCCCATAGACCGGAGAACACCAGCCAGGCACTGAACTTCATCCGGTCCGCCACCGCGCCCGAGACCAAGGCGACCGTGATGATCGCGAACATCAGCTGGAACGCCACAAACACGGTGGCCGGCAACGTGCCGACGAGCGGGATGCTGGCCGCCGCCGCTCCGGTGCTCGGGTCGGCCGCGACGCCATTGCCGCCGATCAGACCCTTCAGGCCCCAATAGTCTTTCGGGTTGCCCACGACGTTCGCGGTGTCATTTCCGAATGCCATCGAGTAGCCGTAAAGCACCCACAGCACCGTGACGACACCCATCGCGCTAATGCTCATCATGATCATGTTGAGCACGCTCTTGGCACGCACCATGCCGCCGTAGAAGAACGCCAGCCCCGGCGTCATCAACAGCACAAGCGCCGAGCTCGCCAGCATCCAGGCGGTATCGCCGGTATTGGGCACGCCCATCATCGGGAAGTCACTCACTCGCTATCACCTCCAGTCAGCGTCGGGAGGGCCCCAGATGGATGACTGGCGACCTGATCCAGAACCATGCGCATAAGTTGTTGCGCGAATGGGGCAGCGATGTTTCGTGGGGATTAACGTAAAAGTTGCTGTGCAAGAGCTACGAACCGAGCAGGGCGTCAACGAAGGCGGCGGGCTCAAAAGGCGCGAGGTCATCGGCTCCCTCACCGAGTCCGACCAGCTTCACCGGCACCCCCAGTTCCTGCTGGACGCGGAACACGATGCCACCCTTGGCCGTTCCGTCCAGTTTGGTCAGCACCGCGCCGGTGATGTCGACGACCTCGGCAAACACCTTGGCTTGAGCCAAGCCGTTCTGGCCGATGGTGGCGTCGAGAACCAGGAGCACCTCGTCGACCGCGGCGCGACGGGTTACCACGCGTTTGACCTTGCCCAGTTCGTCCATCAGGCCAACCTTGGTGTGCAGCCGGCCGGCGGTATCGATGACGACGACGTCAGCGCCGGTTTGGATGCCTTTGTCGACGGCGTCGAAGGCGACCGAGGCCGGGTCGGCACCCTCGGCTCCGCGCACCACCGCCGCGCCGACCCGCGACGCCCAGGTCTGTAATTGGTCGGCCGCGGCTGCCCGGAATGTATCCGCCGCGCCGAGTACCACGCGACGTCCGTCGGCCACCAGGACCCGCGCCAGCTTGCCGACGGTGGTGGTTTTCCCGGTGCCGTTGACGCCGACCACGAGCAGCACGGCGGGATGGTCGGCGTGCGGCAGCGCCCGGATCGAACGGTCCATCTCCGGATGCAGCTCCTTGATCAGGACGTCACGCAGCACCGCCCGGGCGTCGGCTTCGGATCGGACATTGGTGCTGGCCAGCCGGGTCCGCAGTTGCGACACCACCGCTTCGGTCACCACCGGGCCCAGATCGGCAATCAGCAGGGTGTCCTCGACGTCCTGCCAGGAGTCCTCGTCGAGGTCGCCGCCGCCGAGCAGGCCCAGCATGCTGCGGCCTAGTGCATTTTGTGACCGGGCCAGCCGCCCGCGCAGCCGCTCCAGCCGCCCTTCCGGGGGCTCGATGGCTTCGATCTGGGGCGCTTCGGGTTCCGGCTGGGGTTCGAGTGCGGGCTCGGCTTCGGGAGGCTCGGGAAGGTGTACCTCGGCGATGGGACGCTTAGGTGCGTCGCGTGGAATCGTGGCGTCGTCGCCGACAGCGGGGAGTCCGCTGGTGTCGATCCGGTCGGGCAAGGTCGGAGTCTGGCTGAACGTGATCCCCGAGGACGCGGTGTACCCGCCGGAACGATCGACCGCCTCGGGCGTCGCTTTGGGTGCCAGACTGATTCGGCGCTTGCGGTAGCGCACCAGGCCGAAGACCAGCGCGGCGACGATGACCAGAGCGGCGACGACGGCGATGGCGATCCAAAGACCTTGCGACACGCTGATGAATCCTTCCCAGGGGTTCGCGGGCGGTACGTGTTGTAGGACTGTTAGCCCCACGCTACGGGCAACCTACGAGCTGTTGGCCACTAGTCGGCCCACCTGCTGGCCGCGGATCCGCTGCGAGATGACGGCGGTAATCCCGTCGCCCTGCATCGTCACGCCGTACAGCGCGTCTGCCACTTCCATGGTGGGCTTCTGGTGGGTGATGATGATGAGTTGCGAACGGTCCCGCAGCATCTCGAACAGGCTGATCAGCCGGCGCAGGTTGGTGTCGTCGAGCGCGGCCTCCACCTCGTCCATGATGTAGAACGGCGACGGGCGGGCCCGGAAGATCGCGACCAGCATCGCCACCGCGGTCAGGGCCTTCTCGCCGCCGGACAGCAACGACAGCCGCGTGATTTTCTTGCCGGGCGGACGGGCCTCCACCTCGATGCCGGTGGTCAGCATGTCATCAGGCTGGGTAAGCCGTAGGCGGCCTTCGCCACCAGGGAACAGCGTGGCGAACACGGTCTGGAATTCACGTTCGACATCGACGAATGCCTCGCTGAACACCTGCAGGATTCGGGCATCGACATCGGCGACGACGTCGAGCAGATCCTTGCGGGCGCCCTTGACGTCTTCGAGTTGGGTGGACAGGAAGTTGTACCGCTCTTCCAGCGCAGCGAACTCCTCCAGGGCTAGCGGGTTGACCCTGCCCAGCTCGTTGAGCTCCCGCTCGGCGCGTTTGGCCCGGCGCTCCTGGGTGGCGCGATCGAACGGCATCGGAGCCGGGGCGACCACCTGCTCACCCCGCTCGCGGGCTTGTTCGAACTCGGCCATCTCCTGATCGGTCGGCGCCAGCGGGATGTCGGGGCCGTACTCGGCGATCAGGTCGGCCGGCGCCATCCCGAACTGCTCGAGCACCATCTGCTCGAGCTGCTCGATCCGCAGCGCCGCCTGCGCGTTGGCCACCTCGTCCCGGTGCAGCGAATCGGTGAGTGCCGCTACCCGCGCGCTCAGCAGGTTCGTTTCCTCGCGCACCGCGGCCATTGCTGCCGAGCGCTGCTGCCGCTCGGCCGCCACCTCGTCGCGTAGCTGCGAGGCCGCGTCCACGACCCGGTTGAGCCGCCAGGCCAGCAGCCGCCCCGACTCGGCCACTGCAGCAGCCACCGCCGCGACGCGCTGTCTGGCGGCCGCCGCCTGTGCGGCCCGGATCCGCGCGTCGCGCTCGGCCGCCGCCGCGCGGCGCAGCGAATCGGCGCGACCCCGTACCGCGTTGGCGCGCTCCTCGGCGGTGCGCACGGTCAGCCGCGCCTCTACTTCGAAGCTGCGCGCCGCGTCCGCCGCGGCGACGATCTCTTGTCGGTCCACGGGTTCGGCTGCCTGTACATGCTCGGTCTGCTGGGCGTTACGCAACCGGGTCTCGAGTTCGACGACCTCGTCGAGAGTTCGACTCCGTCCGGCTTCCAGCTCCTCGCGTTGGGCCAGCAACCTGTTCCACTCGTCCTCGGCCGTTCTGGCCTCCTGCCCTAACCGGCCGAGCTGTTCATACATCGCCGAGATGGCGGTGTCGGATTCGTTGAGTGCCGCCAACGCGTGCTCGGCGGCATCTTGACGGGCGGACTGTTCGGTCAGCGCCCCGGACAGCGCCGCACTGAGCTGCGCGACCTGCGCCTCGGCGGCGGCCAGCTCGTCGCGGGCCTTCTGGATCTCGGAGGCGATCTCCAGGGTTGACACCTTGCGGTCAGATCCGCCGCTCACCCAGCCGCCACCCACCAGATCGCCGTCGAGCGTCACCGCCCGCAGCTGAGGATGGTTGGCGACGAGATCTAGCGCCGCGCCCAGATCGTCCACCACCGCGACACTTGACAGCATGGCCACCATCGCGCCGCGCAACCGCGGCGGCGCCTCGATCAGGTCCAGCGCCCACCGGGTTCCGGCGGGCAGGCCGATCGTCGGCTGCGGCGGGGCCGGCCAATCACCAAGCACCAGCGCCGCGCGACCGCCGTCAACCTGTTTCAGTGCGGCGACCGCGCTACGTGCGGCGACCCAACCGTCGACAGCCAGCCCGTCGGCCGCCGGGCCCAGCGCCGCAGCCAACGCCGCCTCGTAGCCCGAACGCACCTTGACCAGTTCCGCGACCGAACCGAAAAGCCCTGCGGCACTGTGATGTCGGGCCAGCCACGCGGTGCCGTCCTTGCGTTCCAGGCTCACTGACAGCGCGTCGATGCGGGCCCGCAACGACGCCACTTGGCGTTCGGCGGCACGTTCGGCGGCCTGCAACTCGGTAACCCGTTCGTCGGTCAGCCGCAGCGCGGCCATCGTGCGCTCATGGTGATCGTCGAGGCCGACCTCGCCCTGGTCCAATAGCCCGACCCGGCTCTGCACCCCTTCGAATTCGGCCCGGGTCTGCTGCGCCCGCGCAGCGGCGTGTTCGATCCGCTCGGACAGCCGCGCCACACTCTCATCGATCGACTCGACACGCGCCCGCATCGTCTCCACCTGCCCGGCCAGCCGGGCCAGGCCTTCCCGCCGGTCGGCTTCCGCGCGAACCGCCGCTAAATGAGCCTTGTCGGCTTCGACGGCCCGACGCTCCCGCTCGGCTAGCTCGGCGCGTGCGGCGTCGAGCCGAATGCGGGCCTCCGCTAGTTCCGCCAGCAGTTGCTCCTCGAAGAGCGCCACTTGCGCCGCCTCGGCTTCCAGGGCATCAGGGTCGGTGTCGCTGGTCCGCGACGGCTCGATATCGAGGTGGTGGGCGCGTTCGCTGGCGATGCGTACGGTCGCGCCGACCCGTTCAGCCAAGGCCGACAACCGAAACCAGGTCTGCTGTATGACCTCAGCGCGTTGCGACAGCTCGCTCAGTGACTCCTCGTGCGCGGCCAGCTCCTCGGATGCGACCGACAGACGGGCAGCGGCTTCATCGTGCTCGCGCCGCATGGTGGTCTCGGTATCGAAGATCGCCTGCCGCTCGGTGCGCCGGTTGACCAGATCGTCGGCGGCCAGTCGCAGCCGGGCGTCACGCAGATCGGCCTGAATGGTCTGAGCCCGACGAGCCACCTCTGCCTGCCGGCCCAGCGGTTTGAGTTGACGGCGCAGTTCGGTGGTCAGGTCAGACAGGCGCGCCAGGTTCGCCGCCATCGCGTCGATTTTGCGCAGCGCCTTTTCCTTGCGCTTGCGGTGCTTGAGCACGCCCGCGGCTTCTTCGATGAACGCACGACGGTCCTCAGGGCGCGACTGCAGGATTTCGTCGAGCTTGCCCTGGCCGACGATCACGTGCATCTCCCGACCAATGCCGGAGTCGCTCAACAACTCTTGCACATCCATCAAACGGCAACTGCTGCCATTGATTTCGTACTCGCTGGCGCCGTCGCGGAACATCCGGCGAGTGATCGAGACCTCCGAATAATCGATCGGCAGTGCGTTGTCGGAGTTGTCGATCGTCACAGTGACCTCGGCGCGGCCCAACGGCGCGCGCGAGGAAGTGCCGGCGAAGATGACGTCTTCCATCTTGCCGCCGCGCAGCGTCTTGGCCC
The DNA here is from genome assembly GCA_022841565.1 of Mycobacterium sp. Taxonomy (GTDB): domain Bacteria; phylum Actinomycetota; class Actinomycetes; order Mycobacteriales; family Mycobacteriaceae; genus Mycobacterium. The sequence continues at coordinate 10,955 of JALHRH010000030.1, read as the reverse complement.
CCTGCTCCCCCATCACCCAGGCCAGCGCGTCGACCACATTGGACTTGCCCGATCCGTTAGGCCCCACGACGGCGGTGATGCCCGGCTCGAAACGCAGAGTCGTTGGCGCGGCGAAGGACTTAAATCCCTTCAGCGTCAGACTCTTGAGGTACACGAGGGGCCAGATTACCGCTCAGGTTCCGGGGCCCCCGCCGCACGCGACCGCCAGGACGGCAGTTGTGGCCATGACTGTGGGCGGAATCGGCGACTGGCGTCGCAGTGGTCACAACTGCCACATAAGTCTCTCTCTTGGACGGCACTGGATGTGCCCGCGTATCAGCGACAGAGCCGGGCACGGCAAGTTGGCGTTACCGCTCGACGAATCCGTTGAACCGCTCGGTGGGCTCAGACCAGTTAGCGACCACCTTGTCCACCCGACCCGGTGTGCTGTCGCCACGCAATAATTCGAGGAGCCGTTCGCCGCCCTCGCGGGGCCCGTCGGCGACCACCAGCACCCGGCCGTCAGCCTGGTTGGCCGCATACCCGGTCAAGCCTTGCTCCAGTGCCCGACAGCGGGTCCACCAGCGAAAGCCCACCCCTTGGACGCGGCCGTGCACCCAGGCGGTGAGCCGAACCTCAGGATTCGACATCGACCACCTCGAAGGCGACGCTGGTACCGGCCTTCAACGTGCGCCCGACGGTGCAGACCGCGTCGATCGCCCGATCGACCACCACCCGCAGGCGCTCTTTCTCCTGCCGCGTCAGGCCGGTCAAGTCCAGTTCGAGCTTCTCCTCAAGAAGGGGGTATGTCTCGTTGCCCCGGTCCGCGGCACCTGATACCCGAACCACCGCCCGGTAGTCGTCCCCAAGGCGGCGGGCCAGCGGCTGGTCGCTGGACATCCCGCTACAGGCGGCGAGTGCGATCTTCATCAACTCGCCGGGAGTGAAAACACCGTCGACGTCCTCGCCGCCGATCAGTACTTGCGCTCCCCGCGCGCTGTGCCCGGTGTACCGGCGCGCGCCGGTACGCTCCACCCACAATTCCGTCATGGCTCCCTTTTTACTGCGTGTTTGAGACTTGGTCGTCGACGATCGTGCGCAAAATGCCGGCCGCAGCGGCGCCTCACTGAGCATTCGCGCACCCTCGTCCCGGTGAGCGCTCTGTGTTAACGGCGCGGCCTGGGCTGGCACCGCGGGCAGTAGAACGACGAGCGGTTCATGAACTTCTCCCGGCGCATTATCGCTCCACACCGGCGGCAGTTCTTGCCTTCGCGTCCGTAGGCGTCCAGCGAGCGGTCGAAGTAACCCGATTCACCGTTGACGTTGACGTACAGCGAATCGAACGACGTGCCGCCTTTGGCCAGTGCCTCACTCATCACCTCGGCCGCCGCATCCAAGACGGCCGCCAGCCGGCGCCGCGGCAGCGTTGCGGCGATCCGCGCGCCGTTGACTTTGGCCCGCCACAGCGCCTCATCGGCGTAGATGTTGCCGATCCCCGACACCACCTGCTGGTCCAACAGCTGGCGCTTGATCTCGGAGTACTTGCGCCGCAACACATCAACCACCGCATCGGCGTCGAATCGGGGGTCCAGCGGGTCACGGGCCAGGTGCGCGACCGGCTCTGGAACCACGCTGCCGTCCACGGTCACCAGATCGGCCAGCATCCACCCGCCGAAGGTTCGCTGATCGACGAAACTCAGCACCGTCCCGTCGTCGAGCAACGCCGAAATCCGGATGTGGTCGGACCGCGGCACCGTCCCCAGCAACATCTGCCCGCTCATGCCCAGGTGCACGACGAGCGCCGTGTCCGGGTCGGCGTCTTGGCCAGCCGGGGTGTCCAGGGTCAGCCACAGATATTTGCCACGCCGGTCGGTTCCGGTGATGCGGGCGTCCAGCAGGCGCGCGGTGAGGTCCGCGGGTCCGGCTTCGTGCCGGCGCACAGCACGTGGGTGGTGAACCCGCACCCCCCGGATTATCTTGCCCACCACATGGGCGTGCAGACCGCGCCGCACCACCTCGACTTCAGGTAGTTCAGGCATCACGTGATGATCGCAAGCCCGGCGCAGCCGGGCGCAGCGGGTCATCACCATCAGCCTGTGATCGCAAGCCCGGCGCAGCCGGGCGCAGCGGGTCATCACCATCAGCCTGTGATCGCAAGCCCGGCGCAGCCGGGCGCAGCGGGTCATCACCATCAAGCCTGTGATCGCAAGCCCGGCGCAGCCGGGCGCAGCGGGTACCGCCCGCTTGCGGGGGACGGGTCATCACCGAAAACTAGGCGGACGACCTTTCCGCGGTGTCAAGCGCGTCCAGAGCCTCGAGGGCTTTGTACGCCGCCGATGCCGCCTTCTGCTCGGCCTCCTTCTTGGAGCGCCCAACACCCGACCCGTACTCGGTCTCCATCACCACGACCACCGCGGTGAACTCCTTGTCATGGTCTGGGCCGGTGGAGGTAACCAGGTACGACGGCGGTCCCAGCGCCCGTGCGGCAGTGAGCTCCTGCAAGCTGGTCTTCCAGTCGAGACCGGCGCCGAGCGTCGGCGCAGCGTCCAGCAGGGGGCCGAATAACCGCAGGATCGTCTCCCGCGCCACCTTGATGCCGTGCTGCAGGTAGATCGCGCCCAGCAGCGATTCCATGCCATCGGCCAGGATGCTCGATTTGTCGGCGCCACCGGTATTGGCTTCGCCGCGGCCCAGCAGCACGTAGGCGCCCAACCCCTCGTCGGTGAGATTGCGCGCGACATCGGCGAGCGCAAGGGTGTTCACGACACTGGCCCGCAGCTTGGCCAAATCCCCTTCGGAACGGTCGGGGTGGCGGTGGTAGAGCTCATCGGTGATGGTCAAACCAAGCACGGCATCGCCAAGAAACTCCAACCGCTCGTTGGTGGGCAACCCGCCGTTCTCGTAGGCATAGCTACGGTGTGTCAGGGCGAGTGACAGCACTTCGTCGGGCAGATCGACACCGAGCGCATCAAGCAGTTTCTGTCTCGACTGGGTCACCGCTCACCTCGCTGCTCGGTGTCCGGGTCGTCCTGATCAGGCAACATTTCGGCCAGCTTGGCCCACCTGGGGTCGATCTGTGCATGCTGGTGACCTGGCTCAGCGGCCAGTGAAACCCCGCACTGCGAACACAGCCCCGGGCAATCGGGCGAACACACCGGAGAGAAGGGCAGTTCCAGGCCAACCGCATCGATGATCGGCTGCTCGAGGTCGATCGTCTGGTCGACGACGTGGCCCACCTCGTCTTCCTCGGTAGTGGCCTCAGTGGCGCTGTCGGGGTAGGCGAATAGTTCGGTCAGCCCAACCTGCACCCGCCCGTGGATCGGCGACAGGCAACGGGAGCACTCGCCTACCGTCCGGGCGTCCACGGTGCCCGTCACCAGCACGCCCTCAGATACCGATTCGACCCGCAGGTCCAGGTCCAGCGGCGCGCCTGGCTGGATCGCGATCAGCTCAATGCCGATGCGCACGGGACTGTCCACACTGCTATGGATCTCGAACATCGATCCCGGGCGTCGTCCCAGCCGGGCGACGTCGATTGTCAGCGGCGTGATCGTACGCCGCTGCGCCGTGTGGCTGTGCTGCCTTGCCATACGGGAATCCTACGGTGCGCAGCGCACAGGTCCACTGCTTTCATCGGCGCCCGCTGGGACGGGTAAACGCCCGCGAGATCGGGCTCCGGGCTACCGGGTCACGTAGTCGTGCGTGCCGGCCGCCGTGCGAAGTTGGTGACGGCCGCGACCGACCGAGCGCAACGTGCCGTTGAGGAACTCTTCGAACTCCGCCAGCTTGTTGTCGACGTAGATGTCACATTCACCGCGCAACCGGTCGGCCTCGGCGTGCGCGGTGTCGATGAGTCGGGTCGATTCTGCATGGGCGGCCTGGACCACCTCGTTCTGCGACACCAACCGCTGCTGTTCCTTGATGCCTTCCTGCACGGCCTTCTCGTAGGAGATGTTGCCGTTCTCGATCAACCGATCGCATTCGGTCCTGGCGCGGCTGACGCTGGCTTCGTACTCGCGCTTCGCCGAGGCACCGATCCGCATGGCCTCTTCACGCGCCTCGCCGACCATCCGCTCGCTGTGCTGGCGTGCCTCGCTGACCATCCGATCGGCTTGCGCCTTGGCGTCGGACAGCAGCCGGTCGGCCTCGGCACGGGCGTGGTTGATCATCGAATCGGACTCGGTGGTAGCCGAGGACACCATCGAGTCGGCGTGTGACTTCGCGTCGTGCAACATGGAGTCGCGCGCGTCGAGCACGTCCTGAGCATCGTCGAGTTCGCCGGGAATCGCGTCTTTGATGTCGTCGATCAGTTCCAGCACATCGCCTCGGGGTACGACGCAGCCCGCCGTCATCGGCACGCCACGGGCTTCTTCGACAATGGCGCTCAATTCGTCCAGCGCTTCAAAGACTCGATACACGGCCATACCCTCCTGGCATTATTTGTTGTTACCAGTGTGCCTGGTGTTACGTCTGTGACAGCGGTGATGACACCGGTGTGTCGGGCTCAATTTTCGGTTGCTTGTCGCGCTCACAGCCTCGAAGACCCCCAGACCATCGGCACCCATCCGGTTTGCCCACCAGACTATCGCCGCAGACCCTCCCTGGTGGCGCGGTGGCCACCACCCAGGCCAGCGCCCGCACACCACGCCAGCTGCAGGCAGCTCTGTCCCCCATCAGATCAGGCTGTTATCTGGCCGTTTCCGCAGCCACGCTATGCTGACACGGTGCATGGGAATTCGAAAACCAGCAACAGAGAAGGAAATTCTAGCAACCCCACGCTGTATATCTTCCCGCACGCCGGAGGGACCGCAAAAGATTATGTCCCCTTTTCCCGCGAGTTTTCCGGTAATGTGACACGGATCGCCGTGCAGTATCCCGGCCAACGGGACGGAGCAGGGCTGCCACCGCTCTCCAGCATTCCCGCCCTCGCTGACGAAATTTTCGCGATGATGAACCCGGCCGCTCATCCCGATATTCCGGTCGCGTTTTTCGGGCACAGCATGGGAGGAATGCTGGCATTCGAGGTAGCATTGCGGTTCCAGTCGGCCGGATACAACGTGCTCGCTTTTTTTGTGTCAGCCTGTTCGGCTCCCGGCCACATCCGGTACAAGCAGATTAAAGGCATGTCCGATAACGAAATGTTGAATTTGGTCGCCCAGATGACCGGCATGAATCCTGAATTCTTCAACGACGAAGAATTTTTGGTGGGTGTGCTGCCAACACTACGCGCGGCGCGCGCCATCGCCGGATACGACAGCCCACCGGAATCAAAGCTGGCTTGTCCCATCTACGCCTTCACCGGGGACAAGGACTGGATAGCTACCCAGGACGACATGGCGCCATGGGCCGATCGGACGACGTCTGAGTTTGCGCTTCGGGTGTTTACTGGTGACCATTTCTACCTCAACAACAATTTGCCGGAATTGGTCAACGACATCGAGACCAGGACCTTGGAGTGGGCTGACTGAACTTAGCCGGATACCGTTGGTCGCCGGCGCAGACGCACGCCCGCCCGCGCCAGGCCCGTCTTGGCAAGGTTGTCCGCGCCCGCACCGACTCGATGCCCCGACGCCGCCCATGAGGCCCCCGGCCGGGCGGCCCCACGGGCCACAGGCGCCGAACCCGCCGAAGGCGTCCGACCACCTCCGCCGAGGTGTTACGCTCGTCACAACGGGACGCCAGTCCCAGAAGGCGGGCGGGCGGCGTTCGAGAACCTCGGGCTCGATTCTTAGAACAACAACCTTCGCCACCGATGTATCACTGGTCACACCAATCACAGCGCGCGGCAGGAGTGAATAAGATTCAGCGCAGATCAGCCTACTGCCCACCGAGCAACGACCTTTGCGATCACTGTTTGAAGTGTGTGGATTTGCCGATAATGCCTCCGCCGGTACCGAGAGATGACTACGGTTGGACACGCGACTAGTTGTTTGGGGAGCGACATTAGTCCAGGGGCAATATCGGTCGGCACACAGTGGTGCTGCGGTGGGACGTAAGTAATCGTCGAGCGGACTAGGTAACTCGGAGTAACTCGGACGTGCCATTTTCAGCAGTGGTCGCACCGCTATGCGGACCCGCACCGGTTACAGCGTGTTCGCGACAACGAGCAAGAGCAAACCTGTGAATGGGAGTGTAAAGCGATGCCGGTGACTGACGGGTCTCTTCCCGCTTTGCTGAAGCAGCGGGTCGATCAGCAGGCCGATACCGCGGCGTACACGTTCATCGACTACGGACTGGATCCGAACGGCTTTGCCGAAACGCTGACATGGGCTCAGGTGTACGGCCGAGCTTGCGTTATCGCAGAAGAGCTCAAGCTGTGTGGGGCGCCCGGTGACCGGGTGGCGATTCTGGCGCCGCAGGGTTTGGAGTACGTCATTGCGTTCCTCGGTACACTGCAGGCCGGGTTTATCGCCGTGCCGCTGTCAACCCCGCAGTACGGCATCCACGACGACCGCGTTTCCGCGGTGTTGCGGGACTCCAAGCCGGTCGCCATTCTTACGACGTCATCCGTGGTGAATGACGTTGCGAAATACGCGTGCGCACAAAACGGTAAGGCCGCTCCGTTCATCATCGAAGTCGATCTCCTCGACCTCGACTCGCCACGCGAGTCGGCGGGGGTCCCGCGGCTTTCTAGCGGCGCGGCCTATCTCCAATACACATCCGGATCCACTCGCACGCCGGCCGGCGTCATTGTGTCGCACAAGAATGTCATCGCGAATGTGACGCAGAGCCTGTACGGCTATTTTGGCGATCTCGCGAAGATCCCTAACGGAACCGTGGTGTCGTGGCTGCCGCTATTTCATGACATGGGTCTGATTCTCGGAATCTGTGCACCGATGGTTGCCCAACGCAGCGCAGTGTTGTTGAGCCCAATGGCGTTCCTGCGCCGCCCGGCCTGCTGGATGCAACTGCTTGCCACCCATCCCGCACCTTTTTCCGCTGCGCCGAATTTCGCTTTCGAATTGGCCGTGCGTCGAACGTCCGACGAGGACATGGCCGGCCTCGACTTGGGCGACGTGGTGGGCATCGTCAGCGGCAGTGAACGCATCCACGTGGCGACCGTCAAACGCTTCACCGAACGGTTCGCCAAGCACAACCTCAGCCCCACCGCGGTAAGGCCCTCCTACGGCCTCGCCGAAGCCACTCTGTACGTGGCGGCCCCCGAACCCGGAACCGCGCCCACAACCGTGCGGTTCGACTATGAACACCTGTCTGCCGGTCAGGCCAAGCGCTGTGGCTCCGAAGGCGCGGTCGGCACCGAACTCATCAGCTATGGCTGCCCCGACCCCGCTGCGGTGCGGATCGTCAACCCGGACACCATGGTTGAGAACATGTCCGGCGACGTCGGCGAGATCTGGGTGCACGGCGACCACGTGGCCCTGGGTTACTGGCAGAAACCAGAGCAGACCAACCGCATCTTCAATGCCCAAATAGTGGACCCAGCTCCGGGTACCCCGGAAGGACCGTGGCTGCGCACCGGCGACCTGGGCGTCCTGTCCGAGGGTGAGTTGTTCATCATGGGCCGCATCAAAGACCTGCTCATCGTCGACGGCCGCAACCACTACCCCGACGACATCGAGGCGACGATCCAGGAGATCACTGGCGGTAGGGTTGCCGCTATCTCGGTGCCCGATGACATCACCGAGCAGTTGGTGGCCATCATCGAGCTGAAACGACGCGGCGCGTCGGCAGAAGACGCCATGCTCAAGCTTCGTTCGGTCAAGCGCGAGGTCATCTCGGCGATTTCAAAGTCGCACAGCTTGCGGGTGGCCGACCTGGTCCTGGTATCTCCCGGCTCCATTCCCATCACCACCAGCGGCAAAGTGCGGCGTTCCGCCTGCGTCGAACGATATCGAAGCGACGGCTTCAAGCGGTTGGACATCACCGTATGACCGCGAGCATCAGCGGCGAAGCCGACCTGCGCCACTGGCTTGTCGACTACCTGGTCACCAATATCGGATGCACACCCGACGAGGTCGACCCCGATCTTTCACTTGCCGATCTCGGTGTGAGCTCACGCGACGCAGTTGTGCTGTCCGGTGAATTGACCGAGTTGCTGGGCAGAACGGTTTCCCCCATCGACTTCTGGGAGCACCCGACGATCAACGACCTAGCCGCCCACCTCACCGCACCCGATCCGGGCCCCGAGGCGGCTGCAGCGCTCGGGGGCCCGGGCCGCACCTCCCATGACGAGCCGATCGCGGTGATTGGCATGGGGTGCCGCTTCCCTAGTGGAATATCGAGCCCAGAAGCGTTGTGGGACTTCCTTTGTGAACGCCGTTCCTCGATCGGGAAGGTCCCAGACGAGCGGTGGGAACTCTTCGACGACGGCTCCGCGGAAGTCAAAGCCGTGCTCGCCCGGACCACGCGGTGGGGTTCTTTCCTACCCGACATCGACGCGTTCGACGCGGAGTTCTTCGAGATCTCGCCCAGCGAAGCCGACAAGATGGACCCGCAGCAGCGGCTGCTGCTCGAAGTGGCATGGGAAGCCTTGGAGCATGCCGGAATTCCGCCTAGCTCCCTGCGCCGTTCGCAGACCGGCGTGTTCGCCGGGTCGTGTCTGAGCGAATACGGGGCCATCGCGTCCACCGACCTGCAGCAGATCGATGGTTGGAGCAACACCGGTGGCGCGATGAGCATCATCGCCAACCGTTTGTCGTACTTCCTTGACCTGCGCGGCCCCTCGGTGGCGGTGGATACCGCGTGCTCTTCGTCGCTGGTAGCGATTCACCTGGCCTGCCAGAGCCTTCGCACCCAGGACTCTCAGCTGGCGATCGCGGCCGGAGTGAATTTGTTGTTGTCCCCGGCGGTATTTCGTGGTTTCGACCAGGTGGGAGCGTTGTCGCCGACGGGTCACTGCCGCGCCTTCGACGCCGCCGCTGACGGGTTCGTCCGCGGCGAGGGCGCCGGGGTGGTGGTGCTCAAGCGGCTGACGGACGCGCAGCGCGACGGCGACCGGGTGCTTGCGGTCATCTGCGGCTCGGCGGTCAACCAGGACGGCCGATCCAACGGGCTGATGGCGCCCAACCCGGCCGCACAGATGGCCGTGCTGCGCGCGGCCTACGCCAATGCCGGCATGCAGCCGACCGAAGTGGACTACGTCGAGGCGCACGGCACCGGAACCCTGCTCGGCGACCCGATCGAAGCCCGCGCTCTGGGGGCGGTGCTGGGCCGGGGGCGTCCGGCAGACGCTCCCCTGCTGCTGGGCGCCGTCAAGACCAACCTGGGACACACCGAGGCCGCGGCCGGGATCGCCGGTTTCATCAAGACCGTCCTTGCGGTGCAGCGTGGCCAGATCCCACCGAACCAGCGCTTCGAAAGCCCCAACCCGCACATTCCCTTTGCCGATTTGCGGATGAAAGTAGTTGACACCCAGATTGATTGGCCGGAGACCGGACATCCGCGCCGCGCCGGCGTGTCGTCGTTCGGCTTCGGCGGAACCAACGCCCACGTGGTAATCGAGCAAGGCCAGGAGGTCGCGCCAGCGCCCCAGCCCGATTCCGAACCGGCCGTCTCGACGCTGATTGTGGCGGGTAAGACGCCGCAACGGGTGGCCGCGATGGCCGCGATGCTGGCCGATTGGATGGAGGGTTCGGATTCCTCCGAGGGTGGCTCGGACGGTGCCGGGGTGTCCCTAGCCGACGTCGCCCACACCGTCAATCACCACCGATCGCGTCACGCGAAATTCGGCACCGTGGTGGCTCGCCGCGGCGCGCGGGGCCGCGAACAGGCTATCGCCGGGTTGCGCGCGTTGGCCACCGGCCAGCACGTACCCGGTGTGGTCGGCCCGAAGGACGGCGTTCCCGGTCCCGGTACGGTGTTCGTCTACTCCGGACGCGGCTCACAGTGGGCCGGCATGGGACGCCAATTACTGGCCGATGAGCCGGGTTTCGTTGCCGCGGTAGCCGAATTGGAGCCGGTGTTCGTCGAGCAGGCGGGCTTCTCGCTGCACAACGTGCTGGCGTGTGGCGAGGAACTGGTGGGTATCGAGCAGATCCAGCTGGGCCTGATCGGCATGCAGTTGGCGCTGACTCAGCTGTGGCGCTGCTACGGGGTGGAGCCCGACCTGGTGATCGGGCACTCCATGGGCGAGGTGGCCGCCGCCGTAGTCGCCGGCGCACTCAGCCCCGCCGAAGGGTTGCGGGTCACCGCGACCCGGTCCCGTCTGATGGCGCCGCTGTCCGGGCAGGGTGGGATGGCGCTGCTGGAACTCGACGCCGAGGCCACCGAGGCGCTGATCGCCGATCACCCGCAGGTCACGTTGGGCATCTACAACTCACCCCGGCAAACCGTGATCTCCGGGCCCAGCGAGCAGATCGACGAACTGATCACCCGAGTACGCGCTCGGGATCGGTTCGCCAGCCGGGTCAATATCGAAGTGGCCCCGCACAATCCGGCCATGGACGCACTGCAGCCGGCGATGCGTGCCGAACTTGCCGATCTAGAGCCGCGCACACCGACCCTCCCGATCATCTCCACTACTTATGAAAGTGCCTGCACTACAGCGCTTTTCGATGCCGAACACTGGGCTGTCAACATGCGCAACCCGGTGCATTTCCAGCAGGCCGTCGCCGCAGCCGGCGAGCAGCACCACACCTTCATCGAGATCAGCGCGCACCCCCTACTCACCCAGGCCGTCATCGACACTCTGCACAGTGCGCAGCACGGCACCCGGTACACCAGCATCGGAACGCTGCAACGCGACAGCGACGACACCATCACCTTCCGCACCAACCTCAACACGGTGCACAGCGCCCATCCACCGCACACGCCGCACCCTGCCGAACCGCACCAACCGATCCCCAGCACACCGTGGCATCATTCCCGGCACTGGATAGCACCCAAGCGTGCCGCCAACTCCGTCGTCGCTGCTCCGTCCGACGGCACACTGCTCGGCCAGCACAGCAGGGTCACCGCCGTGACCGGCGATGCGCCGTCGCACCTCTGGCAGGCCCGGTTGTCCCCCGACGCCAAAC
>JALHRH010000029.1 GCA_022841565.1 Mycobacterium sp. | reverse complement strand
GTACGAGATGGCCACCCGCATCTACGACGATGGCACCCCCAAGACCAAACACAACACCACCAACGTGCAGTTGCACATTGACGAGGCCGCGGGGACGGCACGCAGCACGTCGTATTACTGCGTCACGCAAGCCACCCCCGAGCTGCCACTGCAGATCATCGTCACCGGCCGCTACCAGGACACCTTCCACCGGCTCGACGACGTGTGGTGGTTCGACACCCGCACCATGTTCGTCGACCAGGTTGGCGACGTCAGCCAACACCTGAAGTTCTAGTGGTGACGCCGTTCGACCTCGCGGCGGTCATTGCCGAGGCGCAACGTAAGGAGGCGCTCAGCGACTGGGGCCCGGGCGAATTCGACCGCCCACTGCGGGTGCTCCTGGCCGATTACGCGCGCGCCGACCTCAATCCCATCGGCACCCACATCCTGCGGTCCGGGATCGTGCACAGCCTGCGGATGCGTCTGCGCGCCCAGGAGTGGATCCGGCGTCACCCGGAAATCCTCGATGAGCAGGTCGCTGCGCCGATCGTGGTCGTCGGAATGATGCGTAGCGGAACGACTCTGGTGCAGCGGCTACTGGCGGCCGACCCGCGCTTCCTCTGCGCCTACGGCTGGGAGGTGGTCGAGGTCGCGCCCAAACTCGACCACGGATTCACCGGCGTCGACCCTCGCATTGCGATCGCCGCTGCGCGCGAAGCGAAATCGCGTCAACTCGCACCGGATCTGTTCGCCATCCACCCGATGTACGCGCGGGAAGCCGAGGAGGAGATCGTCTTCTTGGCGGACGCGTTCTTGTCGCACGTCCCCGAATCCGGCGCGCACCTCCCGTACTACCGGTCCTGGCTCGACGAGCAGGACTTCACGCCGGCCTACGACTACCTGTACCGCATGTTGCAGTTCTTGCAGTGGCAGAAAAGGCAACTCGGTCTGCTAGGGCAGCGCTGGGTGCTCAAGTCGCCGGCACACCTGGGCTATCTGGATCTGTTGCAAGCGAGGTTCCCCGGTCTGCACATCGTCCACTTACATCGCGACCCGCGAACCACGATCGCATCTGGAGCAAGCTTGAACGCCACCTTGCACGCGATGCACTCCGACACCGTCGACCTGCACCGGGTGGGCACCCAATGGTTGGAGCGCATGGGATGGTCCAACGACCGGGCGATGGTGATGCGGGACGGTTGGGGCCCGGGGTGTGTCACCGACATTCACTTCGACGACGTTTCGGCCGATCCGATCGGACAGGTAGCCCGCGTCTATGACGCCATCGGCGAGCCGCTGACCGATCAGGCGCATTGCGCGATGCGGAACTGGCTGCAGGTAAGACCCCGCGAGGGCGTGCGCCCACCTTACCGGCTGGCCGACTACGGCCTGCGCCCCGAGCAGGTTGATGAGCGGTTTATGTTGTACAACAGGCGTTTTCGAGAAGGAGTAGCGCATGATTGACCACCCCGTCGCCACCGCTTCCCAGCAAGAACAAGAGCTGGCCGCTCTCGAGTTGATCAAGCACCCCACCGTCAAAGCCGCCTATAAGACTGTGTCTGAGACATGGCTGGGCCGCGCCAAGGCGTCCGATGCGATGCGCGCCCGGTTCGACGACGCCTTCGCCGAGGTGATGTTCTCGGCAGCGGTGTGGTCGTCCAATCAGGACAAGCTGCGGCCCAAGGTCAGCTGCATCACCCGGCTGGCGCACCCGGTGGATGGCCGGCGCATTCCCGGGTCCCGCTGGGGCATCGACAATCCCGACAGCGTGTACCGGGTGATACCGATCTCCGGCGACGAACGCTACGAGATTCACGGCCGGGTCGGCCAGCACCGGATGACCGAGAATTACTTCACGTTGTGGGACGCGCACATGGGTACCGTCGACGTGCTCAACGGCCGCACCATGGCGGTCGACTCCGACGGCAGCTTCACCATCACCGTCGACGCCGACCCGGCCGACGGACGGCCCAACCACGTGCGGAGCACCCCGCAGGCGCATGAGTTCTATATCCGTGACGTGCTGCTCGACTGGAGCCGCGATGATCCCAATCACCTTGTGGTGCAACGGCTCGGCGACCCGCCGTCGGCACCGGCCCGCACTCTCGATGAGCAGGCCGAGGCGACGGCGGCGATGATGGCGTACTTCGCGAACTTCACCGGCAAGCTCAGCCACGGCGTCTACAAGATGCCGGCCAACCGGTTCGACCTGGCCTGGTCCGCGGACACCGACGGCGCGATGCGCAATCAGTTCTATGTGATGGGCCGGTTCGACCTCGCACCAGACGAGGCGTTCGTGGTGGACCTCAACGATGGCGGTGCCGAATACTTCACGGTGCCGCTCAGCAATATCTGGGGCACCACACTCGACATCATCGACCGCACCGGCAGCCTCAACAAGGCGCAGTCGGTGGCCAACCAGGACGGGACCTATACCTACGTCATGTCACCGGAAGATCCCGGGGTGGCGAACTGGATCGACACCGACGGGCTGCGCGAGGCCATCCTGACGCTGCGGTTGGCGGAGTTCGGCAAAACGGGACCCCGCGACGGACTGGGCGCACACGGGAGGGTGGTCAAGCTGGACCGGCTGGATGCCGAGGTGCCGCACCTGCCGCGGGTCAGTCGTGAGCAGCGAGCGGCGGAGTTGGCAGACCGGCGAACGGCCTATCTGCTGCGCTTGCCGGAAGGGACCGCCTGAGATGGCGCGCTGGTTGGTGACGGGTTGCTCCACCGGCTTTGGCCGTGAGATCGCCCGTGCCGCTTTGGAAGCCGGGCACAGCGTAGTGGTCACCGCGAGGCGGGCCGAAGCGGTGCAGGACTTGGTGGAGGAGTTCGGCGATCAGGCGGTGGCGGTCGCACTCGATGTAACGGACGCCGGCCAGATCACCGCTGCGGTCGCCGCGGGCGAGCAAGCCTTCGGCGGGATCGACGTGCTGGTCAACAACGCCGGTCACGGGTACCTGTCGGCGGTGGAGGAAGGCGAGGACGCCGAAGTACGGAAACTGTTCGACGTCAACTACTTCGGTGCGGTCGACATGATCAAGGCGGTGCTGCCGGCGATGCGTGCCCGCGGCGCCGGCCACATCGTCAACATCTCGTCGATGACCGGACTGGTGGCCAACCCGCCCAACGCCTACTACTCGTCCACCAAGTTCGCGCTGGAGGCGGTGACCGAGGCGCTGGCCACCGAGGTCCGGCCGCTCGGAATCAGGGTGACCGCCATTGAACCCGGCGCCTTTCGCACCGATTGGGCGAGCCGATCGATGAAGGAAACCGGCACGCCGATCGCCGATTACGTCGATGTGGCCGCACGCAAGGACCTGATCAAGCAGTTCGCCGATCACCTGCCGGGCGACCCGCGCAAGGTCGCCGAAGCGGTGCTCATGGTGACCGAACTCGAGGATCCCCCCCTGCGGTTACTGCTGGGCCGTGACGTGCTGAAAGCGATGCGGGACAAGATCGCCGCAATGTCGGCGTCCATTGAGGAATGGAAATCGGTGACAAAGGACGTCAATTTCCCGGGCGCGTAGCTCATTCGTCACGGCAACCGCCAATCGACCGGGTCGGCGCCCATCCCTTTGAGCAGTTCATTGGCACGACTGAAAGGCCGCGACCCGAAAAACCCTCTCGACGCCGACAGCGGCGAGGGATGCGGCGATTCGATGGCCACACAATTGCCGGCCGCCAGCATCGGCTTGAGCGTCGACGCGTCGCGCCCCCACAGGATCGCCACCATCGGCTGCTCGCGCCCCACCAGAGCACGAATCGCGCACTCCGTCACCGCTTCCCATCCCTTCCCTCGGTGCGACGCCGGGTTGCTTGGACGCACGGTGAGCACTCGGTTCAGCAGCATGACCCCGCGCTGCGCCCAGGGCGTCAGGTCGCCGCACGACGGCTGCGGGAAACCCAGGTCGGCGGCGTACTCCTCAAAGATGTTGGACAGGCTGCGCGGCAACGGCCGCACCTCGGGCGCCACCGAGAAGCTCAGGCCCACGGCGTGGCCGGGCGTTGGGTAAGGATCCTGTCCGACGATCAGCACCCGAACGGTTTCGAATGGAAAAGTGAAGGCGCGCAACACGTTCGGACCGACAGGCAGATAGCGACGGCCAGCCGCGATCTCGTCCCGCAAAAATTGACCCATCTTTCCCACCTGATCGGCCACCGGCGCCAGCGCCGTCGCCCAGCCCGGTTCGACCAGTTCACTCAACGGCCGCGCCGTCACTGGATTCCCTTCACCAAGAGCACCACCGACTCCGGGACGAGCACTGAGCCTGCATTGACGCCATCGATCCTGCGCGTAGGACGGCGACACGCCGCGGCAGGTCGCCGGGGACGCAGACTCGAAGCCGGCAGGCACATCACTTCTCGAACGACTGCCACCCCGCGTATCCTTCCCATTCCTTTCCGTCAACCAACACCCGGCCCGGGCCGTCGACCACCCGCCCGATCACCCGCCACCCGGCCGGCACCGCGTCGGCGAAACACGCCACCAGGGCATGGTCTTCACCGCCGCCAAGCACCCACACCCATGGGTCGGCGCCAACGGCGGCGGCAGCATTCGATACCGCGTCGCGGTCGGCAGCCAGTGCCGCGGTGGACACGTCGATGCACACCCCGGACGCCGCGGCGACGTGCCGCAGATCGGCGACCAGACCGTCGGAGACGTCGATCATCGCCGAGGCGCCGCCAATGGCGGCCGCCGCGCCCCGGCCATAAGGCGGTGCCGGCACCAGGTGGCGGTGGCGCAGTTCAGAGAAATCGTCAATCCCGTTGCGCCACAGTTCATATCCGGCCGCCGAGCACCCCAGCTCACCGGCGACGGCGAGCACTGAGCCGGCCCGCGCCCCAGATCGCAACACCGGCACCCGGCCCTCGAGATCACCGAGCACCGTCACCGACACCACCCACTGCGGGCAGCTGACCAAGTCCCCGCCGGCGATGCCGGCGCCGACCTTCGCCGCCTCGTCCCACATCCCGTCAACCAGCGCGCTCACCTGGGCACCCGGCGTTGCACCGGGCGCCCCGAACCCCACCACGAAGGCGGTCGGCCGCGCCCCCATCGCCTCGATGTCGGCGGCGTTCTGGGCGATCGCCTTGCGCCCCACGTCGTAGGGCGATGACCAGTCGAGCCGAAAGTGCCGATCCTGCACCAACATGTCGGTCGACACCACGGTGCGACCATCGCCGGCCGCCACCACCGCCCCGTCGTCACCGGGCCCAATTATCACGGCTGCGGGCTGCCGACGATCCCGCACCAGCCGCTCGATCACCGCGAACTCACCCATCTGCTGCAGCGTCGGGGACTCCCCCGTTGCGTCGTCGCCCACGTCACCTCATCTCTGCGCGCCTTGGCCGTCAGCTCCCCCGAACGGCCATCCGACCTGCGGTAAGTTTGGGTGCCTGCCCACTTGGGCGGACCGCGCCAGTGTAATCGTGACCGTGCGCTCGACCGCAGAGGAGATGACCAGGTGACAGGCGACGCCGACGTCGGCGGCCCGCCCCGCGCCGTCATGATCGCCGCACTGATGCTCGCCGCCGCGACCATCGGGACGATCCTGGTGCTCGCCGCCACCCGCAACACACCGCAACAACCTGTGACGCTTCCGGGCGTGCCCGCACCGCAAGCCGCCAGCCCCGCCTGCCAGGCGCTCACGGCGGCGCTACCGCAGCAGCTCGGGAATTTTCAGCGTGCCGAGGTCGCGCAGCCGGCGCCCGAAGGTGCCAGCGCCTGGCGGTCCGCGACAGCCACCGAGCCGGTAATCCTGCGATGTGGACTCGCACGTCCGGCTGACTTCGTGGTGGGGTCGCCGATCCAGGTCGTCGACAGGGTTCAATGGTTCCGGGTGGCCAGGTCAACGGACGCAGGCAGATCCACCTGGTATACGGTGGATCGTCCGGTCTACGTGGCGCTCACACTACCCACGGGCTCGGGACCTGTTCCGATTCAAGAACTCTCGGACATCATCGACCGCACCATTGCCGCGGTGCCGATCGACCCGGCGCCGGTGCGCTAACCGGAGCTCATCGAAGACCCACCCCGCGGGCCAGTGCGGTATCCACCATGGCGGCCAGCAGGGTCGGGTAGTCCACACCGCTGGCCGCCCACATTCGTGGGTACATCGAGATGGTGGTAAAACCCGGCATGGTGTTGATTTCGTTGATGACCGGGCCGGCGTCGGTGAGGAAAAAGTCCACTCGGGCCAGGCCCTGGCAATCGATCGCCTGGAACGCTCGAATGGCCAACTGCCGCACCGCGTCGGCGGTGTCGTCGTCGACCTTGGCCGGCACGTCCAATTCGGCTGCGTCGTCCAGATATTTTGTCTCGAAGTCGTAGAACGAGTCTTCGCGTCCGCGTACCCCGGCCACCCGAATCTCTCCCAGCGTGCTGGCTTCGATTGCGCCGTCTGGCATTTCGAGGACACCGCATTCCAGCTCGCGGCCGTTGATCGCCGCCTCGACGATGACCTTCGGGTCGTGGCGACGGGCGGCGGCGATCGCGGCGGGCAGACCATCCCAGCTCGCTACCCGGCTGACGCCGATCGAGGACCCGCCCCGCGCGGGTTTGACGAACACCGGCAAGCCCAACCGTTCGCGCTCCTCGGGAACCAGCGTGAGTTGCGTGGGTCTTAAGACCGTGTGCGCGCCGACCGGGAGTCCCTCGGCGATGAGCAGCTTCTTGGTGAACTCCTTGTCCATGCCGGCGGCACTGGCCAGCACGCCGGCGCCCACGTACGGGATACCGGCAAGCTCAAGCAGCCCCTGGATGGTGCCGTCCTCGCCGTAGGGTCCGTGCAACACCGGGAACACCACGTCGACGGCGCCCAGGACCTCTCCGGCGCCCGGCGGTAGCGAAACCAACTGGCCGGCCCGCTGCGGATCGGCCGGCAAGGCCAGCGCCGCACCCGAGTCAGCGCTGACCACCGGCAGTTTTCGGTTGGTGATCGTCAGCGCCGCGGGGTCGCCGTCGGTGAGCACCCAGCCACCTTCGGGCGTAATGCCGATCGCGACGACGTCGAATCGCTGCGGATCCAGATTGCGCAGGATGCTGCCGGCTGAGACGCACGAAATGGCGTGCTCGTTACTGCGCCCGCCGAAGACGACGGCGACGCGGACGCGGTTGCTGGCAGTCACAACCTGGAGAGGCTACCGGGTCGGGGCCACCGAGGTCGGCTCGGCGACTTGGGCTGCCCCTCTCAGCCGGCGCGAGCCAACGGAGCCGTTTGGCGAATCACTCGGGCTTGGTACTGCGGCCAAGCAGCAATGCGATTGCCTCGTTGACCGACAACCCCTTGTGACAGACCCGGTGCACGGCGTCGGTGAGCGGCATTTCGACGTCGTAGCTGGACGCCAGGGCCAGCACCGCCTCACATGACGTCACACCCTCGACGACGTGGCCGTCCTTGCCGGGTGTAGCGCTGCCGTGCAGCGCGGAGAACACGGTGTCACCGCGGCCCAGTCGCTCGCCCAACGAGCGGTTGCGCGAGTAGGGAGAGGTACAGGTAGCCACCAGGTCACCCACCCCGGCCAGGCCCGCCAACGTCGTCCCCTTGGCACCCAGCGCCAGCCCGAGCCGCATGATCTCCGCTAACCCGCGAGTGATGATGGCCGCCGCGGTGTTTTCGCCCAAGCCGACTCCGACGGCCATCCCACACGCCAGGGCGATGACGTTCTTGCACGCCCCGCCGATCTCGGTCCCCACCACATCGGAGTTGGTGTACGGACGGAAGTAACCGCTGTTCAAGAACCGTTGCAGCGCCACGGCTCGGCCGGAGTCGCTGCAGGCGACGACGGTGGCGGCGGGCTGGTTCTCGGCGATCTCGCTGGCCAGGTTGGGTCCGGAGATCACCGCAACCTGCGAGGCGTCCACCCCGGTGACCGAGACGATTACCTGGCTCATCCGCATCAGCGTGCCGAGCTCGATGCCCTTGGCCAGGCTGACCAGCGTCGCCCCGTCGGCCCACATGCCGTTCCACCGTTCGAGATTGGCGCGCATCGTCTGGGCCGGCACACCCAGCAGCACCGTCGTCGCGCCGGAGAGCGCTTCCTCCGCGTCGTTGGTGGCGCGGATGCCGGCCGGCAGCAACGTGCCCGGAAGGTAGTCGGGGTTGTACCTGGTGGAATTGATCTTGTTGGCGACGTCGGCACGTCGCGCCCACAGCGTGACCTCTCCCCCCGCGTCGGCAAGCACCTTGGCCAGCACCGTGCCCCATGCGCCCGCACCCATTACCGTGACGGTTCCCTTGCCGGCCATCCACCACCCCTACTGTGTGTCTTGTGCCGTCCTCCAGGCGACGGCAGCCGCTAAACACTAGTACCAGCGACCTGCCGTCGTCACGTCCAGCGTGGGCGCCGCGAGGCGACGCTGGCAGGATGATCACATGCGCGGCGCACCTGGGGATGTCGGACTGATCATCGCCGTCAAGCGATTGGCCGCCGCCAAGACCAGACTGGCTCCGGTCTTCTCGGCCCCCACCCGCGAAAGCGTGGTGCTGGCAATGTTGGTCGACACGTTGACCGCGGCAACGCGGGTGAGTTCGTTGCGCTCGGTCACCGTCATCACACCCGATGAAGCTGCGGCGGCCGCGGCCACCGACCTCGGCGCCCAGGTGTTGGCGGACCCAACACCCGCCGACGACCCCGACCCGCTAAACAGTGCCATCACCACCGCGGCGCGCTCGTTGGCCGCCTCGACGTCGAATATTGTTGTACTGCAGGGTGATTTACCGGCATTGCAAACACCGGAACTCGCCGAAGCGATCTCGGCTGCCCGTCGCCACCAGCGCAGCTTCGTCGCGGACAGGCTGGGCACCGGCACCGCGGTGCTGTGCGCGTTCGCAACCACGCTCGACCCACGATTCGGGCCCAATTCCGCCGCGCGGCATCGACGTTCGGGCGCTATCGAGCTGACCGGCGCCTGGCCGGGCCTGCGCTGCGATGTCGACACACCGGCTGACCTGGCGGCCGCGCGCCAGCTCGGGGTGGGCCCGGCAACCGCGCGCGCCATCGCGCATCGCTCCGCGAGGTGAGCGGGACCGCGAAGAAGGCGACCGGCCGGTAAATGGCATCCCAACGGCGGATGGATCTCTGTGGACCGCTGGCAGCACCGCCACGTGATACGCAATGATCGCAGGGTGACCGAAATTGAAGTCAACGCAGAGGCAGACGCACGTCCCGATGAGCACGCATGGCACCCTGGCGACTCGGCTCCTGCGGCACCGCCCGCCGCAACCCCCGCGGCGATCCGGAACGCATTGCCGGAGGAGCGCTACCTCAACCGTGAACTGAGCTGGCTCGATTTCAACGCTCGCGTGCTCGCGCTGGCCGACGACGATTCGATGCCACTGCTGGAACGCGCCAAGTTTCTAGCGATCTTCGCCTCCAATCTCGATGAGTTCTACATGGTTCGGGTCGCGGGCCTCAAACGCCGCGATGAGATGGGGCTGTCGGTCCGCTCCGCCGACGGATTGACGCCACGCGAACAACTGCGCCGCATCGGCGAGCAGACCCAGCAGCTTGCCAGCCGGCACTCGCGGGTCTTCCTCGATTCGGTACTGCCCGCGCTCGAGGAGGAAGGCATCTACATCGTGACGTGGGCCGACCTCGACGAGGCTGAGCGGGAGCACTTGTCGACCTATTTTCACGAACAGGTCTTCCCCGTTCTTACGCCGCTGGCGGTAGACCCCGCTCACCCCTTCCCTTTTGTGAGCGGGCTGAGCCTGAACTTGGCCATCACCGTCAAGAAACCCGAGGACGGCACCCAGCATTTCGCGCGGGTGAAGGTGCCCGACAACGTGGACCGGTTTGTCGAACTCGAAGCCAGGGGCAACGACGGCGCTAATGGAAGCGACGATCAGGTGATCATCCGGTTCCTGCCCATGGAAGAGTTGATCGCGGCGTTCCTCCCGGTGCTCTTTCCGGGCATGGAGATTGTCGAGCAACATGCGTTTCGCATCACCCGCAACGCCGACTTCGAGGTGGAAGAGGATCGCGACGAGGATCTGTTGCAGGCGCTGGAGCGGGAACTTGCCCGACGCCGGTTCGGTTCCCCGGTGCGGCTCGAAGCGTCCAACGACATGACCGAGAGCATGCTGGAGCTGTTGCTGCGCGAGCTTGATGTGCATCCCGGCGACGTCATCGAAGTGCCTGGGCTGCTGGATTTGTCGTCACTGTGGCAGATCTATGGCATAGACCGACCGGCACTGAAAGACCGGGCTTTCGTCCCGGCCACCCACCCGGCCTTCGCCGAGCGGGAGACGCCCAAGAGCATCTTCGCCACCCTGCGTGAAGGTGACGTGCTGGTGCACCACCCTTATGACTCGTTTTCGACGAGCGTGCAGCGGTTCGTCGAACAGGCGGCGGCCGACCCGAATGTGCTGGCGATAAAGCAGACGCTGTACCGCACCTCCGGGGATTCCCCTATCGTGCGGGCACTGATCGACGCCGCCGAAGCCGGAAAACAAGTCGTGGCAATGGTTGAGATCAAGGCGCGATTTGACGAGCAGGCCAACATCCGCTGGGCGCGAACCCTCGAGCAGGCGGGCGTGCACGTGGTGTACGGGTTCGTCGGGCTCAAGACACACTGCAAGACCTGCCTGGTGGTGCGTCGCGAAGGCCCCAACATCCGGCGGTACTGCCACGTCGGAACCGGTAACTACAACGGTAAGACGGCACGACTGTACGAAGACGTGGGCCTGTTGACCGCCGACCCCAACATCGGCGCCGACCTGACCGACCTGTTCAACACCCTGACCGGCTACTCACGAAAGCTCACCTACCGCAACCTGTTAGTGGCCCCGCACGGCATCCGCACCGGCATCATCGAGCGCGTCGAACGCGAGGTCGAGGCGTACCGGCGCGGCAATGACGCGCGGATCCGGTTGAAGATGAACGCCCTGGTCGACGAACAGGTCATCGACGCGCTCTATCACGCATCGCAGGCCGGCGTGCCGGTGGAGGTGGTGGTGCGCGGTATCTGCGCGCTGCGACCCGGTGTCGAAGGCTTTTCCGAAAACATCTCCGTCCGCTCGATTCTCGGCCGCTTCCTGGAACATTCGCGGATCCTGCATTTCAAGGCCATCGACGAACTTTGGATCGGCAGCGCCGATATGATGCACCGCAACCTGGACCGACGCGTCGAGGTCATGGCTCAGGTCAAGGATCCTCGTTTGACCGCACAGTTGGGCGATCTGTTCGAGTCCGCATTGGACCCCGCGACCCGATGCTGGGAACTCGGATCGGACGGCCAATGGACGGCGTCGCCGCGGGAAGGCGAGAGCGTGCGCGATCACCAGGTTGCCCTCATGGAGCGGCACCGCAGCCCGTAATCCGGAGGTTTCCCGGAGGGACCACATTCATCAGCACGGGCGAACTGGCCGTATTGACCTGCAGGAGTGAAGGTGTCGATCCAGCACTCGTCGGACCGTCAACGTCCCGGGGACCGGGTC
The DNA here is from genome assembly GCA_022841565.1 of Mycobacterium sp. Taxonomy (GTDB): domain Bacteria; phylum Actinomycetota; class Actinomycetes; order Mycobacteriales; family Mycobacteriaceae; genus Mycobacterium. Next base: position 16,808 of record JALHRH010000029.1, on the reverse strand, counting down.
GTGTACGCGGCCGGCGCGGTCTTGTGGCGACCTCGCGGGGGCAATCCGACCAAATCGGTCGATATCGCCGTGATTCACCGACCCCGGTACGACGACTGGTCGTTGCCTAAAGGCAAACTCGATCCGGGCGAAACCGCACCGGTTGCCGCCGTACGTGAGGTGCTCGAGGAGACCGGCCACCACAGCCATCTCGGCAGGTGCCTCCCCACCATCACCTACCCGATAGACCAAGGCGTCAAGCGGGTGCACTACTGGGCGGCGCGCAGCGCCGGCGGCCAGTTCGCCCCCGGACATGAGGTCGACGAGCTGATCTGGCTGCCGGTGGCCGACGCGATGAAGAAGCTCGACTACGCCCCGGACCGAAAGGTCCTGCGGCGGTTCGCCGAACAGCCTCCGGACACCAAGACGGTGCTGGTGGTGCGACACGGCACAGCGGGCAGCAAGTCACGCTATCGGGGCGACGACACCAAGCGGCCGTTGGACAAGAAGGGTCGCGCCCAGGCCGAGGCGCTGGTGGGTCAGTTGCTGGCGTTCGGTGCCGACCGGGTGTACGCGGCCGACCGGGTGCGATGCCATCAGACGGTGGAACCGCTGGCCGCGGAGCTGGGAGTCGACATCCACAATGAGCCCAGCCTGACCGAGGAGGCGTACGCCAAGAGCGTCAAGCGCGGGCGACAGCGGGTACTGCACATCGCTGAACGTGCCGGCACACCGGTGATCTGCACGCAGGGCAAGGTGATTCCGGACCTGATCGCGTGGTGGTGCGAACGCGACGGAGTGCGTCCCGACAAATCACGCAACCTCAAAGGCAGCACCTGGGTGCTGTCAATGTCGGCGGGCCGGCTTGTCGCCGCCGACCATATCGGCGGCGCGCTGGCCGCGAACGTAAGGGCCTGACAAGCAAATACCCTCCGAAGGCATCGCTGCCCGCCGGAGGGTATTCGCGTGTATGGAACTACTTGCGACCGCGCCGTGTACCCGTAGCCTTCTTGGCCGGCGCCTTCTTGGCCGGGGCCTTGGTGGCGGCCTTCTTAGCCGGAGCCTTGGTGGCTGCCTTCTTGACCGGAGCCTTGGTGGCGGCCTTCTTGACCGGAGCCTTGGTGGCTGCCTTCTTGACCGGAGCCTTGGTGGCAGCCTTCTTGACCGGAGCCTTGGTGGCAGCCTTCTTGGCCGGAGCCTTGGTGGCAGCCTTCTTGGCCGGAGCCTTGGTGGCTGCCCTCTTGGCCGGAGCCTTCGTCGCAGCCTTCCTGGCGGGCGCCTTCTTGGCCGCCGCCTTCTTTGCCGCGCTGGCAACCACACCGCGCTTCACCGCGGGGCCTTCGGCCGGAAGCTTTTGCGCGCCAGCCACAACAGCTTTGAATTGAGCTCCTGGACGGAACGCCGGAACAGACGTCGGCTTCACTTTCACCGTCTCGCCGGTGCGCGGATTGCGGGCTACCCGAGCCGCGCGGCGACGCTGTTCGAAGACACCGAAACCGGTAATGGTGACGCTGTCGCCCTTGTGGACCGCGCGCACAATGGTGTCGACGACATTCTCGACTGCGGCGGTCGCCTGCCGACGGTCTGAGCCCAATTTCTGTGTGAGCACATCTATGAGCTCTGCTTTATTCATCCAACCCTCCGAAGCCAGTGGTCCTCTCTTGGAACCGACTAATGCACTACGGTAAACCCTCGACTGGCAAATTGCCAAGAGCCACGCGCAATTTCAGGGCCCAATAGGACTCTGCGAGCCATCATTTCGGCAATCCGGTTGCCGCCCTTGGTCGGTGGCGTCGGCGCGAAATGGTCCCGGATTAGCGCACGAATTCGGCGCCTCCCGACGCTTCAGGAGGTCGGAACAGTGCGCGGTTTCCACGTCGGACGGGCAGCCTCGAAAGCTTCGATTGCATCCAGTTTCTGCAGCGTAAGGGCTATATCGTCCAGTCCGTGAAGCAGTCGGAAGGCGGTGTGATCGTCAATCCTGAACGGCAGCAGCGCTGTTCCCGCAGTGATAGTTCGATCTTGAAGATTGACAGCGATTTCCAGCCCCGGACTCTGCTCGATGAGCTTCCAGAGGAGTTCGACGCCATCGTGGTCGACTTCGGCCGCCAACAAGCCCGCCTTGCCGGCGTTGCCGCGAAAAATGTCACCGAATCGAGACGAGATAACCACCCGGAATCCGTAGTCCATGAGCGCCCAGACCGCGTGCTCACGCGAGGACCCCGTGCCGAAATCCGGCCCAGCGACCAAGACTGAGCCACGGTCAAAGGGGCTGAGATTGAGCACGAATGACGGATCTGAGCGCCAACTCGCAAACAACCCGTCCTCGAAGCCGGTTCGGGTGACGCGTTTCAGGTAGACCGCGGGAATGATCTGATCGGTGTCGACATTGGACCGCCGCAGCGGCACGCCGATACCGGTGTGAGTGTCAAAGGCCTGCATGCTCTTCCCCTAGTCCTTAATGTGAATTCAAGTCGGCTAGTTCAGATCCGCCGGCGCGGAAAGCGTGCCGCGGACCGCGGTAGCTGCAGCCACCGCCGGCGAAACTAGGTGGGTACGGCCACCCTTGCCCTGTCGCCCTTCGAAATTTCGGTTGGACGTCGCGGCGCAACGTTCCCCAGGGGCAAGCTGGTCGGGGTTCATTCCCAGGCACATTGAGCAGCCCGCTTGTCGCCACTGCGCGCCCGCGGCCGTGAAGATCTCACCGAGTCCTTCGGCTTCCGCCTGGGCGCGCACCCGCATCGAGCCGGGAACGACGAGCATCCGCACACCCGGAGCTACCTTGTGACCACGCAATATATCGGCCACCACCCGCAGATCCTCGATTCGGCCATTGGTGCACGATCCGACGAACACTGTGTCCACAGCAATATCGCGCATCGCCGTGCCGGGTCGAAGGTCCATGTACGCCAACGCTTTCTCGGCGGCCTGGCGCTGCGCCTCATCGGTCATCAGCTCGGGGTCGGGCACGGCGCCGGCCAACGGCACACCCTGGCCGGGGTTGGTACCCCAGGTGACGAACGGGCTGAGGGAGGCCGCATCGAGGTACACCTCGGTGTCGAAAATCGCTCCGGGATCGGTGCGCAGTTGCTCCCAATAGGCCAGTGCCGCGTCCCAGTCGGCACCGGTGGGCGCATGCGGCCGGCCACGCAAGAATTCGATAGTGGTGTCGTCCGGTGCCACCATGCCGGCCCGCGCGCCGGCCTCGATGCTCATGTTGCAGATCGTCATCCGGCCTTCCATGGACAGCGATTCGATGGCGCTACCGCGGTATTCAATGACGTGCCCCTGCCCACCACCGGTTCCGATTTTGGCGATCAACGCCAGAATGACGTCTTTGGCCGCTACGCCGGGAGGCAACTGACCGTCGACGTTGACGGCCATCGTCTTGAACGGTCGCAGCGCCAGCGTCTGGGTGGCGAGCACGTGTTCGACCTCAGAGGTGCCGATTCCCATGGCAATTGCACCGAATGCGCCGTGGGTGGAGGTGTGACTGTCGCCACAGACGATCGTCATTCCGGGTTGGGTGAGCCCCAATTGCGGCCCGACGACATGCACGATGCCTTGTTCGATATCGCCCATCGGGTGCAGCCGGACGCCAAATTCGGCGCAGTTGTGCCGCAACGTCTCGACCTGCAGGCGGGACACCGGATCCGCTATCGGCTTGTCGATGTCGACGGTCGGCACGTTGTGGTCTTCGGTGGCTATCGTCAGATCGGTTCGCCGCACCGGCCGGCAGGCCAGCCGCAGGCCGTCGAACGCCTGCGGACTGGTGACCTCATGCACCAGATGCAGATCGATGTAGATCAGGTCCGGCGCCTCGTCGCCGCCGGACACCACAACGTGGTCATCCCAAACCTTCTCGGCCAACGTCCGCGGCTGGACGGCATCGGTATCAACTGGCATCCTTGCCTCGATTCGCTCGAGTGCGGCTCGATTGGTGATCTCACTATACGAGACGCTAGTATCTTCTTGTGAGACAGCATAGCGGCATCGGCGTCCTCGACAAAGCCGTCGGCATCCTGCACGCGACCGCGGAATCTCCCTGCGGGCTGGCCGAACTGTGCGAACGAACCGGTCTGCCCAGGGCCACCGCGTATCGATTGGCGGCCGCGCTGGAGGTGCATCGCCTGGTGGGGCGTGACGAGGGGGGCCGTTGGCGGCTCGGGCCCGCGGTCACCGAGCTCGCCACACATGTCAACGATCCACTGCTGGCCGCCAGCGCCGCAGTGCTGCCCCAATTGCGGGAGAGCACCGGCGAAAGCGTGCAGCTCTACCGCCGTGAGGGCACCTCGCGGGTTTGCATCGCCGCCCTGGAACCGGCTGCGGGCCTTCGCGATACGGTCCCGGTTGGCGCACGGCTGCCGATGACAGCGGGCTCGGGGGCCAAGGTGCTGCTAGCCCACAGCGACGCCGCCACCCAGAAGGCCGTGCTGCCCAAGGCGATATTCACCGACCGGGTGCTGGCCGAAGTTCGCAAGCGTGGCTGGGCGCAGAGCGTCGCCGAGCGCGAACCTGGCGTGGCAAGTGTTTCGGCGCCGGTGCGTGACGGGCGCGGCGTGGTGGTTGCCGCGATCTCGGTATCCGGACCAATCGATCGGATGGGCCGGCGCCCCGGCGCGCGTTGGGCCGCCGACCTTCTGGCCGCCGCCGAAGCGCTGACGCGCAGGCTCTGATTTCGGTCGAGACTGCGGCGGCGGCACCGAAACTGCATCCATGGCCACCGGCGATGACTAACTCTCGCCCTGAGCGCAGGCTCGACGCCACCCGTGCAGAGTCGACGCAGTCCACCTGACAAACTGAGGCCGTGGGAACGAATCAGCGCGCGAGCATCGTCATGTCGCAAGACGAAATCACCGACTTCGTCAACAACAGCCGGACCGGCACGCTGGCCACCATCGGACCCGACGGACAACCGCATCTGACGGCGATGTGGTACGCGGTGGTGGACGGCGAGATCTGGCTGGAGACCAAAGCCAAGTCACAGAAGGCCGTTAACCTCAGACGCGACCCCCGGGTGAGTTTTCTTCTCGAGGACGGCGACACTTACGACACCTTGCGCGGGGTTTCGTTCGAAGGCGTTGCCGAGATCGTCGACGACCCCGACGCCCTGCATCGAGTCGGGGTCAGCGTGTGGGAGCGCTATACCGGCCCGTACAGCGACGAGGTGAAGCCCTTCGTCGACCAGATGATGAACAAGCGCGTCGGCGTGCGCATCGTCAGCCGGCGGTCCCGGTCGTGGGATCACCGCAAGCTCGGACTGCCGAGCCTGCCGGTGGGTGGTACCACTGCGCCGGCCGCGCTGGGCGGCGGCCAGTGATTTGTGTAGCCCCGATGGGATTCGAACCCACGCTACCGCCGTGAGAGGGCGGCGTCCTAGGCCGCTAGACGACGGGGCCAGAAACGATCCGAGCAGTCAGCATAGCTCAACCCGGATACCCCACCTAATCGCTGAATCAGGTGGAGCGTGGCTGGGGTACCAGGACTCGAACCTAGAATGGCTGAACCAGAATCAGCTGTGTTGCCAATTACACCATACCCCATGTGTGACCTAAAACCGCTGGTCAGGGCCCAATCCCCAAGTTAACACCCGAGTTTTGGCGCCGCTGAGGCCAAGCCGTCTCAGACCCGTGAAGACCTTCGTAGCCGCAGAGCACACTACCAAAGACTTCCGGCAGCCTACGCACGCCTACGCCTACGCCGACCCGACCTGCTCCCGTGCGGACCGCAACCGGCTCAGACTGCGATCACGACCCAACAGTTCCAGCGACTCGAACAACGGCGGGCTGATCGTGGTGCCTGTGGCGGCCACGCGAATCGGGCCAAAGGCCTTGCGCGGTTTGAGTGTCAGACCTTCGATCAGGACGCTCTTGAGCGCGTTTTCGATGTGCACGGTGGTCCAGTCCGTGATGCCGTCCAACGCCTCGATGGCCGCGTCCAGCACCGGACCCGCTTCGGGGCCCAGCTCTTTCGCAGCGGCCTTGGGGTCGAGCGTGTACTCCTCGTCGTTGAGGAATTTCAGCAGGCCCCACGCGTCACCGAGCACGACGATGCGGGTCTGCACCAGCTCGGCGACCGTGGCGAAGCCGGCGTCGTCCAAATCAAGTCGATGGCCGTGCGCGTCCAGATAGTCGCGCAGCCGACCGGTGAAGTCGTCGACAGCCAGCCTCCGGATGTGCTCGGCGTTGATGGCGTCGGCCTTCTTCTGGTCGAAGCGGGCCGGGTTGGAGGTGACGCCGACGACGTCGAAGGCGGCGACCATCTCGTCGAGGCTGAACAGGTCGTGGTCGTCTGCAATTGACCAGCCAAGCAACGCAAGATAATTCAGCAGGCCTTCGGGGATGAAGCCACGGTCGCGATGCAGGAACAGGTTCGACTGGGGGTCGCGCTTGGACAGCTTCTTGGTGCCCTCCCCCAGCACCGGTGGAAAGTGACCGAATTCCGGGATCCGCTCGGCCACGCCGATGCGGATCAATGCCTGATACAGGGCGAGCTGGCGTGGTGTCGACGGCAGCAGGTCCTCGCCCCGCAGCACGTGGGTGATCTTCATCAACGCGTCGTCGCACGGGTTGACCAAGGTGTACAAGGGGTCCCCGTTGGCGCGCGTCAACGCGAAATCGGGCACCGTGCCCGACGCGAAGCTAGTCGTTCCGCGCACCAGATCTTCCCAGGCGAGGTCGGCGTCCGGCATTCGCAACCGCACCACGGGCTGGCGGCCCTCGGCGAGGTATGCCGCGCATTGGGAGTCGGTGAGCTGACGGTCGAAGTTGTCGTAGCCCAGCTTGGGATTGCGCCCGGCGGCGACATGACGAGCCTCGACCTCCTCCGGCGTCGAGAATGCGTGGTAGGCCTCCCCCGCCTCAAGGAGCCGAGCCACCACGTCGCGGTAGAGATCTCGGCGTTGCGACTGCCGGTACGGCCCGTAGGGGCCGCCCACTTCGGGCCCCTCGTCCCAGTCCAGGCCGAGCCAGCGCAGGGCGTCAAGCAGTGCGAGATAACTTTCCTCACTGTCTCGCTCAGCGTCGGTGTCCTCGATGCGGAAGACGAAGGTGCCGCCGGTGTGCCGGGCGTAGGCCCAGTTGAACAGCGCGGTACGGATCATCCCGACGTGCGGTATGCCGGTGGGAGACGGGCAGAACCGAACCCGAACATGCTCTGCGGTGGTCACGACTTTCCTTTGCGGACAACGGGATTGCTAAGGGTGCCGATACCCTCGACGGTGACCGAGACGGTGTCACCGTCCTCAATCGGCCCGACACCCGCCGGGGTTCCGGTGAGAACGAGATCGCCTGGCAGCAAGGTCATTACCGCCGAGATCCACTCGATGATGGCGCCGACGTCGTGAATCATCAGCGAAGTGCGGGCGTCCTGTTTGACTTCGCCGTTGACTTCGGTGCGCAGCGCAAGGTCACCCGGGTCCATGTCGGTGACGATCCAGGGCCCGACCGGGCAGAACGTATCGTGCCCCTTGGCCCTGGTCCATTGGCCGTCGGCCTTCTGTTGATCGCGGGCCGACACGTCGTTGCCGATGGTGTAGCCGAGAATGTTGTCGGCGGCCCGCGCCGCGGAGACGTCCTTGCAGGCCCGACCAATCACCACCGCCAGCTCGCCCTCGAAGTGCACGGGCGATGCGTTGGCGGGCAATCGAATCGGGACATTCGGGCCGATGATTGCGGTGTTGGGCTTGAGGAAGATCACCGGGTCGGCCGGGGCCGGGCCGGTGATGCCGCCCATCTCCGCGATATGGTCGGCGTAGTTCTTGCCGATGCAGACGACCTTGCTGGCCAGTATCGGGGCCAGCAGCCGGACGTCGGCCAGTGGCCAGGCCCGGCCGGTGAAACTGGGCGTGCCGAATGGGTGCTCAGCGATTTCGCGAACCGTCATGCCGTCGGGGTCGTCAAGTTCTCCTTCGATGCTGACAAAGGCGACACCGTCCGGGCTGGCGATTCGTCCAAGGCGCATTCGGATGAGCCTAGCTGGGCGACGATGCGGGCCCGCAGGGCCCGAGGAGGAGCCCGGCGATGAGCCTAGCTGGGCGACGATGCGGGCCCGCAGGGCCCGAGCACACGTCTCTCGCCGAGCCTGCAAATTCTCAGCGAAAGTGCGAGTAGTGGTCTGCAAAAATACAGGTTCGACGACAGAGTGCTAGCCGGGAAGCGGTTTTCTCGCTCCCCCGAATACCTCCTGTCCTGTGCAAGCATGAGTAAATGTCTCGGGATCCGACCAGTGCGGTCGCGCGCTGGTCGATCGTCGCGGTCTCGCTGGTGGCAACGGTGAGCTCTTTCCTCTTTATCAATGGCATTGCCTTCTTGATCCCCAGGTTGGAAGCGGCGCGCGGCACGCCACTCGCCCAGGCGGGTCTGCTGGCGTCGATGCCGAGTTGGGGCATGGTCGTCACGTTGGTCGCCTGGGGCTATGTCTTGGACCGGGTAGGTGAGCGCATCGTTTTGACCGTTGGCTCGGCCTTGACGGCGGTTGCGGCCTACGCCGCCGCCTCGGTTGATTCGCTGCTGATGATGGGTCTATTCCTATTTCTTGGCGGAATGGCGGCCGCCAGCTGCAACAGCGCGGGCGGCCGGTTGGTTTCGGGCTGGTTTCCGCCGCAGCAGCGCGGCCTGGCGATGGGATTCCGCCAGACCGCACAACCGCTCGGAATTGCGTTGGGCGCGTTGGTAATTCCCGAGTTGGCCGAACATGGCGCGCACGCGGGTTTGATGTTTCCAGCTGTGATGTGCGCGATCGCCGCGGTTATCAGCCTCGTCGGTGTGGTCGACCCACCACGCAAATCCCGACGGGCGGCTTCTCACGAGGAGCTGGCCAGTCCCTATCGCGGATCGTCGGTGTTGTGGCGAATCCACGCGGCGTCGGCGTTGCTGATGATGCCGCAGACGGTAACCGTCACCTTCATGCTCGTCTGGCTCATCAACGAGCATCACTGGTCAGCGGCCGCGGCCGGCGGTGTGGTGACCATTTCGCAGCTGATCGGTGCGGGAGGCCGCATCCTGGTCGGCCGCTGGTCGGATCGGGTCGGCTCGCGGATGCGGCCGGTGCGCATTATCGCCGTCGCGGCAGCGCTTACCTTACTTCTGCTGGCCCTGAGCAACCGAGTCGGTTCGCGCTTCGACGTGCTGCTGATGATCACCGTCTCAGTGCTCGCGGTGCTCGACAACGGGCTGGAGGCGACCGCCATCACCGAGTTCGCCGGACCCTACTGGAGCGGACGCGCACTGGGGACCCAGAACACCACGCAGCGGCTGGTGGCGGCGGCCGGGCCGCCAATGTTCGGCGCGTTGATCACCGCGGCCGCGTACCCGCTGGCTTGGGGGTTGTGCGCCTTGTTTCCGCTGGCCGCGGTGCCGTTGGTGCCGACGCGAGTGCTGCCGCCGGGTCTGGAGACTAGAGCCCGCCTGCAATCCGTCCGCCGACATCGTTGGTGGCAGGCCGTTCGTCCCCGCGAGTTGTCAGGTAAGCCGCAACCGCCCCGTTCTCGTGGAGGAAACGCGGCTACGCCGCCAAGTTGACCGTCAATCTCGTAGACGCGTGTTTGCGCTACGTAAACCATCCGGTTAACGAACTGGTGTACACATCGGACGGTGCCAGGAGAATCAAGCGGTATCAAGATTTGCTGGGTGATGCTCGGAGTCTCCCTCGCTGCGACAGCGAGCGCTACCATTTTCGTGAAAGGGATTGTCTTTCTCATCCCAGTCCTAGACCATGAACGCGGCGTCTCCCTGGCAGGTGCGGCATTGCTGTCGGCGATGCCAGGTTTCGGCATGCTGCTGGCCCACTTCGGCTGGGGATATTTGCTGGACCGGGTCGGCGAACGCATCGTGCTCACCGTGGGTTTGGCACTGACCGGTGCAGCAGGTTACGCCACCGCAGCGGTGCCGCCGACGATGTTCGCACAAGGCGCATGCTTATTCTTCGGTGGCCTTGCTGCGGCGAGTGCTTACACGGCCAGCGGCTCCCTGGTGACCGGTTGGTTCCCGGCCCACCAACGTGCGTTGGCAGTCGGAATCCGCCAGACCGCGGCGCCGCTGGGAATCGCTGTGGCCGCAATAGCGCTTCCCGAACTCGGTGAACACGGCTTCTCATGTGCCTTGATGTTCCCCGCGACCACCTGTGCTGTGTCGGCGCTGCTGTGCGCCGTCGTGGTGCGCGACCCCTCGTGGTTGGCGCCGTCGGTCATAGCCGACCGCGAATTGGCCAGACCCTACCGCGGCTCATGGATACTTTGGCGAATCCACCTTGCGTCAGCTCTGCTCATGATGCCGCAGTCGGTTGTGTTCACCTTCATGTTGGTCTGGTTAATTGAGGCCTGCGGTTGGTCGGTGCCGGCGGCGGGCCTGTTGGTGAGCGTTTCACAACTTCTCGCCGCGATCGGCCGCATCGCTGCCGGTCGCTGGTCTGACATCGTCGGCTCGCGAACGCAACCGATCCGCAAAGTCGCCATGGCAGCCGCTCTCGTCTTGTTCTTGCTGGCGATCACGGATCACCTGCACTCACCCTTGGCGATTGCACTGATGGTGGCGGCATCTGTGATCACGGTGCTCGACAACGGGTTGGCGGTGACGGCCATCGCGGAGTTCGTCGGGCGAACCTGGAGCGGGAGGGCGATTGCTGCGCAGAACACCACCCAAACTCTTTCCGCCGCGGTCGCTCCACCGGTATTCGGTGAGGTGATCGAGCTCGCCGGATACCCACTGGCGTTCACGCTGTGCGGGATGCTTCCGTTGCTGGCGCTTCCGATTGTGCCGGTGAGTGCACGCACGCCGGCCGTCGAAACCGTCTCACACTACGCCGACGCCGACCCCGGGTCTGGCGACGCTGAGCCCGGGCCGGCTACAGCCCGGCGGCAATCCGCTGGCCGACCTCGCTGGTGGCAGGCCGTTCGTCCCCGCGAGTTGCCAGGTACGCGGCAACTGCCCGGTCTACCCGGGCAGCCGCCTCTTCCTCGCCAAGATGAGCGAGCAGCAACGCCACCGACATAATCGCCGCGGTCGGATCGGCGATGCCCTGTCCGGCGATGTCAGGAGCGCTGCCATGCACGGGCTCGAACATCGAGGGATTGTTCCGAGTCGCGTCGATATTGCCGCTGGCGGCCAGGCCGATACCGCCGCACACCGCGGCGGCCAGGTCGGTGATGATGTCGCCGAAGAGATTGTCGGTAACGATCACGTCGAATCGTCCGGGGTCAGTGGCCAGAAAGATGGTCGCCGCATCGACATGCTGGTAAGCGACCTCAACGTCGGGGTACTGCTCGCCGATCTCCTGCACGGTCCGCAGCCACAATCCCCCGGCAAACGTCAGCACATTGGTCTTGTGCACCAGGGTCAGGTGCTTGCGGCGCTTGCGCGCCCGCTCGAAAGCGTCGATGACCACCCGGCGCACTCCGAACGCGGTGTTCACGCTCACCTCGGTAGCCACCTCGTGGGCCGTCCCGACGCGGATCGCACCGCCGTTTCCGGTGTAGGGCCCCTCGGTCCCTTCGCGCACCACGACGAAGTCGATGTCGGGGTTTCCAGCCAGCGGGCTAGTCACACCCGGATACAGTCGCGCCGGCCTCAGGTTGACATGGTGGTCCAGCTCGAAACGCATGCGCAGCAACAGCCCTCGCTCCAGCACGCCGCTGGGAACCGACGGGTCACCGATCGCACCGAGCAGGATCGCGTCGTGTTGGCGCAACTCGGGCACCACCGAATCCGGCAGCACCTCCCCGGTGGCGTGAAATCGTCGGGCGCCCAGGTCGTATTCGGTCTTCGCTACCCCTGGCAAGACAATGTCGAGGACCTTGATCGCCTCGGCGACGACCTCCGGGCCAATCCCGTCGCCGGCAATGACGGCGAGTTTCACGAAAAATCAACCACTTCGAGCTTGTTGGCACCCACCGAATCGATGATCGCCGATCGCACGTCGGCCGGCACGTCCTGGTCCAGCCGCAGCACAACGGTGGCGCTGGGGCCCTCGGTGTCCTCGGACAGCTGCGCGGCCTGAATGTTCACCCCGGCCGCCCCGAGCAACGTGCCGATCTTGCCCAGCGCGCCGGGCTGATCGGCGTAGTTGATCACCAGGTTGATGCCCTGAGCGCGCAGATCGTAGCTGCGGCCGTTGATCTGGACGATTTTCTCGACCAGCAGCGGCCCGGTCAGCGTGCCCGCGACATTGACCACCGAGCCGTCCGAACCGACGGCCCGCACGTCCACCACGCTACGGTGGTTGGGGCTTTCGGTGGCCGTGCTGATCTCGGCGGTGACGCCGCGTTCGGCGGCCAGTGCCGGGGCATTGACAAAGGTGACCGCGTCCTCGATGACCGCCGAGAACAGGCCGCGCAACGCCGACAGCTTCAACACCTCAACGTCCTCGGCAGCCAGTTCACCACGCACCTGCACCGACAGTGACGCCGGCAACTCGTCGGACAACGCGGCCGCCAGCACACCGAGCTTGCGCACCAGATCCAGCCACGGCGCCACTTCTTCGTTGACCACGCCGCCGCCGATGTTCACCGCGTCCGGAACGAACTCGCCGGCCAGCGCCAGCCGCACGCTTTCGGCGACGTCGGTGCCGGCCCGGTCCTGCGCCTCGGCGGTCGACGCGCCCAGGTGTGGCGTCACCACGACCTGCGGCAGCTCGAACAGCGGGCTGTCGGTGCAGGGCTCGGTGGCGAAGACGTCCAGACCCGCCCCGCGCACATGGCCGGTGGTGATGGCCTCGGCCAGCGCCGCCTCGTCGACCAGTCCGCCGCGGGCGGCATTGACGATGATGACGCCGGGCTTGGTCTTGGCCAGCGCCTCCTTGCCGATCAACCCGGCCGTCTCGGACGTCTTGGGCAGGTGCACCGAGATGAAGTCGGCCCGGGCCAGCAGTTCGTCCAGGGGCAGCAGTTCGATGCCCAGTTGAGCGGCGCGGGCATGCGACACGTACGGGTCGTAGGCGACGAGGTGAGCGCCGAAGGCGACGATCCGCTGGGCGACCAGCTGCCCGATCCGGCCCAGCCCCACCACGCCGACGGTCTTGCCGAAAATCTCGGTACCGGAGAACGCCGACCGCTTCCAGGTGTGCTCACGCAAGGTGGCGTCGGCGGCCGGGATCTGGCGGGATGCGGCCAGTAGCAGGGCGATTGCGTGCTCGGCGGCGCTGTGGATGTTCGACGTGGGGGCGTTGACCACCAGCACCCCGCGCGCGGTGGCGGCGTCGACGTCGACGTTGTCCAGCCCGACGCCGGCTCGGGCGACGATCTTGAGCTTGGGAGCGGCGGCCAGCACCTCGGCGTCCACCGTGGTGGCCGAGCGCACCAGCAAAGCGTCGGCCTCGGGCACCGCGGCCAGCAGTTTCTCCCGGTCGGGCCCATCCACCCAGCGCACCTCGACCTGATCTCCCAGGGCAGCGACAGTGGATTGAGCGAGTTTGTCGGCGATCAACACAACAGGCAAGTTCACGCGGACAGCGTAGTCGGGGATCGCGAGCGCGGCGGAGCCGGGCGAAGCGGGTCGCCGCCGTGGTCACCATCGGCTGTAATCAATGCATGGACGTCACCGTCGTCGGCAGCGGACCCAACGGGCTCGCCCTGGCCGTCATTTGTGCTCGCGCAGGTCTGAAAGTGCAGGTCGTCGAGGCACAGCCAACCTTCGGCGGCGGTGCCCGCAGCCAGGCCGACTTCGAATTTCCCGATGTCTTGCACGACGTATGCTCGGCGGTGCACCCGCTGGGATTGGCGTCGCCGTTCTTCTCCGAGTTCGACCTGGCGGCGCGCGGGGTGACGTTGGGCGTGCCGGAGATCTCTTACGCCAACCCGCTGCCGGACCGACCCGCGGCAATCGCCTACCGGGATCTGACTCGCACCTGCGCCGAGTTGGACCACGGCACGTCGTGGCGGCGGCTGCTTGAGCCGTTGGTGATGGAGTCTGACGCGGTGGTCAAGTTCGTGCTCGGTGATAAGCGCTCGGTGCCCGCTTCGCTGCTGCCGGTGGTTCGGCTGGGACTGCGGATGCTGGCGCAAGGCACCCCGGCATGGGGGTTGTTGCGTGGCGACGACGCCCGCGCACTGTTCAGCGGCGTTGCCGCCCATGTGATTTCGCCCCTCCCGTCGTTGACGTCGGCCGGCGCCGGCTTCATGCTTGCGACGCTGGCCCATTCCGTCGGTTGGCCGATTCCGTTGGGTGGCACCCAGACCATCACCGATGCGTTGATCGCGGACCTGCGCGCTCATGGCGGTGAGCTGACGGCCGGAGTCGAGATCACCGACCCGCCCGGCGGCGTCGTCGCGTTCGACACCGCGCCGACGGCGCTGTTGCGAATCTATCGCGACGCCATTCCCCATCGATACGCTAAGGCATTGCGCCGCTACAGTTTTGGCGCCGGGGTGACCAAGGTCGACTTCGTGCTCAGCGACGACGTCCCGTGGTCGGATCCCCGCCTGAACACCGCGCCGACCCTGCACCTCGGCGGTACCCGCGAGGAGATGGCGCACGCCGAGGCAGAAATCGCGGCGGGCCGTCACGCTGAGTGTCCGATGGTGCTGGCGTCCTGCCCACACTTCGTCGACCCCGGCCGGATCGACGACGCCGGGCGCCGCCCGTTCTGGACCTACGCGCATGTGCCGTCGGGATCCACCGTCGATGCGACCGAGGCCGTCACCCGCGTCGTCGAACGCTTCGCCCCTGGCTTCCGCGACATCGTGGTGGCAGCCCGAGCCGTGCCCGCCGCGCAGATGGCCGCGCACAACGCCAACTACGTCAACGGTGACATCGCGGTGGGCGGAAATTCGCTATGGCACGCCCTGACCGGGCCGACTCCGCGGCTCAACCCTTGGGCCACACCGATTCCCAAGGTGTACCTGTGCTCGGCGGCCACCCCGCCGGGCGCCGGCGTGCACGGGATGGCCGGCTATTACGCGGCTCGGACGCTATTGCGACGTGAGTTCGGTCTCCGGGACATGCCCGGCCTGGCTCCGTGATTCGATCAGACGCCCAGACCGCATGTCACCGAAGTAATGCACCGCATCCAAGACGTGACTCGAGCGGACGCTGCCCCGGTCATAAATGATCGCGGTCGGCCTCGCCGCGACATTGTCCGATGACGAAGATGACGAAGATGACGAAGATGACGAAGATGACGAAGATGACGAAGATGACGAAGAGGGCCTATGTCAACGTCGCGATGAGCACCATCTTTGTGCGCATGCTCGTTTTGGAGATCACTTCTCGCCCGTTAGCGCCTTCGACCGCCTTTTTCCAACGGATCAAGAGCGAATATATGTGCGGTGTCCACTCCCGGCAGCCACGCCGCCCGGGACCAGCAGCGCATACCGCCGACAAAGCGCGGGCTATTGGCGCTGAGGACGCTGGATGTGATTGTTCGCGGCGACGCGAAGGCGCTCATGACCATCGTCGCGACAATCTCCTCGGATTGAGTACCGCGACACTGATTTCGTAGCGCCAAGAGCGGCTCAACCCGATCCCATCGGTGAGGTGCAGGCGACGAAGAGGGTGGCTAAGCTGCCGCCGTGCAGCAGCATCTCCGCGTCGATCCGGGTGCGCTGCAGACTCTGACCACCCGATGGGGCGCGTTGGTGGACGACCTTAACGAGACGACGGCGCCGGCGCGGCTGGGTTTGTCATGTCAGACCAGCGCTGCCGCAGTCGGCGGCGCCGACGGCGATGTCACAGCTTTTTCAGCGGCGCTGGCCGCACGTGTAAACCTCCGAGCCAGCTACGTCGCCGAGGCTGACACTGGCTATCTGGCCAACGAGGCCGCTGCGGCGAAAATGCTGGCCGCCGTGGCGCCCCCGGCGAACCGCGTCTAGCAATGTCGGCGGTCGCCGCGTTTCCCACCCTTGCGCAGCTGTTGGTCTGGCCCACCGAACATCTAACCCAGGCCGCTGACCACTGGGCGGTTGTCGCCGAGCGCTGCTACGGGGTGGCCAACCAGGTCTGGCGAGATGCGCTAGCAATGGATTGGCAAGGCGCAGCAGCCGATGGGCTGCGCACCGAGACGCATTCCGACATGCTCACCACCAGCGCGGCGGCCGATCAGTTACATGAGGCAGCCAAGGTGGCCCGCAACGGAGCCTCAGACTTGTACGCGGCGCGCTCGCGGGTGCGTTACGCGGTCGAGGATGCCCGTACCGCCGGATTCGATGTCGGCCAAGATCTGTCGGTCACCGACCGCTCCAGCGGCGGGTCGACCGCGCAGCGCGTCGCCCGCCAAGCCCAAGCGCAAGCCTTCGCCGGCGAAATCCGGCAGCGTGCCGCTCAACTGGTCGGACTTGATCAGCACGTGGCCGGTAACGTCACCGCTTCCGTAGCTGGTATCCGCCACACCTTCCCGCCGATGCCCGTCCGCGCTGTGCCGCCAAAGCAAAGCCGCGTCCAAGCCGTCGACCACCACTGGAAACAGGACCCAACACCGGCACCCACGCCCGGGACAGGACCGCCCAACGGCCCAACTGCCGACGATATCCGCCGAGTGCTGGACAAACTCCCACAAGGGGAGAATCCGCGGGTCAGGGAAGTCCGTTCACCGGCGGATCTTGAGAACCTGTGGAAGTGGGCCCAACAAAACGGGGTGGAAATCCCGAACGGCTACGGCGATCCCAGCAAAGGCGTTAGATATCGGCTTCCTGACGGCACAACGATTGGGCGACGCTGGGCTGCCGAGTCGACCGGACAGCCCGTCATTGATGTCCGCTTCCCGGGCAAGCGTGACTACACAAAGGTGCACCTGAACCCCAGGGGCGGCGTACCCGACATTCCCGCACCCCTCAGGCCGGCGCCACCCGCGACGCCACCGGCCCGCACGCCGGTCGAACCCCCACCCGCTACGCGTCCACC
>JALHRH010000028.1 GCA_022841565.1 Mycobacterium sp. | reverse complement strand
AATGTGACGCCGAAGATCGCGGCCGCGCCGAGCAACATGCCGACGACCACGCTGGCGGCGGCGGGCGCGACGATCCGGTTCATAGTGAGCCAACCTAGCAGAACGTCGCTCGAGGCTTGGGTGAGCGCTGGTCCACAGACACGATCTGCTCGTCGACCCAGGCGACGAAAGCGGGGCGACGAAAGCGGGGTGACGAAAGCGGGACGTCATACGGCCCAACCCCGTTCGGGGTCGCCCACGAGGCAAAACTGAACTGCGGTCGATGGTTGGCAACGGTTGCCCCCCGAACCCGGCGGTGAAACGCTCGTGACAGCATGTCCGGATGGCTTTTCCGCGCACCCTGGCCGTCCTTGCCGCCGCATCGGTGCTGATTGCCGCCTGCAGCGATGGCGGCACCAAGTCCGGGACATCCTCGACAACTCGGTCGTCTGCGAGCAGTCCTTCGCCAAGCACTAGTTCCACCCCGGCGGCGGCGCCGGGTCCACGCGTGTGCGCTGACCCGCCCGATGTCCCCGCCAAGATATCCAACCTGCGCGACAAGTTGGCCCAGCTGCTGATGGTCGGGGTGCGCGATGCCGCCGACGCCACGGCCGTGGTCACTAATTTTCATGTCGGCGGCATCCTGATCGGCAGCGACACCGACCTGTCCATGCTCCCGGGCCCGCTGGCTGAGATCGCCCGCGCGGCCGGTCCGTTACCCCTTGCGGTCGGTGTCGACGAAGAGGGCGGCCGGGTGTCGCGATTGCGGACGCTGCTTGACGGCAGGGGTCCGACGGCCAAGGAAATGGCCCAGACGATGACGGCCTCGCAGGTCCGCGACCTGGCCCTGACCCGGGGCCGCAAGATGAAGGACCTCGGTATCACCGTCGACTTCGCCCCGGTGGTCGACGTCACCGACGCGCCCGACGACAGCGTGATCGGGGACCGCTCGTTCGGCTCGGACCCGGCGCGGGTCACCGAGTACGCCGGGGCCTACGCGCAGGGCCTGCGCGACGCGAAGTTGCTGCCGGTGCTCAAACACTTCCCCGGGCACGGCCACGGCTCCGGCGATTCACATACCGGCGGTGTCAGCACACCGCCGCTGTCCGACCTGATAGCGAATGACCTGGTTCCCTATCGGACCTTGCTGAACGCCATCCCGGTCGCGGTGATGATCGGGCACCTGCAGGTTCAGGGGTTGACCGGCGGCGACCCGGCCAGTCTGAGTAAGTCCGCAGTGGACCTGCTGCGCATGGGCACCGGCTACGGCGGCCCGCCGTTCAACGGCCCGGTGTTCAGCGACGACCTGTCGAGCATGGCCGCTATCTCCGACCGGTTCGGGGTGACCGAGGCCGTGCTGAAAACTCTGCAGGCCGGTACCGACATCGCGCTGTGGGTCACCACCAAGGAAGTGCCGGCCGTGCTGGACCGGCTGGAGCAGGCGGTCAACGCCGGCGATCTGTCGGTGCAGCAGGTGGACGCTTCGTTGGTGCGGGTTGCGGCGATGAAGGGAGTCACTGCGACGTGTGGCCGCTAGGCGAAGCTACCGTTGCTTCGGATAGATAGGGGATGGCGATGGCGGGTGGTACTAAGCGGTTACCGCGTGCTGTCCGCGAGCAGCAGATGCTTGATGCCGCTGTGCAGATGTTCTCGGTCAACGGCTACCACGAGACCTCGATGGACGCGATCGCCGCTGAGGCGCAGATCTCCAAGCCGATGCTGTACCTGTACTACGGCTCCAAGGAAGATCTGTTCGGCGCCTGCCTGAATCGGGAGGTGAGCCGCTTCATCGACGCGGTGCGTGCCGACATCGACTTCACTCAAAGCCCGAAAGACATGCTGCGCAACACAATTGTGGCGTTCCTGCGTTACATCGATGAGAACCGCGCGTCCTGGATTGTGATGTACACACAGGCCACCAGCTCGCAGGCGTTCGCTCATACGGTGCGCGAAGGCCGGGAGCAGCTCGTCGAATTGGTGGCTGGATTGGTACGGGCCGGTACCCGCAGCCCGCGGTCCGACGCCGAAATCGAAATCATGGCGGTGGCTTTGGTGGGTGCCGGCGAGGCGGTGGCCAGCCGGCTCAGCACCGGTGACATCGATGTCGACGCGGCCGCCGAGATGATGATCGACTTGTTCTGGGCGGGGCTGCGGGGGGCGCCGCCCGACCGGGATGTCGGTCCCAATGCCGCGACGGGCTAGGAAGCGGCGTGCCGCCCCGCCGGAATCTTGACTTCTTCTGCGCCGTCGTCATTGTCGGGCTGTTGGCCGGACTCGCCGGTCTGGCCACCACGGTGGTGCTGCGTTCGGTCGAACACCTTACGTATCACTACACTTTCGGCTCCTTACTCGACGGGATCACCGACAGCAGTCCGGTCCGGCGGGCGCTGGGACCCATGGTCGGCGCGGCATTGGCCGGATTGGGCTGGTGGATTCTGCGGCGCCGCAAGCAGGTGCCACCGCTGGCGGGCACCATCGCCCGACACGAGCGGGTACCGCGGCTGACGTGGAGCATCGATGCGGTGCTTCAGGTCGTGTTGGTCGGATCCGGCGCATCGCTGGGTCGAGAAGGCGCTCCTCGTCAATTCGCGGCTGTGCTGGGCGATTTCGGCATGGCCTGGCTCAAGCGGCTGTCCCCGGGTGATCGGGAGATCCTGCTGGCCTGCGCCGCGGGCGCCGGGCTCGGCGCGGTCTATGCCGTGCCGGTGGCCGGTGCGCTTTTCACCTTGCGGATCCTGTTGAGCACCTGGCGGTTACGCGCGATGGGAGCGGCGCTGATCACTTCGAGCCTGGCCGTCGCTGTCGGTTCGGCGATCACCCACGACCATCGCGAATTGAATTGGCCGAGTACGGAATCAGCGTACCTCCTCAGTGCGCACGGACTGGCGTTGGCGCCGGTGGCTTTTGCGGTGGGCTGGGTCTTCAACAAGATCATCGCCGCGGCACGTCCCGCTCAACTCATGCGGTCCTGGATGCTGGTTCCCGGTCTGGCTGCCGCCGGGTTGCTGACCGGTGTCTGCTCGCACTGGTGGCCCGAACTGCCCGGCAACGGCAAGAGCGTCCTGACCGTCAGTTTGGCCTCGGGTATGACCGTGGCGTCGGCCGCCGCGATCCTGGCGTTGAAGCCGGTGTTGACGGCGCTGTTTCTGCGCGCCGGTGGAGCCGGCGGCCTGCTCACGCCGTCGTTGGCCACCGGTGCGGCCGCCGGGACGCTGCTGGTGCTGACATTGAATCAGGTGGCCGGAACACACCTGCATGGGCCGGTAATCTCGCTGGGGGCTGCGGCCGGCGTGCTGGCGGTGACCCAGGGTTCACCGATCTGGGCGGCTATCTTCGTCTGGGAGCTGGCCCGGCCGCCGATCTGGATGCTGCTGGTGTTCGCGGTCACCGCGGTCGGGGCGCACGGCCTCAAGACGCTGGCACTGGGGCGTCGGCCACCGCACCCTGACCACCGGGCCGGGTGAGCTAAGAGCGGGTCCACCGGTGCTGGGCAACGTGGTTGGTGTCACTCTGCGGTCAGGGCGACGTCGTTCGGCCCGGCGTGTCGTGGCCCTGGCCGCAGATTCAACGCAGCTGACAACGGGGTCGGCGGCCGGTGCTGCTAAGCCGGTTGTACCGTCCCGGTCAGGTGCGGGTAGCCCTTGGGGATGTTGCGCAGGGACAGCTCCCAGCCCTCCTGCCCATCAAGTTTGCGTTCGTTGATGTACAGACCGGCGGCGGCCGGCAGCAACATTGGCTTGGCGAACCGCACGGAATACTGCACAGCATCTGGGAAACGCGCCTCGATGTTCGCCAGAACCGCTGCGGCGCTAAACATTCCGTGAGCGATGACGGTGGGGAAACCGAACAGCTTGGCCGCCACCGAATTGGTGTGGATCGGATTGTGGTCACCGCCCACCGCGGCGTAGCGGCGGATCCGAGAAGGCGAGATCCGCAGCACCGCCGACGGCGGCGGCAGCTTGGGCTGCTTCTGCGGCGGCGGCTTGGGCTCATCGGACAGGCTGGTCCGTTGCTGGTGCAGGAAGGTCGTCACCTGATGCCACGCCAGCTCGTTGCCGACGCTGACGTGGGTTACCAGGTCAACGAGCAGGCCCTTGCGGTGCTCCCGCAGATTCTCCGCGTGCGCCCGTACGCCCACCGTGTCGGTCACCGCGATCGGCCGGTACTGCGTGATCCGGTTTTCGGTATGCACCGAACCCATTGCGGAGAACGGGAAGTCGAAGCCGGTCACCAACGACATCACTGATGGGAAGGTCAACGCGAATGGGTAGGTCAAGGGCACGTTGTTGCCGTAGCGCAGCCCGGTAACCGCGGCGTAGGCGGCCACATTGGCAGAGTCGATCGGCAGGTCCTCGACTGTGACGGTGCGGTTGGGCAGCTGGTCGGATCGGGACACTACGGGTAGTGCCCCGGCCAGCGCGCGCAGCATGTTGCGAAGGCCACTGGGTTGGTTCACCGTCAGGCCCCGATCATCGCCTGGCCACAGACCCGAATCACGTTGCCGGTCACCGCGTTTGACGCCGGGTTGGCGAAGTAGGCGATGGTCTCTGCGACGTCGACGGGTTGGCCGCCCTGCAGTAGCGAGTTCAGCCGGCGACCCACCTCGCGGGTGGCCAGTGGGATGGCGGCGGTCATCTTGGTTTCGATGAAGCCAGGAGCCACCGCGTTGATCGTGATGCCGTTGGTGGCCAGTTTCGGGGCCAGCGCCTGGGTGATACCGATCATGCCGGCTTTGGTGGTGCCGTAGTTGGTCTGCCCGCGGTTGCCCGCGATGCCGGCGATCGACGACAGCCCGATTACCCGGCCGCCCTCCCCGAGGGTCCCGTTGGCCACCAGCCCTTCGGTAAGACGCAGCGGCGCAAGCAGATTGACGGCCACGACGGCGTCCCAGCGGGCGTCGTCCATGTTGGCCAGCAGCTTGTCCCGGGTGATGCCGGCGTTGTTCACCAGGATGTCGGCCTTGCCGCCGTGGTGGTCGCGCAGGTGCTCGGAGATCTTCTCCACCGCGTCGTCGGCGGTGACATCCAGCCACAGCGGTGTGCCGCCGACCTTGCTGGCGGTTTCAGCCAGCGCCTCGGCCGCGGACTCCACGTCGATCGCGACCACGCTGGCTCCGTCCCGGGCGAACACCTCGGCGATGGTGGCGCCGATGCCGCGTGCGGCGCCGGTCACGACGGCCACCTTGCCGTCCAGCGGGCGGTCCCAGTCGGCTGGCGGCGTGGAATCGGCCGCGCCGACGTAGAACACCTGGCCGTCGACGTAGGCCGACTTGGCCGACAGGATGAACCGCATGGTGGATTCCAGGCCGGTCGCGGCCGGCTTGGCGTCCGGCGCCAGGTAGACCAGCGCCGAGGTGCCGCCGCGGCGCATTTCTTTGCCGATCGAGCGGGTGAAGCCCTCCAGCGCGCGTTGCGCGATCCGCTCGTGCGGATTCTCGATCGCCTCCGGCGTGCTGCCCACCACCACGACCCGCGCGCAGGGACCCAGGTTGCGCATGACGGGCGTGAAGAAGTCGTGCAGGGCCTTCAGCCCCGCGGGTTCGGTGATGCCGGTCGCGTCGAACACCAGGCCGCCGAACGAGTCCGCCCAACGCCCGCCCAGGTTGTTGCCCACCACGTCGTAATCGGTGTCCAGCGCCGCCCGCAGCGGCTCGGCAACCCGGCCCGGCTGGTCTTGCGGCCCGCCGATCAGCAGCGAACCAGCCAGCGGCGGGTCGCCCGGACGGTACCGGCGCAGCGTCTCGGGTTGGGGGACTCCCAGCTGCTTGGCCAGAAACGATCCGGGGCTTGAGTTGACAACCTGGGAGAACAGATCGGGCGAGACCTTGGGTGCCACTGAGCTTGCCTTCCGTGTCAGGGGATCGAACTTACTTGTGAGTAAGAACAGTGGGTAGTATTGCCTGCGAAGGGCTAATACCCCAAAACTAACCCGCGGACCTACCGGCGATCTACGGAGAAGAACAGTGGCCCCTGGCAGTGATAAGACCAGCGCAGCAAAGCGACGCGTCGCCGTGCTCGGCGGCAATCGCATCCCATTCGGTCGATCCGACCGCGTCTACGCCGAAGCCTCCAACCAGGACATGTTCACCGCCGCGCTGGGCGGGTTGGTCGACCGGTTCAACTTGCGCGGTGAGCGGCTGGGGGCGGTGATCGGCGGCGCGGTGCTCAAGCACAGCCGCGATTTCAACCTGATGCGCGAATGCGTGCTCGGTTCGGAGCTGTCGCCGCACACGCCGGCGTTCGACGTGCAGCAGGCCTGCGGAACCGGGCTGCAAGCAGCCATCGCCGCCGCCGACGGCATTGCGGCCGGTCGCTACGAGGTAGCCGCGGCCGGCGGGGTCGACACCACTTCCGACGCCCCGATCGCGCTGGGTGAGGATCTGCGCCGGACCCTGCTGAAGGTGCGCCGTTCCAAGTCCACTGTGCAGCGATTGAAGCTGGTGGGCACGTTGCCGGCCAACCTCGGCATCGCGATCCCGGCCAACAGCGAAACCCGCACCGGGCTTTCGATGGGCGAACACGCCGCCATCACCGCCAAGCAGATGGGCGTCAAGCGCGTCGACCAGGATGAGCTGGCGGTGGCAAGCCACCGCAACATGGCCGCCGCCTACGACCGGGGCTTCTTCGACGACCTGGTCACACCTTTCTTGGGGCTGTACCGCGATGACAACCTGCGGCCGGACGCCAGCGTGGCGAAGCTCGCGGCGTTGCGCCCGGTGTTCGGGGTGAAGGCGGGCGATGCGACCATGACCGCCGGCAACTCGACCCCGCTGACCGACGGCGCCTCGGTCGCGTTGCTGGCGTCCGAGCAGTGGGCTGCCGATCACTCGCTGTCTCCGCTGGCCTACTTCGTCGACGCCGAGACGGCGGCCGTCGACTACGTGAACGGATACGACGGCCTGCTGATGGCCCCGACCTACGCGGTGCCACGCCTGCTGGCGAGAAACGGACTGGGACTGCAAGATTTTGACTTCTACGAGATCCACGAGGCGTTCGCGTCGGTGGTGCTGGCGCACCTGCAGGCGTGGGAGTCCGACGAGTACTGCAAGGAGCGCCTGGGCCTGGACGCCGCGCTCGGGTCCATCGACCGGTCCAAGCTCAACGTAAACGGGTCGTCGCTGGCGGCGGGGCACCCCTTTGCCGCCACCGGCGGCCGGATCCTGGCGCAAGCGGCCAAGCAATTGGCCGAGAAGAAGCGCCAAACCAAGGGTCCGGTGCGCGCGCTCATCTCGATTTGCGCCGCGGGCGGCCTGGGCGTTGCTGCCATCCTCGAGGCGTAAGAGTTCACGAAGGTAACCGGAAGGAAAGCCGCCGCCGGTGGCTGCCGGCGGGGCCGCCTTCGCAGGGTGTGCCGTCGGCTGTGTCGTTCTGCGGTCCGGACGCGCCTGAAACGGGGTCGGCGGGCCCACCGGTGCTCGGGAACGTGGGTTATTTTCACTCTGCAGTCAGGGCGACTGCTTTCGGCGTGTCGTCGCCGTGGACGCAGACTCAACGCCCTGGATGCACCCTCAACGGATAAGCGCCTGGGGAACCAGCCACGGCGATCAGTCTGCCCACTCGGCGTGGCCGTGGAGTCTCATCGGGCGAAGCACGCGGTGATCAGCAGCAGATGTTGGGCGACTTGCAGGGTGTGGATCTGGCCGAAGAGCGATTCGACGATCGGCGTGCGGCGGGCGACGATCCCAGGACGCCACCGCACGCCGGCCTGACGGGCTGTGGCGCGGCGACCGGTAATTTCTCCGAGCGGCGATTAACGAAGCGAGCGGGCGGGTACTCGGGTGCCGGATAGCCTCGTGTTGTGGTCTGATCCCCGACCCCGACGGCAACGCGGGGCAATCCCTGGTTCGATTGCCGGTCAACGCAGACGGGCGAACGAGACGGGCCGCCGCTGGAGTGAGGGGATCCAGCGGCGGTCTTTTTTTGGTGTCGGAGAGCCCGTGGCTGTCGATCTTCGGTGCCACACGCAACGCAAAGATCCCCCGCCTGCATGAGACGGGGGATCTTTGCGTCAGTGCTCGGAAAAACGGTCTCAGAACGCGGCCTCGTCGAGTTCCATGATGTCGTTGTCCAGGGTCTCGATCACCTCACGGGTGCTGGTCAACAGCGGCAGGAAGTTCTTCGCGAAGAACGATGCGACCGCGATCTTGCCCTCGTAGAACGAGCGCTCCGTGCCGGTGGCTCCGGCGTCCAACGCCTCGATCGCCACGGCCGCCTGACGTTGCAGCAACCAGCCAATGACCAGGTCGCCCACGCTCATCAGGAACCGCACCGAACCGAGACCCACCTTGTAGAGGCTGGTGACGTCCTCCTGAGCGGCCATCAGGTAGCCGGTCAGTGAGGCGGCCATCGCCTGGACGTCGGTGAGCGCCTTGGCGAGCAGCGCCCGCTCGGTCTTGAGCCGTCCGTTACCGGACTCGGTGTCCACCAACTTCTGGATCTCACCGGAAACATGCGCCAGCGCCACACCCTTGTCGCGGACGATCTTGCGGAAGAAGAAGTCCTGCGCCTGGATGGCGGTGGTGCCTTCGTAGAGCGAGTCGATCTTGGCGTCCCGGATGTACTGCTCAACCGGGTAGTCCTGAAGGAACCCGGACCCGCCGAAGGTCTGCAGGCTCTCGGTGAGCTTGGCGTACGCCTGCTCGGAGCCCACACCCTTGACGATCGGCAGCATCAGATCGTTGATCTTCGCGGCCAACTCCGGGGTCACTCCGTGCACTGCCTCGGCGACCGCTGCGTCCTGGAAGGTGGCGGTGTAGAGGTAGAGCGCACGCAGGCCCTCGGCGTAGGCCTTCTGGGTCATCAGCGACCGGCGCACGTCGGGGTGATGGGTGATGGTCACCCGCGGAGCCGTCTTGTCGGTCATCTGGGTCAGGTCGGCACCCTGGACGCGGGACTTGGCGTACTCCAGAGCGTTCAGGTAGCCGGTGGACAGGGTGGCGATTGCCTTGGTGCCCACCATCATGCGCGCCTGCTCGATGACCTCAAACATCTGCGCGATACCGTCGTGCACCTCGCCGACCAGCCAGCCGATGGCGGGCTTGTCGTGTTGGCCCAGCGACAACTCACACGTGGCCGAGACCTTCAGGCCCATCTTGTGCTCGACGTTGGTGACGTACACGCCGTTGCGCTCGCCGGGCTCGCCCGTCTCGGGGTCGAACAGGAACTTCGGCACGAAGAACAGCGACAGGCCCTTGGTGCCGGGACCGGCGCCCTCCGGGCGAGCCAGCACCAGGTGGAAGATGTTCTCGAACAGGTCGCCGGAGTCACCGGAGGTGATGAAGCGCTTGACACCGTCGATGTGCCAGGTGCCGTCCTCCTGTTTGATGGCCTTGGTGCGGCCGGCGCCCACGTCGGAGCCGGCGTCCGGCTCGGTGAGCACCATGGTCGATCCCCAGCGCCGTTCGGCGGCCAGCACGGCCCACTTCTTCTGCTCCTCGGTGCCGAGGTGGTAGAGAATCTGGGCGAATCCGGCGCCACCGGCGTACATCCACACCGCGGGGTTGGAACCGAGAATGTGTTCGTTGATCGCCCACATCAGCGATTTGGGCATCGGCATGCCGCCAAGTGCCTCGTCCAGACCGGCCTTGTCCCAACCGGCGTCGATTACGGCATTGACGGACTTCTTGAACGACTCCGGCAGCGCCACCGAGAAGGTCTTTGGGTCAAAGACCGGCGGGTTGCGGTCGCCTTCGATGAACGAGTCGGCAACGGGTCCTTCGGCCAGGCGGGCGACCTCCGCGAGGATCTCGCGGCCGGTGTCGGCGTCCAGATCGCTGAATTCGCCTTGGCCTAACGCCTTGTCGACACCCAGCACCTCAAACAGGTTGAATTCCTGGTCGCGAACGTTGCTCTTGTAGTGGCTCACTACGGTCCTCCTCGTTGAGAATGCCACCTGTGGTTGGGTACTAGGTCTAAGTTACCCACCAGTAACACCGCTAAACTATATCGGCTCGCTTGTTGCACGCAAGTAAGTGTGAGCTACATTTCACTTCTTGAACCAACCAACCGGTGGGGATAACGGTCGCTGCAGCGCTGGCGTATACGCTCACCTGCGGCAACGGTGGTGGTTGCGGCCCGAGCACCCGCGGCTCGGGCCGCAACAATCGCCTAAACCGGCTGACCCGATCTGCTCCGTTTACGGCGGCAATGCCGGGAAAGGCAGGGTGCGTGCGCACCCGGAGGTGGCTTCCCGATATGGGTACGCACAGGGCGCCGGGTAGGGTCGAAACGCAGAATCCCGTTCTCGGCGCGAGGAGCGAATGAAGCCCGGTGAACTCGAATAACAAGCTGACGCCGACGTCGCTGCGGGAGGCTTTCGGCCATTTTCCGTCCGGGGTTATCGCCATCGCCGCTGAGGTGGACGGCGCTAGAGAAGGCCTTGCGGCCAGTACCTTCGTACCGGTTTCGCTGGAGCCGCCGCTGGTCTCGTTTTGCGTGCAAAACACGTCCACGACCTGGCCCAAGCTGAAGGGCGCGCCGATGTTGGGGATCAGTGTGCTCGGCGAGGCTCACGATGCGGCCGCCCGCGCCCTGGCCGCCAAGACCGGGGACCGGTTCGCGGGCTTGGAGACGGAATCTCGCGACTCCGGCGCCGTATTCATCAAGGGCACCGCGTTGTGGCTAGAAAGTGCCATCGAGCAACTCATTCCGGCCGGCGACCACACCATTGTGGTATTGCGGGTCAGTGAGGTGTCGGTGGACGCCGAGGTGGCCCCGATCGTGTTCCACCGGAGCGTTTTTCGCCGCCTCGGCGTCTAGCGCCGACGGTGGCCAGGGCTTAGCTTACGGCCGTTCGCTCAGTTCTTTTCGGTAGGCATCGATGCGCTGCTCGATCTCGCCCGCGTCGTCGTGCCGTCCCTCCTTACGCGCCAGCTCGGCGCGTGTGGACAACTCCCGAATAGCCGTCCGAATCTCGTTGTCGCTGGTCGTTCCTCGCATGTCACCGGGATACCCGGTGCAGCAAGCGATTTAACGCTTGAACAGCTTGTTACCCAGCCACACGACGGGGTCGTACTTGCGGTCGGCGACCCGCTCTTTCATCGGGATCAACGCGTTGTCGGTGATCTTGATGTGCTCGGGGCAAACCTCGGTGCAGCACTTGGTGATGTTGCAATAACCCAGGCCGAATTCCTCCTGCGCCTGTTTCTGCCGGTCCACCGTGTCGAGTGGATGCATGTCGAGCTCAGCGACCCGCATCAAGAAGCGCGGACCGGAAAACGCCTCTTTGTTCTCGTCATGGTCGCGGATGACGTGGCAGACGTTCTGGCACAGAAAGCACTCGATGCACTTGCGGAATTCCTGCGACCGCGCGACGTCGACCTGGGCCATCCGGTACTCGCCCGGCTGCAGTTGCTTAGGTGGCGTGAATGACGGGATCTCGCGGGCCTTCTCGTAGTTGAACGACACGTCGGTCACCAGGTCGCGGATCACCGGGAAGGCGCGGATGGGGGTGACGGTGACGACTTCGTTCTCCTCGAACGTCGACATCCGGGTCATGCACATCAGGCGGGGTCTGCCGTTGATCTCCGCCGAGCACGATCCGCACTTGCCGGCTTTGCAGTTCCAGCGCACCGCCAGATCCGGTGTTTGCGTCTGCTGCAGCCGGTGAATGACGTCGAGCACCACTTCACCCTCGTTGACCTCGACGGTGAATTCTTGGAGCGCCCCACCGCTTTCGTCACCGCGCCAGACCTGCATGCTCGCGTTGTATGCCATTAAGCTCTCCGTTCCGGGTGCTCGGCCAGCTCTTCGTCGGTGTAGTACTTCTCCAGTTCAGAGATCTTGAAGAGCTCCAGCAAGTCTGGCCGCATCGGGATTTGCTCCTCGCGGGTGATGGTGATGTGGTCGCCGGTGGCCTCGGCCTCATCCGGAGAGGCCTCTTTGCACACCAGTAATGTGTTGCGCCAGCTGGAATCCATGCTCGGGTGGTCGTCGCGGGTGTGCCCGCCGCGGCTTTCGGTGCGCTCCAGTGCCGCCTTGGCCACGCATTCGCTGACCATCAACATGTTGCGCAGGTCGATCGCCAAGTTCCAGCCGGGGTTGTACCGCCGCTGGCCTTCGACCTGCACGTGCTGGTACCGCGCCCACAGCTCCTTCAACAGCTTCAGCGCTCGGGTGATCTCGTCC
This sequence comes from Mycobacterium sp., assembly GCA_022841565.1. GTDB lineage: Bacteria > Actinomycetota > Actinomycetes > Mycobacteriales > Mycobacteriaceae > Mycobacterium. The sequence continues at coordinate 16,882 of JALHRH010000028.1, read as the reverse complement.
TCTTTGCGGATGATGCCGACCAGGTCGTTCATCACGTGCTGCAGATCCATCTGCAGTGCATACGGATTTTCCGGTGCCGAGCCGTCGGTGGGTCCCGAGAACGGCTTGAGGGCGAACTTTGCGGCGTCCTCGACGGCCTCATCCGAGACCGCCGGGCGGCTGCTCAGGGCTCGCACGTAGTCGGCGGCCCCCAGTCCGGCGCGCCGGCCGAATACCAGCAGATCCGACAGCGAGTTGCCGCCCAACCGGTTGGAGCCGTGCATGCCGCCGGAGCATTCACCCGCGGCGAACAGTCCGGGAACCTTGGCCGCGCCGGTGTCGGCGTCGACCTCGATGCCGCCCATCACGTAATGACAGGTGGGCCCGACCTCCATGGGCTCTTTGGTGATGTCGACCTCGGCCAATTCCATGAACTGGTGGTACATCGACGGCAACCGGCGCTTGATCTCGGCCGGGGTCAGCCGGGACGCGATATCCAGGTAAACCCCACCGTGCGGGGTGCCGCGGCCGGCCTTGACCTCGGAGTTGATCGCCCGCGCCACCTCATCGCGGGGCAGCAGGTCCGGGGTGCGGCGGGCCGAGTCGTTGTCCTTGAGCCACTGGTCGGCCTCTTGCTCGTCCTCGGCGTACTGGCCTTTGAACACCGGCGGGATGTAGCCGAACATGAAACGGGAATTTTCCGAGTTTTTTAGCACCCCGCCGTCGCCCCGGACACCCTCGGTGACCAGGATCCCCTTCACACTGGGCGGCCAGACCATGCCCGTGGGGTGGAACTGGACGAACTCCATGTTGATCAGCGTCGCGCCGGCGCGCAGCGCCAGGGCGTGACCGTCGCCGGTGTACTCCCAGGAGTTCGAGGTCACCTTGAACGACTTGCCGATGCCACCGGTGGCCAGCACAATCGCGGGCGCCTCGAACAGCACGAAGTTGCCGCTCTCTCGCCAATAACCGAACGCCCCGGCGATTCGCCCCGGGTTTTCCGAGTCGTCCTTGAGCAGCTCGGTGACGGTGCACTCGGCGAACACCCTGATCCGGGCTTCGTAGTCGCCGAACTCGGCGAAATCCTCCTGCTGCAGCGAGACGACCTTCTGCTGCATGGTGCGGATCAGTTCCAGGCCGGTGCGGTCACCGACATGCGCAAGGCGCGGGTAGGTGTGTCCGCCGAAGTTGCGCTGGCTGATTCGGCCGTCCTTGGTGCGGTCGAACAGCGCGCCGTAGGTCTCCAGCTCCCAAACGCGGTCCGGTGCCTCCTTGGCGTGCAACTCGGCCATCCGCCAGTTGTTCAGGAACTTCCCGCCCCGCATGGTGTCGCCAAAGTGAGTCTGCCAGTTGTCTTTCGGGTTGGCGTTGCCCATCGAGGCCGCGCAACCGCCCTCGGCCATCACCGTGTGTGCTTTGCCGAATAGGGACTTGGTCACCACCGCGACCTTCAGACCACGCTCGCGCGCTTCGATGACGGCACGTAGCCCCGCGCCGCCGGCACCAATCACGACTACGTCGTAGGCGTGCCGTTCGACCTCAACCATGAAACCTCGCTCAAATTTTGGATTTTCGTCTGGCCGACGTGCTGTCTGGCCTTCTCAGTGGCCTTCTCAGTGGCCTTCTCAATGGCCTTCTCAATGGCCAATGAATCGCAAGTCGGAGATGGTGCCGCTGGATACCAGCAGGATGTAGAAGTCGGTGAGCATCAGCGTGCCCAGGGTGATCCAGGCGTACATCTTGTGCCGCTCGTTGATCTTGCTGACCTGGGTCCAGATCCAATACCGCACAGGGTGTTTGGAGAAGTGCTTGAGCCGGCCGCCGGTGACGTGCCGGCAGGAGTGGCAGGACAGCGTGTAGATCCACAGCATGATGACGTTGCCGAGCAGGATGAGATTGCCCAACCCGAAGCCGAATCCGCCCGGGCCGTCCGGCGAGTGGAAGGCGACGATGGCATCCCAGGTGTTGATCACTGAGATGATGCCGGCGATGTAGAAGAAGTACCGATGGGTGTTCTGGATGATCAGCGGGAGTTTGGTCTCGCCGGTGTAGTGGACGCGGGGCTCGGCCACCGCGCACGCGGTGGGCGACTGCCACACCGTGCGGTAGTAGGCGCCGCGGTAGTAATAGCAGGTCAGCCGGAACAGCAGCAGGAACGGCAGGGTCAGCGCCGCGTAGGGTAACCACCACACGTCTGGCAGGATCCGTGGCCAGAACTCGCTGGCCTCAACGACGCAACCCTTGCTTACGCACGGCGAGTAAAACGGCGTCAGGTAGTGATACTTCGAGACGAAGTAGTGATCCTGCTGGAACGCGCGCGCTGTCGCGTAGATGACGAACGCCGCGAAGCCCAGATTGATCCTCAGGGGCTGCAGCCACCACCGGTCGGTGCGTAGCGTTTTGCGCCCAATCTGGGGGCGGGTTGGTGAAAAGACGCCGGACTCAGAACGGCTCGCCGTTGGTGCGCTCATCTGATGTGTTGTTCCTCTTCGAACGGGCTGTAGCTCGAAGGGTACACAGAATGACCACCCGCTCCGTGGTCGGGCTTCGTAGTCGGGCGTCTGTCAGTACCTGCTGTGACCTCCGACACCCTCGTCGTCGACATCGCGCCAGAAGTCGGTGTCGTACTGGGTGTCCGGGATGGCAATCTTCTCGCTGGATTGGTAAACGGTGGCTCGGGTCAGGTCCAATTCAGCAACATCGCTGTCGAGTAGTTCGATGTCGCTGAGGATTCTATCGGCGTCGATGACGATGCGACGCGTCGCCGGATTGTCTCCATAGCGCGACTTCAGCGAGGTCACGCACCGCCGCAGGCCCCGCATCAGCTCATGCAGTTCGGTGAGTTCAGTGGCAGTGGACAATCGATGCTCCCCGGGCCGAAGGTGTTACGGATCACAGTACGCCAGTCGATAGTATCCGCTGTTTGAGGCGGACGTTGGACATGTTGTGTCCCGCTACCAGAAAGCAGCGTTGCGATGCCGCTGGAACCAGCCGAACGGGCCCGAGAACTGCTGCAACTTCATCGACCTGGCGCCCCGGTTGTCCTGCCCACCGTGTGGGACGCCTGGTCGGCGAAATTGGCCGCGGACGCCGGGTTTGCGGCGCTGACCGTGGGCAGCCATCCGCTAGCGGATTCGATTGGCAAACCCGACAACGAGGGTATGCAGTTTGACGACGTACTCGCCCGCGTCGCCCAGATCACCGCGGCGGTCGACCTACCGGTCTCGGTCGACGTCGAGGCCGGCTACGGGTTGCCGGCGCCGCGCCTGATCGAGGGCCTGCTGGAGGTCGGCGCAGTCGGTCTCAACATCGAAGACACCGTGCACTCCGAGGGCGGGCGGCTTCGTTCATCCAGCGAGCACGCCGAGGTGGTGGGCGCCTTGCGCGCGGCCGCCGATGCGTCCGGGGTACACGTGGTGATCAACGCGCGCACCGATGTGTTTCTGCGCAAAGACGGCGGTGCCGCAGAAGCTGGCCCAGACCTCGTCGACGTCGCCGTGGCACGGCTCACCGAAGCGGCCGAAGCCGGCGCCGACGTGTTGTACCCGGTGGCGCGACATGACCCGGAGACGTTGCGGCGCTTGGCCACTGAGTTGCCGTTGCCGGTCAACGCGATCGCGATGCCGGATCAGGACAACCCGGCCTCATTCGGCCCGCTCGGTGTTGCCCGGATTAGCTTCGGCCCGTTCTTCCAGTACGCGTTGTCAGCCCGGGCCAACGAGTTGCTTGCGCGCTGGCGATAGCACGTCGATCCGGCAGAGCCGTTGGCCCCACCGGATCGGCGGCGTTTCGGTTGTCCTACTTCGTGATTGCGTCCTACTTCGTGATAGCGATGCGCTGCGGCTGCGCCCCGGCATAAGCGCCGGTAACTCGGACGGTCAGCACCCCCGCGTCATACGACGCCGAGATGGCCTCGCCGGTGACGTGCGCCGGGAGCTGGAATGACCTGCGGAACGACCCGTAACGGATCTCCCGCAGGGTGCGACCGTGCTCCTCTTCGGCGTGCTCGTCGCGGTGTTCGCCGTGAATCACCAGGTGACCCTTGTCGACCTCGACGTTGACGTCCTTCTCGACATCGACACCCGGGAGCTCGACCCGCACCAGCGCGTCGTCGCCGTCCTTGAGCACCTCCGCCGCGGGGTTGAAACCGCTGGTACCGGGCCTGATCCAGTCAGAGGACGCAGGGCCGAAAAAGTCCCGCAGCCACCGGTCGGTGTCCCACGCCGGACGCGACCACAAGGCGAGATTACTCATGGTTGACTCCTTACTCTTCGTTGTGAGTTAGCTGTGTCCGACGCTGTGGTGGTCGGCTACTCGGTAAAACATGAGTCTGGTGCGCTAAAGTTCCACCTGCTCGTTCGCTGAAAGCGAACATCGTCACACAGGTGATTGCCTGCTGTGAGGGCGGCGTGATGCATGCGTCATATTTCGCGTCATTCTCGGCAACATCGGGTTCGTAATCTCATGACATGCCCTCTGCTGGAAGTGCTCCCGCGCGCGCCGCGCTCCGGCGCGTCGTCGTGGTCGGCCACGGCATGGTTGGCCACCGGTTCGTCGAGGCGCTGCGCGCCCGCGGCGGTGTCGGGAAAAAAGGCGGCTCGTGGCGCATCACCGTGCTGTCCGAGGAGGCCGACGCCGCCTACGACCGCGTGGGCCTGACCTCTTACACCGAAAGCTGGGACCGCCGCCTGCTGGCGCTGCCCGGTAACACCTACGCCGGCGACCCGCAGGTGCAGCTACTGCTGAACACCCGCGTCGTCGAAGTCGATCGTGCGGCAAAGACCGTGGTCACCGAGGGCGGCGAGACTTACGGCTACGATGCTCTGGTACTGGCCACCGGGTCCTACGCCTTCGTCCCACCGGTCAGCGGCCACGACCTGTCTTCGTGCCACGTCTACCGAACCCTTGATGACCTCGACGCCATCCGCGCCGGCGCCCAGCGCACGATCGAGTCCGGTCGCGCCGAGGCCGGCGTAGTGATCGGCGGTGGCCTGTTAGGCCTGGAGGCCGCTAATGCGTTGCGCCAGTTCGGTTTGCCGACGCACGTGGTCGAGATGATGCCGCGCTTGATGGCTCAGCAAATCGACGAGGCTGGCGGGGCGCTGCTGGCCCGGATGATCGGCGACCTCGGGATCGACATCCACGTCGGAACCGGCACCGAAGCGATTGAGCGCGTTGTGCATTCGGATGGCTTCGAGTCAATGAAGGTGAAGCTTTCCGACGGCCAAGTGATCGACGCCGGCCTGGTGATTTTCGCCGCCGGCATCCGGCCGCGCGACGAGTTGGCCCGGGCGGCCGGACTGAAAATCGCCCCGCGGGGCGGTGTCATCACCGACTTAGCCTGTCGCACAAGCGATCCCGAAATCTACGCGGTCGGCGAGGTCGCTGCCATCGACGGTCGGTGCTACGGCCTGGTGGGGCCGGGTTACACCAGCGCCGAAGTGGTGGCCGATCGGCTGGTCGACGGCTCCGCGGAGTTCCCCGAGCCCGATCTGTCCACCAAGCTCAAGCTACTCGGCGTCGACGTCGCCAGCTTCGGCGACGCGATGGGCAGCACCGATAACTGCCTCGAGGTCGCGATCAACGACGCGGTGAACCGCACCTACGCCAAGCTGGTGCTCTCCGACGACGCCAGGACGTTGCTGGGCGGTGTGCTGGTAGGAGACGCGTCGGCGTACGGCGTCCTGCGGCCCATGGTCGGCAGTGAATTGCCCGGTGATCCTTTGACGCTCATTGCACCGGCCGGATCGGCTGGTGCCGGCGGTGCGCTGGGCATCGGAGCACTGCCGGATTCGGCCCAGATCTGCTCCTGCAACAACGTCACCAAGGGTGACCTGAAGTGCGCCATCGCCGACGGCTGCGCCGATGTCCCGGCGCTGAAGGCCTGCACCGCGGCCGGCACGTCGTGCGGGTCCTGCGTGCCGCTACTCAAGCAGCTGCTGGAAGCCGAGGGGGTGGAGCAGTCCAAGGCACTCTGCGAACACTTCGGGCAGTCGCGGGCGGAGCTGTTCCAACTCATCGCAGCCACCGAGATCCGCACCTTCTCCGGCCTACTAGAGCGCTTCGGGCGTGGAAAAGGTTGCGACATCTGCAAACCCGTCGTTGCCTCCATCCTGGCGTCCACCGGGTCCGACCACATTCTGGATGGGGAGCAGGCCTCGCTGCAGGATTCCAACGACCACTTCCTGGCCAACATCCAGCGCAACGGCAGCTACTCGGTAGTGCCGCGGGTTCCCGGCGGTGACATCAAGCCCGAGCACCTCATCCTGATCGGTCAGATCGCCCAGGATTTCGGCCTCTACACCAAGATCACCGGCGGCCAGCGAATCGACATGTTCGGCGCCCGGGTCGACCAGTTGCCCGCGATCTGGAAGCGGCTGGTCGACGCGGGGATGGAGTCCGGTCACGCCTACGGCAAGGCGCTGCGGACCGTGAAGAGTTGCGTCGGCAGCGACTGGTGCCGCTACGGCCAACAGGATTCGGTGCAACTGGCCATCGATCTCGAACTGCGCTACCGCGGGTTGCGGGCGCCCCACAAAATCAAGTTGGGCGTCTCGGGTTGCGCGCGGGAGTGCGCCGAAGCGCGCGGCAAGGACGTCGGCGTGATCGCCACCGAGCAGGGCTGGAACCTCTACGTCGGCGGAAACGGCGGCATGACCCCCAAGCACGCCCAACTGCTGGCCGGTGACCTGGACACCGCCACTCTGGTCTGCTACATCGACCGGTTCCTCATGTACTACATCCGCACAGCCGACCGGTTGCAGCGCACCGCGCCGTGGGTCGAATCGCTCGGCCTGGACCACGTGCGTGCTGTGGTGTGCGACGACTCACTGGGCCTTGCCGGGGAATTCGAGGCGGCTATTGAGCGGCACGTCGCGAACTATCGGTGTGAATGGAAGGGCGTGCTGGAGGATCCGGACAAGCTCTCGAGGTTCGTCTCCTTTGTCAACGCCCCCGACGCCGTCGACCAGACGGTGTCATTCACCGAGCGTTCCGGGCGCAAAGTTCCTGTGCCCATTGGCATCCCGCGGGTTCGCGGCTAGGTCGCCACAATCAGGGAGGAATCATGACTACGACCAACGACATTCAGGTGTGGATCACCGCCTGTGACTACGAGCACCTTATTCCGGGGCGCGGCGTCGGTGTGCTGCTGGACGACGGCTCCCAGGCGGCTCTGTTCCGGCTTGACGACGGCACGGTGCACGCGATCGGGAACATCGACCCGTTCTCCGGCGCGGCGGTGTTGTCTCGCGGCATCGTTGGCGACCGCGCCGGCCGCGCCACCGTCCAATCGCCGATCCTCAAGCAAGCTTTCGCGCTGGACGATGGTTCCTGCCTGGACGACGAGCAGGTTTCGGTGCCGTGCTACCCGGTACGCGTCACCGCCGACGGCCGTATCCAGGTCGGGCGGTTCGCGGCCCGGATGGCTGCCTAGTCGATCTTGCCGACGAGATATCGCTGCATCGTCGGCCCGATGGCATCCACCAACTGCTCCACGGTCATGGAGTGCAGGGGCTCGGAGCGCACGCCATAGCGCATGATGCCCAGTCCCACGAGTTGTGAAGCGCACAACGACGCCCGGACGGCAATCTTATCGGCGCCCAGCATCTTGAGCAGCGGGTTGAACACCGGACCGACCAGCATGGACTGGACGATTTCTGCTGTCTTGGACAGACCCGTGGAAGCGATCGCACTTGCGGCAAAAGGTCCGCCGCCGGCGGCATCCCACGTGGTGATCAGCATGTAGAGCGTGCGGCGTCCGACCTGGTTGACGCTACCGGTGAAGATACGGTCGATGAACTCCGGTGTCCGGAAAGGCAAACGAAGCATCTTTGCCACATCATCGAGGAGTCCTCGCGAGGGCTCTTCGTTACGGGCCATAAAGCCAGGATTACCCGGATATCACCAAAGATCAAGCCACGCCGGTGTCGGCGTGCCTTGTCGGGAAAGCCCTTTGATCCTCGTACCGGTGGGTTAAGGCGGCATCGCGGAACCGCTGGGCCACCAGCCCGGGCAGCCCGGCATGGGTGCCCAGCGGCCGTGTGACGAGGTCGGCGCCGCAGCAGTCCAGCCGCTCCTGGAACAGGCCGTCGGCCAGCAGATAGGAAGCCACCACGACGCGGCGCGCCCCCCGCCGGCGGGTGGTGGTGACGGCGTCGCGGATGGTAGGGCTGCCGGTGGCCGCGAAACCCAGCTGCACCGGTGACCCGGTCAGGGCCGACAGCAACGTCGCGGCGTTGTCCAAGTCGGCGCGGGCCCGGAGATCTGAGGTGCCTGCCGCCGCAAGAATCACCGAATCGTCCGGATGCCAGCCGGTTTCCACCAGATTCTGGTAGAGGATCCGGGCGATCTCCTGACCCGGTCCGAGCGCGGGCGCGACGACGACGTTGGGATGCCCGCTGGCTTCGATGTGCGCGGGCAAATCGGCACGCACGTGGTAGCCGCGAGACAGGAACGCCGGCACCACGATTGCGGGCTCGCGCCCGGCGGGCAGATCCGACAGCACCTCGCTGGGTGTGGGGCCCAGCACATCGACGAACGCCACCAGAATGGTTCGGTCGAGCAGTTCACCCACCCGGGCGGCGAGGTCGCCGATCACCGCGACGCCGGCCGATCGGCGGGTACCGTGGGCGGTCAGGACCAGGCTCATGCTGCGTCGTGCTCGCCGTCGAGCGCCAGTCGGTAACCCCGCTTGACCACGGTCGCAACGATGTTCTTGTCGCCCAGGGCCGTCCGCAGACGAAGCACGGCGGTGTCCACCGCGTGGGTGTCATCGCCGTTGCCAGGTAACACCCGCAGCAGCTCTGCGCGTCCGACCACATCGCCGGGCCGATGTGCCAGCGCACGCAGGATCGCCATGCCCGAGCCGGACACCGTCTTGACCGACCCGTCGACCAGCACGCAGGTCCCCCTGATGTCGACCAGGTGGCCGGCGGCCTGCACGCTGCACGAACTCAGCAACGGCAGTTCCTCGGCGATATGGCGGGCCAAGGCCCCCAACCGCATTCGCTCCGGGGCGGACGTCGGCACGCCATGCTGGATCAACGGCTTCGACGTCACCGGGCCTACACACATCGCATGCACACTGCCGCGGAACGCCGCCAGCACCCGATCCTCGATGTCGAGTTCGCGGCTGCGCTCCAGCACGGCCACCGCTGCAGGAGCCGACGTGAAGCTCACCGCGTCGAACTGGCATCGAGCGATGCCGGCGACCAGCTGATCGAACTCGCCGTCCAATGGCACTGGCTTCCACCGGTATACCCGGATCGGAACCACCTCGGCCCCCCCGGCGCGCAGACCGCCGAGAAACTCCGGGAAGGGGTCCCACCCGTCGGCCGCGCCGTGCAGCTGAATGGCGATGCGCTTATTGGCGACTCCGGTCTCGAGCAGGTATTCCAAAACCTCCTGCGAAGATTCGGATTCCGGGGACCACTCTTCGCGCAGTCCGGCGGCACGCAATGCACCGGTTGCCTTCGGCCCGCGCGAGACAATTCGCGCCGACGACAGGGACTCGATGAGTTCGGTCGCCAGGCCCCAGCCTTCGGCCGCCGCCACCCAGCCACGAAAGCCGATCCCGGTATGGGCCACCAGGATGTCTGGCGGATTGGCGATCAATGCCTCGGTGTTGCTGTGCAATTCGTCATCGTCGGGCAGGGCGATCATGCTGATCGCAGGTGCGGCGAAGACCTCCGCCCCATGACGACTCAGCAGCGCACATAGCTCGTCCGCACGACGGGCTGAGGTGACTGCGATCCGGTAGCCAGCGAGTGGCGCAGACGTTGACTGGGCCATATGTCCTTGGTATGCCAGGCACATTTCGCAAGCGTTACCTGGCAATTGCTGCAGCATTGCCCTCATCTGCGTTCTTGATCACAGGTGTGCCGGGACGGCGCGCATACATCAGCCAGGTAGCCCCGTCACCCCATCGCAGCACAGAATCCGATCAGCAAGCCCGACTCGCGCGCGCCCCGTGTCGACGCTCTCGCTGACATCCAAGGACCGGCTGCGTGCCGCGAAGATGGCCGGGATCAACGCGCCGGCACAACCGGCACTGCCACCACCCCGCCCCGGCCGTCAAGCGCGGATGAATCCGGCTTGACTGCGCCGAGATTCTTTACACGTAAGCCAGACCGGCGGGTGCCGCCGTACCAGTGGCCGCGGTAAGCGGCCGGCGCACGTAGATCAGCCACGTCAGCATCGATGCAGCGATGTAGAAGCCCACAAAGACCCAGAAGGCCGACGTGGCAGTCCCATTGCTCGAGTATGACTGGCGCAGGGCAAGATTGACGCCGACACCACCCAGCGCGCCGACTGCTCCAGCAAAGCCGATCAGGGCACCGGACATGGAACGCGACCATTGCCGGCGTTCGGCCTCACTCAACGGAAGTGAGTGGCTGCGGGCCTCGAAGATCGACGGAATCATTTTGTACACTGAGCCATTGCCGATTCCGGACAGGATGAACAGCGCCACGAAGCCCACGATGTAGCCGATCATTATCGAGGCCGGCGCGGGCCCGGTCCGGTGATCGCCGAAAGCGCTTACGCTGACCAGTATTCCAGCCGCGAGAATCATGGCGCACAGCGCGCCCAAGGTTACCCGCCCGCCACCGAGGCGGTCGGCTAGCCGGCCCCCGTACACCCGGGACAGCGAGCCCAAAAGTGGTCCCAAGAACGCGATCTGGGCCGCGTGCAGGGCGGCTTGACCGGTGCTCTGACCGCCGGTGATGAAGTTGATCTGTAGCACCTGACCGAATGCGAAGGAGAAGCCGATGAACGATCCGAAGGTGCCGATGTAGAGCGTTGAGATCACCCAGGTGTGCGGCTCGGCCAGCACCTTGCGCATGGTGTTCATCTCGATGCGGTACTGCTCGAGGTTGTCCATGTGCAACGCCGCACCGACACCGGCCACGGCCAGCAGCACCAAGTACACCGCGCAGACCCAGTAGGGCTCGCGGTCGCCAGCGGTGGCGATCACCAGCAGACCGATCAGCTGGATCATCGGTACGCCAAGGTTTCCGCCGCCGGCGTTGAGTGCCAGCGCCCAGCCTTTGAGCCGTTGGGGATAGAACGCGTTGATGTTCGTCATGGAGGAGGCGAAGTTGCCGCCGCCGAGACCGGCCAGCGCGGCGCACACCAGGTACGGCCATAGCGGCAAACCTGGATTGGCCAGCAGGACAATGGTTCCGACGGTAGGAATCAGCAACACCACCGCCGAGAAAATGGTCCAGTTGCGGCCGCCGAACTTCGCGGTGGCAAAGGTGTACGGGAAGCGCAGACAGCCGCCGACCAACGTCGCCGTGGCGCCGAGCAGGAATTTGTCTCCGGCCGAGAACCCGTACACCGACGCCGGCATGAACAGCACCATCACCGACCAGATCGACCAGATGGAGAATCCGACGTGTTCGGCGGCCACCGACCAGATCAGGTTGCGCCGGGCGATGTCTTTGTTGCCCGCCTCCCATGCGACCACATCTTCGGGATCCCATTGGGAGATAACGTGCGAACGGCGGGCGAACATGAAGACTCCTAACGTCATCGAGCTTGCCGATCACGCTAGAAATCCATTGTTGCCCGGGCGCTTCTGGCAGGGATCCGGGTGTGTGAATTTCCGATCACCCCAACGTCACCCGGAGTGTGAGACTTACCAGACGTCTCCGTCGCGCCAGTCGCACATCAGCTCCGCAGAGGTGTCCAGGGTCACGCTTACCGGCAGGACGAATATGGAATCGTCGTCGTCGGGGGTGCGGGTCGGGCCGGTGGGAGCCAGCACTGACGTCGGGCCGAGCCAGGGCAGCCAGCCGCGCGCCGCATACAAGCTGCGGGCCCGCACCGAGGAGCTGAGCGCCCCGAGCTGGTAGGCGCCGCGCATCACCTGCTCGACACCGTCCAGCAGTGCGCGAACCAGCCCCTGCCCGCGCCAATCTTCGCGTACCGCAACACCTTCCACGTAACCGCAGCGCAGCGCGCTGCCCCGGTAGATCAGCCGGCGCTGCACCACCGCGGCGTGCGCGATGATCGCGCCGTGGCGCCAGACGAGCGCGTGCATCCCGCCGAGTGTGTGTTCCCAATCGGTGTCGGTGAAGTCACCCTTGAACGCCGTAGTGACCATCTGGTAGATGCTCTGGCGCGTGTGGCTGTCCAGATCGGCGGTGTGAACCAGGCGTGCGGTGTGCACGATCCTTGTTTCTACCAGGCCGTGCTGGTGCGCGGCTATCTGGCCAGGCGGGGCCGCGCCCAATGGAGGTGCACATGCTGTCCGGGTCGCACCTGGGCAACCTTGTCGATGTCCCCGTCGATCACCACGCCGATAACCGGGTAGCCGCCGGTGACCGGGTGATCGGGACCCAGGATCACCGGTAGCCCGTTGGGCGGCACCTGGATGGCGCCGCGCGTCGCACCCTCACTGGGCAGCTGCCGGTCCGGGTCGCGGTGCCGCAAGGGACGCCCGACCAGGCGCATTCCCACCCGGTCGCTTCGGTCGGAGGCCACCCAGTCGGTGTGGACCAGGGCGTCGGGGTCGACGAACCAGTTGTCGCGCGGCCCGGGTATCGCCAGCAGCTCGACCACATCCGCGGTGATGGCGGCCACCGGGGCCTGGTCGAGTTCGGGGTAATCGTCGGTGTGTTCGCCGACCGGCAATACATCGCCGGCCTGCAGCGGCAATGGGCCGATCGCCGACATCACGTCGTAGCTGCGGGAGCCCAGTACCGGTGTGACGCAGATGCCGCCGCGCACGGCCAGATACGTCCGCAGCCCGGCCGCAGGTGTGCCGAGCGATATCACCTGACCGTCGCGCACATGGTGAATGCTGTTGGTGCCGAACATGATTCCGTTGACGGTCGGGTCGGTGTCCGCGCCCGTCACGGCGATATCGAGGTCGCCGCCACGGACCCGGGCGGTCAAACCGCCGAATGTCACTTCCACGGTGGCCCGGTCGTCGGGATTGGCGACCAGCCGGTTGGCCAGCGTGTGCGATCGGCGGTCGGCGGCACCGGACGGGCCGACGCCGAGGTGTGCGAGCCCGGTGCGGCCGAGGTCCTGAACGACCGCCAGCGGGCCGGTGCGCAGAATTTCCAACGTCGTCATAAGGATCCTCCGAGCTAGTGAGCCCTGAACCGGACCCAGCGGCCCGGCGTGAGCAGCGCCGGGTCGGGTCGATCGATGTCCCACAACACCGCGTCCGTGTGACCGATGATCTGCCAACCGCCGGGTGACCGCCGCGGATAGACCGCGCTGAATTCGCCGGCCAGGCCCACCGCGCCGGCTGGCACCGACGTCCGCGGTTCGGACTGTCGCGGCACGCGAAGCCGCTCGTCGCCGCCGATCAGATAGGCAAATCCCGGCGCGAACCCGGCGAATCCCACCCGCCACCGAGTGCCGGTGTGGGCGTTGATGACCTGCGCCGGGCTCAAGCCGGTGTGGCTGGCGACGAGGTCGAGATCGGGACCGTCGTAGACGACGTCGACCACGATGTCGTCAGCCGGATCGCCGAGATCGGAATTCGCAACCGCACCGACTACCTGCAACCTTCTGATGCGCTGCCGGGTGACGCCCTGAAAGCGTGGTCCGTCGAGTCTCACCAGGACGGTGACCGAGGCTGGGACGATGTCGACGACGCCGGGTAACCGTGCCGCCCGCAGTGCCTCAGTCCATGACAACACTTCGGCGGTGCTGTCGCACTGCAGGATCAGCGCCTGGTCACCGTAGTCGAGCATGGTGCATGCCAAGTCGAGGCCCCCCGGGAAATCGGTGATCTCCGTCACAGTCATGAGTCGACGTTAGCTCCGGAATCGAGCCGAACGCGAGACATTTCGCGCACTGCCAGAGCTGCCTTAGCAAAGCCTCAGAGCGGCGTCAGCCCAGGATCTTGGCTAGCTGTGGGGGCAGTTGGTCGGCGACGACGGGGTAACTCAGGGGCGACGCGAAGGCGATCGCTCCGGCCAGGTCCTTCGAGGTGAAGATATGACGTTTCTGTGCGGTCACCTGCGCCGCCGCCACCTCTGGGTCGGCCAACAGTGCCTGTTCCTCCTCGGGGCTCTCCGTCGACCAGATCACCACGTCGGCGGCATCCAGCACGTCTTTGATGTGATCGCGGGGGATCACCGCGCGGTGGTCGCTGACGTAGGGCTTGATGCTGTCGGCGACGACCAGACCCATCTGGTTCAGGAAATCGGTGCGCCATCCCGCGCCGGTCGCAACGATGGTGCCCTGCCAGATGCGGCCCTGCATCAGCAGCGCCTTGCGGCCCTTCCAGGACGGATTCTTCTGTCCGACGTCGGTGAACTTGCTGTCGACGGCGTTAATCAACGCCTTCATTTGGTCGGCTTGGAACACCGCCTGGCCGATCGTGGTGGCCTGGTCTCGCCACGGCTCGAAGAATGCGTCACCGTCGGACTGCGCGATGGTCGGCGCGACCGCGGACAGCTTCTGGTATGTGTCGGAATCCAGGCCGGCGTTGGTCGCCACGATCAGGTCCGGCTTGAGGCCGGCGATCTGATCCACCTGTACCCCGTTGTCCAGGCTCAGCACAACTGGTTGCGCCGCACCGAGTTTCGGCTGCGCCCAGGGCCAGACCGCGAAGGGCTGGTCGCCGAACCAGTTGGTCACCGCGATCGGCACCACGCCCACCGCCAGCAGGTCGTCCTGTTCGGTGTAGCCGGCGCTCACCACCCGCTTGGGCGGTTCCTTGACGACGGTCTGACCGAACAGGTGAGTCACCGTCACCGCGCCGGCCGATCCCGGCCCCCGGTTGGGTTTGGAGCACGCTGCGAGCAGCCCAGCGGCCCCGGCGACCTGCAGGAATCCCCGCCGAGTCCATCCCTGTTGCACAGCTGAGAGTATCGCGTGTGGCACTTGGCCGTCAGTGACGCGGCCTTGCCTTCGGCGTGTAGCCGACCCAAGGGGAGTAATCGGCGATCAGTTCCTCCTGCGGTGGACGTTGCTCGGGCGGTATGTGCTGCAGATTGATCCGGATGCGGTACCAGATCGAACTGGGCCCGCGCATGCCGTCGATCAGCACGTCGACCGGCTCTAGCGCAGCGGCGACCGCGGGATAACGCTCCCGCCAGGCGTTTAGCGCGGCCATCGCCTCGTCCTTGGTCTTGGTGCGGGCGATCTCGATCAGCGGCATCACGGATCGCCGTCTGCCGTCTGCCGTCTTTCTGGCGCCGCGTGGCGCCTTTTCCGGGGGGCCCAGTTCGTCGGCCAGCGCCAGCAGTTGGTCGAGGCTGCCGGTCGCGTTGTCCATGTCTGCCCACGGGTCGCCTAGCCGTGCGAACCGGCCGGGAATGGTGTTGATGGTGAACTCCTCCGGGCGACAGTCGGTGACCTCGTCCCAGCGCAGCGGTGTGGACACCCGGGCGTCCGGGGTGGCCCGCACAGAGTACGCGGAGGCCACCGTGCGGTCCTTCGCGTTCTGGTTGAAGTCGACGAACACGCCCTCGCGTTCTTCCTTCCACCACCGGCTGGTCGCCAGATCGGGCACGCGCCGTTCGACCTCGCGTGCGACGGTCTGCGCGGCCAGTCGCACCTTGGCGAACGGCCAGTGCGGGGCGATCCGGGCATAGACGTGGAAGCCCCGCGACCCCGACGTCTTCGGCCAGGCAGTCAGGCCGTAGTCCTCGAGTACCTCGCGGGCCACCAATGCCACCTCGACGATGCGCTGCCAGTCGACGCCGGGCATCGGGTCCAGATCGACCCGCAGCTCGTCGGGGTGCTCGAGGTCGCCCGCGCGCACCGGATGCGGATTCAGGTCGACGCAACCCATGTTGACCACCCAGGCTAGGCCGGCGGCGTCATGAATGACGGCCTCATCGGCCGAGGTGCCCGACGCATAACGCAACGTGGCGACGTCCACCCAGTCCGGCCGCTTGGCCGGTGCCCGCTTCTGGAATATCGCCTCTTCGGTGATGCCCTTGACGAACCGTTTCAAGATCATCGGCCGGTCGGCCACCCCGCGTAGCGCGCCGTCGGCCACCGACAGGTAGTAGTGGATCAGATCGAGCTTGGTGTGCCCGGCTCGCGGGCCCGGAAAGACGACCTTGTCGGGATGGGTCACCGAGAGCTGACGGCCGGCCACCTCCAGCGTCACCGGACCGGTCATAGCAATCGATGGTAATTCGTGGGAAACCTGCTGGCGGCATTGCGACCTCCGTCACATATGGTGAGATTTATGCCTAACCTCAGCGACCTGCCCGGGCAGATCCCCGCCAAGATTCAGCAGTACGTCGAACGGGGCGCAGCCGAACTGCACTACGTGCGCAAGATCTTCGAAGCGGGTGCGTTCAAGCTGGAGTCGCCGCTCAAGACCGCGGCGATGGCAGCCGATATCGCCAAATGGGGCGAATTCGGAATGCTGCCCTCGCTCAACGCCCGACGCCACCCCAACGCGCGGGCCATCATCGACGAAGAGGGCGAAGTCACCTACCGAGAGCTCGACGAGGCCGCCCACGCGGTGGCCAACGGCTTGATCGAGATGGGCGTCAAAGGCGGCGACGGGGTGGCCATCTTGGCCCGCAACACCCGTTGGTTCGTCATCGCCAACTACGGCGCCGCCCGGGCCGGCGCCCGCATCATCCTGCTCAACAGCGAGTTCTCCGGTCCGCAAGTCAAAGAGGTCTCCGAGCGCGAGGGCGCCAAGGTGATCATCTACGACGACGAGTACACCAAGGCGGTCAGCAAGGCCGAGCCGGAGTTGGGCATGCTGCGGGCGCTGGGCACCAACCCGGACAGCGATAAGGAATCGGGTAGCACCGACGAGACGCTGGCCGACCTGATCAAGCGCAGCAGCAAAGAGCCCGCACCCAAGGCCAGCAAGCACGCGTCGATCATCATCCTGACCAGCGGGACCACCGGAACCCCGAAGGGGGCGAACCGCAGCACCCCGCCTACGCTGGCGCCGGTC
>JALHRH010000027.1 GCA_022841565.1 Mycobacterium sp. | reverse complement strand
AACCGCGCTGCCGCCGCGATCGCATTCTCCACGTCGCGGCGGCTACAGGTGGCCGGGTCGGTGCGATGCTCGATGTCGCGCGCGCTCGCGGCCTGTTCGACCGACCGCGTCAGCGCAGCGCTGCGTCGCGAGTCCAGCGCGATCACCGCCTGCAGGTCGGCACGCCGCGAATAGAGGCGGCGGCCTTCCAGTACCGCTTCTGCCGCCAGCGGCGACGCCGACGGGTCGTCGATCTCGCCGCCCGCGCCGCAGCCGTCGACGCAGTGCCAACGACCGCCCGCGACAACGCGATCCACCACATGCGCCGCGTAGTGCTCGATGCCGTGCTGCGCCAGGGCGTCACTGAGCGCTCCGCACAACTGCCGGTGCTCCTCGTTGCATCCGGGACACTCCGCACCTTCAGCGTCGATGATCACCACGATCGCCGCATCCGGATCTGCCGCGGCGGCGAGCTCGGCCAGATCGTCCACCCGGTCGGCGAGCTCGTCGGAGAGGTCGGCCCGCATCACCGCGCCCAGGCCGCCGTCTTCGACAGTCACCAGCACCACCGATTTCTCCGGCACGAAGCCGAGGATGGCAGGTAGCGCAGCGATCAAAGTGCCGGGGCGATTCAGTTCGAAACCTGGTTCATGCGTCGTCATGGCGTCAACGCTGACGACACGCACCGTCACTTTGTGCTCGCTCAGCGTGATTGAGCCCCGCGCTGTGGAGAAAGTCGGGACTGTGAGCTTTATCGTCTACTCATGACTTCGATGCGTGAATACGACATGGTCGTAATCGGATCCGGACCCGGCGGCCAGAAGGCCGCCATCGCCGCGGCCAAGCTGGGCAAGTCGGTTGCGATTGTCGAGCGTGGCCGGATGGTCGGCGGGGTCTGCGTCAACACCGGCACCATCCCGTCGAAGACCCTGCGCGAGGCGGTGGTCTACCTGACCGGGATGAGCCAACGCGAGCTCTATGGCACGAGCTACCGGGTCAAGGACAAGATCACCCCGGCCGACTTGCTGGCACGAACCCAGCACGTCATCGGCAAACAGGTCGACGTGGTGCGCTCGCAGTTGATGCGCAACAGGATCGACCTGGTGCTGGGCCACGGCCGCTTCACCGACCCGCACACCGTCCTGGTGGAGGAAGACGCGCAGGGCGAACGGGTGACAGTCAGCGGCGACTACATCGTTATCGCCACCGGCACCAAGCCGGTGCGCCCGTCCGGCATCGAGTTCGACGAGAGCCGGGTACTGGACTCCGACGGCATCCTGGACCTACGTTCGCTGCCGGCTTCGATGGTCGTCGTCGGCGCAGGTGTCATTGGCATCGAGTACGCGTCGATGTTCGCTGCGTTGGGCACCAAGGTCACGGTCGTGGAAAAGCGGGACACCATGCTCGACTTCTGCGACCCGGAGATCGTCGAGGCGCTCAAGTTCCATCTGCGCGACCTGGCGGTGACCTTCCGATTCGGTGAGGAAGTCACCGCGGTTGACGTCGGGGCGTCGGGAACCGTTACCACTTTGGGCAGCGGCAAGCAAATCCCCGCCGAGACGGTGATGTACTCGGCGGGCCGGGAAGGCCAGACCGAGCACCTGGGCCTCGATCACGCCGGACTCGAAACCGACCATCGCGGACGGATTTTCGTCGACGACCAATTCCAGACCAAGGTCGAACACATCTACGCCGTCGGCGACGTGATCGGTTTCCCAGCGCTGGCCGCGACTTCGATGGATCAGGGCCGGCTGGCCGCCTACCACGCATTCGGGGAGCCGACCGACGGCATGACACCACTGCAGCCGATCGGGATCTACTCGATCCCCGAGGTTTCCTACGTCGGCAAAACCGAGGTGGAGCTGACCAAGGACTCGATCCCGTACGAGGTGGGCGTGTGCCGGTATCGCGAACTGGCCCGCGGCCAGATCGCCGGCGACTCCTACGGAATGCTCAAACTGCTGGTTTCCACCAACGACCGGACGCTGCTCGGTGCCCACATTTTCGGCACCAGCGCCACCGAGATGGTGCACATCGGGCAGGCCGTGATGGGATGCGGAGGCACTGTCGACTACCTGGTCGACGCGGTGTTCAACTATCCGACGTTCTCGGAGGCGTATAAGGTCGCCGCGCTCGACGTCACCAACAAGATGCGGGCGCTGCACCAATTCCGTCGCTAGCCCAAGCAGGTGTCGTCGTAGTCGGCCGGGGGGCTGTCACCTGGACCACCGGCTTCGGCGCGCGCCAGAAGTTGGGCGATGCGCTCGTCGAAAGGCGCTGAGTAGGAGAGGTTTTCGGTACACCCGCCGCCTTCTAAGCCGCCGACCACCCCGACGACTGTCGACCCGGTGACCCACGGCGCGCCGCTGGTGCCGTCGACGAGTCCTTTACACGGCAACGACGGGAACCCACTTTCGGTCACGCCGGTGCTGCCCTCGCAAGCGATAGGTCGCCCACCGACGCCGGCTGGATAACCTGTGACGGTCACCGAGCTGCCCGGTGGCGGCGCCGTGCCCAACGACAGAGCGGCACCGGCGCGGTGCTCTACCGAGCCGCCGCCGGTGCCCTCGACCCTGGCTATTGCATAATCCGCACGCGGATCCCGCCCGGCGATCCAGCGCGGGTCGAAAAAGACCTCGTCAACCACGAAGGTTTCGGTGGTGGCGGCGTCAGCCGTGAATCCGGGAACGAAGGCGGCGTCGATGTCACCGAGCAGACAATGCGCAGCCGTCAGCACCAAGTCACCTCCTGTCGAGTGGACCACTGAGCCAGTACAGACATGCAGGCTCCCGCCTCCCGGGGAGACACCGCGGAATATCGCCCCAACACGCGGGTCTGGTGCCACATTCTCGGGTCCACGAAGCTGCTGCGCCACGCTGGTGGGCCTCGGCGTCGACGAACCGCTGACGGAGGCATGATGGGCCGGCCGGGCACATGACATCAACAACAACGCCAGGCTCACCGGCAGGCACAGAACTCCCGTTACCGCGCGCATCGAGATCAATCATGCCTGACAGCGCACCCTGGCAAGCGAATAGAAACGGCCCCCCGTGCGTTGATGGATAGGGCAGCAAATGGGCTTGCGCCACGTTTCCAGGTTCGCTGTTCGACCATGGACCCCCGTCGATTGAGCGACACTGGACAGGGCACCCTGGAGAAACCTTGCGAAACCTTGCGAGACCCCCGAAAGGAGGCAGCACCAATGTCTGACCATGACGACGCCCAAGAGGCGCAGCAGTACCAACCGGGACAGCCCGGCATGTATGAGCTCGAGTTCCCGGCGCCCGTGTTGTCCACGTCTGACGGCCGCGGTCCGGTGTTGGTCCACGCCTTGGAGGGCTTCTCCGACGCCGGTCACGCCATCCGGTTGGCTTCTCGTCACCTCAGGGCGGCGCTGGACACCGAACTGGTCGCCTCGTTCGCCATCGACGAACTGCTGGACTACCGCTCGCGGCGACCGGTGATGACGTTCAAGACCGATCACTTCACTCATTACGACGACCCCGAGCTGAGCCTGTACGCGCTGCGCGACTCCGTCGGCACACCGTTTCTGCTGCTGGCCGGCATGGAACCGGACCTGAAGTGGGAGCGCTTCATCACCGCGGTGCGACTGCTCGCCGAGCGGTTGGGGGTGCGTCAGACCATCGGCCTTGGCACGGTCCCGATGGCCGTTCCGCACACCCGTCCGGTCACGATGACCGCACACTCCAACAATGCGGCGCTGATCGCGGATTTCCAACCGTGGATTTCCGAGATCCAGGTTCCCGGTAGCGCCTCGAACCTGCTGGAGTACCGGATGGCGCAGCATGGCCACGAGGTGGTCGGGTTCACCGTGCACGTCCCGCATTACCTAACCCAGACCGACTACCCGGCCGCCGCCCAGGCGCTACTCGAGCAAGTGGGCAAGACCGGATCGCTGGAGCTGCCGCTGACGGCGCTCACCGAAGCCGCCACCGAGATCCGGACCAAGATCGACGAACAGGTGCAGGCGAGCGCCGAAGTCGCTCAAGTGGTGGCCGCACTCGAGCGCCAGTACGATGCGTTCATCGACGCTCAGGAAAACAGATCTTTGCTGACCAACGACGAGGATCTGCCGAGCGGCGATGAGCTTGGCGCCGAGTTTGAACGGTTCCTGGCGCAGCAGGCTGAGAAGAAGATCGACGACGACGAGAACCCGAACTAGCCGTTCCGTAACGCCTACACGGCCCGACGACGAGGTTGGCGAGATGACCGAGCGAACGCGCAATCTTCGCCCGGTGCGGGAAGTGATATCCCCGTCGCTGCAGTTCCGCACCATTCACGGCTACAAGCGGGCGTTCCGGATCGCCGGATCCGGACCGGCAATCCTGCTGATCCACGGCATCGGCGACAATTCGACCACTTGGACCGCTGTCCACGCCAAGCTCGCGCAGCGCTTCACTGTCATCGCCCCGGACCTGTTGGGCCACGGTAAGTCCGACAAGCCGCGCGCCGACTACTCGACCGCGGCCTACGCCAACGGCATGCGGGACCTGCTCAGCGTCCTGGACATTGAACGGGTAACCATCATCGGTCATTCACTCGGCGGCGGGGTCGCGATGCAATTCGCTTACCAGTTCCCGCATTTGGTCGACCGGTTGATCCTGGTGGGCGCCGGCGGTGTCACCAAGGACGTCAACATCGCCCTGCGGTTCGCGTCGTTGCCGATGGGCGCCGAGGCGCTGGCCTTGTTGCGGCTGCCCATGGTATTGCCGGCAGTGCAGTTCCTGGGGCGGCTCGCAGGCTTTGCCCTCGGTTCCACCGCGCTCGGCCGGGATCTGCCGAATATGCTGCGCATCCTGGACGACCTGCCGGAGCCGACAGCGTCCTCGGCATTCACCCGCACCCTGCGAGCCGTCGTGGACTGGCGCGGGCAGATCGTCACCATGCTCGACCGATGCTATTTGACCGAGGCAATCCCGGTGCAGATCATCTGGGGTCAGAAAGACTCGGTGATTCCAGTTCGGCACGCCCAGATGGCGCACGCTGCGATGCCCGGCTCCCGGCTCGAAATCTTCGAGAATTCGGCCCACTTCCCGTTCCACGACGACCCAGCGCGATTCCTCGACATCGTCTTGCGATTCATCGACACCACCGAGCCTCCCGAATATGACCAGGCCGCGCTGCGCGACCTGTTGCGCAGCGGTGGCGGTGCGCGGACGGTCTCCGGGCCGTCCGACACGCGGGTAGCCGTACTCAGCGCCATGGGAGCCGACGAGCGCAGCGCTACCTGAGTGACCACCTGACGACAGTCGTATCGTCGAGCCATGAGTCTCGGCGTTAGGGTCCTGCGGGTGTTTACCGATTCGGCGGGGAACTTCGGTAATCCGTTGGGTGTGGTCGACGCCAGCCTGGTCGATCCCGGCGACCGGCAACAGCTGGCCCACAGATTGGGTTATAGCGAAACGATCTTCGTCGATTTGCCCGGCGACGGCGTAACGACCGCAAGCGCCACCATCTACACACCGCGCACCGAGCTACCCTTTGCCGGCCACCCGATAGTCGGAGCGTCGTGGTGGCTGCGCAGACGGGGAACGCCGATCAACACGCTTGCGGTGCCTGCCGGCCTCGTACAGGTGAGGTACTCCGGCGATCTGACCGCGATCAGTGCACCAGCGGAGTGGGCGCCGGAGTTCGCCATCCACGAGTTGGCCTCACCGGAGGCGGTCTTGCAGGCCGATCCCGCCGATTTTCCTGACGACGTCGCGCACTACCTGTGGGCATGGATGGATAAGACGGATAAGGAGTCCGGGTCGGTGCGTAGCCGCGTGTTCGCGTCGAATCTGGGCGTCGTCGAAGACGAGGCGACCGGTTCAGCGGCGGTCCGGATCACCGAGTATCTGTGTCGGGATCTCACTATCACGCAGGGCCGAGGGTCCCTGATAGAAACGGCCTGGACCCCACACAGCTGGGTACGAATCGCCGGCCGAGTCGTCGACGACGGTGTCCGACAGCTGCACTGACGACGATCCTCAGCGTTCCCGGTGTAGCACAGCCGCCACGTGGTGCTGCTCGGGTTGCCCGACCGCGCCCATCCGTACCGAGTAGGACAGCTCATCGCCGTCGATACGGAAGGAACGGCTCAGCGCGGTCACCTCTTTGGCCGTAGGGGTGCGTCCGATCTCGGTGGTCGCCAACTCCATGTCGATCACCCCACCGGCTACCGACAATGTGCCCACCTCGATCTCGGCGATTCCACTCGGATGCGCCAGGACGAACTCGACCCTGCCCCGTTGCGGCACGCGCAGATACCCCACTTCAGCGTGCAGAGGTCTGCCATCGGAGGCCGCTTTCGTCTTCTTTGCGTAGACCAGAAACGGCTTTCCCACGTGCGTGAAAGCGACCTCTTCGAAGTACTCGAACGGCTGAATCGTCGGGTACTCGCCGGCGCCCCTGCCGGCCCAGGTGCCCAGCAACGGCGCCAACGCTTCCAGGTCGGGGTGCAGGTCTATCGGCATGGATGGAGCCTATTGGTCCACTCAGCTCGGCGTCGACACGTTGCGGTGGGCGCGCAGCGCCTCGATCTCCCGCTCGAAATCGTCGGCCGACGAGAACGACCGGTACACCGAGGCGAAGCGCAGGTAAGCCACCTCGTCGAGGTCGCGCAACGGACCCAAAATGGCCAGGCCGACATCGTGGCTGGGCACCTCCGGACCGGCGGCCCGTACCGAGTCTTCCACCTGCTGCGCCAGCAGGTTCAGCGCGTCGTCGTCCACCCGGCGGCCCTGGCAGGCTCGTCGCACGCCGCTGATCACCTTTTCCCGACTGAACGGTTCGGTGACGCCACTGCGCTTGACCACCGCCAGCACCGCGGTTTCCACGGTGGTAAATCTGCGTCCGCACTCCGGACATGACCGGCGGCGGCGGATGGCCTGGCCTTCATCGGTTTCGCGGGAGTCGATCACCCGGGAGTCGGGATGTCGGCAGAACGGGCAGTGCATGGCCGCTCCTTTGCCGTGCCGGACTTCGGGGTATCGCAGAACCCCCCCGAGAGTACCTGTGCACTCCCGGCGGGGCCAACGCTGACGCGATCCGTCCGCAAGCCGGCAACCCTGGCCGAGGAACGTTGCCGCAGAGCGATATTCGCTCCGCACCGCAGCGCTCACCCAATCGGTGCGATCAGTGTCTGGCCGGCCGCCAACGATTCGGAGTCCAGAGCGTTGAGATTGCGAATGCGTTCGACGACGTCGCGAATCGGCGCGCCAGGCGCGACCCGTGTAGCCAGTTGCTGCAACGATTCCCCCGGTTCAACGCGCACCACGGCGAGTGCTGCGGGCACCCGCGCCGACCCGTCGGCGGGTTCGTCATTCACCACGCTCCCGAAATTGCCCATCAGCCCGAGCCACAGCGTGACGATGCCGGCGAGCAGCGCGAGCCCCGCTGTCGTCAACACCGAGACCGGACGCCGACGATGCGACGCCGTCGACACCCCGACCCCTGTGCCGGGGTAGCGGATGGGCGCGCCGCCGGGACGCGGCGGGCCCGGCCTGCGCGACTGGATCCGCCCCGCGCGATACGAAGATGACTCGTCGGTCGGCCTATTGACGGGCCTGTTCACCGGCCTCTGCGCGCTCCGGGTGCGCTGCGGGCCCACGTAGCTGATGGTCATGTGGTTGCCTCCGGGTCGACTAGATATCGCTCGTGTGTTCGACACTAATCGCTCAGGTGTTCGACATCGAACATCTGAGCGACGCGTGTCGCACGAGCAAGACGGTAGACCTCACCACCGACATGATTTTGTCGGCGCAACCAGCTGGATGAATGTCGGATACCCGACCCATCCGAAAGTTACACGCTTGTGATGCGGCCGTTGGGTGCGTCAGAGGGCCGTTGCGACCGGGCGCGACACGCTGGTCGAACACATGTTTGATTCTTGGGTTTACTGCGGTTAGATTCAGTGGCATGAGCGACAGCAACGATCCCCCGGTAGCTGATCGAGCCGGTTCCGACCGAGCCACCGCAGATGGCCGGTTTCGCGCCGTCGAATCGACGCTGACCGAGCGGCAGCGCACCATCCTGGAAGTCATCCGCGCTTCAGTCACCACGCGCGGTTATCCGCCGAGTATCCGCGAGATCGGTGACGCCGTCGGGCTGACATCGACGTCCTCGGTGGCCCATCAGCTACGCACCCTGGAGCGCAAGGGTTACCTGCGCCGGGACGCGAATCGGCCGCGGGCCGTCGACGTGCGCGCGGCAGACGACGCGGTGACACCGCCCACCACCGACGTGGCCGGTTCGGACGCGCTTCCAGAACCCACCTTCGTGCCCGTCCTGGGCCGTATCGCCGCCGGTGGCCCTATCCTCGCCGAAGAGGCCGTCGAGGACGTTTTCCCGCTACCGCGTGAATTGGTCGGCGAGGGGACCCTGTTCCTTCTCAAGGTCGTCGGCGACTCGATGGTCGAGGCGGCCATCTGTGACGGTGACTGGGTGGTGGTGCGTCAACAGAACGTCGCGGACAACGGCGACATCGTGGCAGCAATGATCGACGGTGAGGCCACGGTCAAGACGTTCAAGCGGGCAGGCGGCCAACTGTGGCTGATGCCGCACAACCCGGCATTCGATCCCATCCCCGGAAACGACGCGACCGTGCTCGGCAAGGTCGTCACGGTCATCCGCAAGATATAGCGCCGAACCGATCACGCACGTCACCGACCATCAGTCGGCTCTGACGAAGCCGTTGGCTTGGGCGACTGCCTCGTTGGCGAACCAGATTTCGGCCAGCGTGTCGTGGTACAACGCGCTGTTGGGGGTGTAGTACAGGCCGAACCGGGCGCTGCCCTTAATCGGGTAGCCGTCCGGGGCACGATAGGGGTCATCGCCGAGCGGCAGGTGGATGGTGGGACGCACCGCCGCGCTGTCTGCGACCACGGGCGCTTCGGCCTGCGGAGCTGCGGCATAGGCCGCCTCCGCCGCTGCTGGAGCGTACCCAGGGTCATCTGCGGCGGCATGCCGCCCCTTCCTCGGCTCGGGGACCGCGCCCGCATCCCGAGACGCCGCGTGGGGCACCTCGTCTTGCAGCTCGTCTCCCGAGGAGCCCCCGCGCGGGTAGAAGATGTCGGGAAAATCGTTCTCCGGACGGGCTTCGGGCACATCCGGCGCCTCGGGCTGCTGGGTCCGCGGTACCGAGGACTCCGTCGCGAAGCCTTCCGGCGAAATCGTCTCCGCGACGTCAGGCTCACCGTCGAAGAGCTCGCCGAAGGCGGCGCGCGTCACGATGGGCGTCGGGGTGGTATCCACCGCGTCGGGGTCTTCGGCGCCTGCGAATTCGTCGACTTCGTGGTACTCATCGAATCCGGAGCCCTCTTCGGTGGCCGGCGCATAGTCATCATCCGCACCGGGCGCGTAGTCGGCGGGTGGGCCCATCCCGTCGTGCTCGTCCTGGTAGCCTTCGTCGCCCGGGCCGCGATCATCGAGACCGACGGCAGTCCCGCCCCCTCTGGACCAGCTCACCCGCGGCGCTGACCCATACTCCGGCACCTCGTGTTCTTCAGGGTGGTACTCGACCGGCGGAAAGCGCTCCGAGCCATAATCGACCTCATCATGCGACCACCGCCCACCGGCATCGAAATCGTCGGCCACGTCATGTCCGCGTTCATACGCAGGGACCTCGCGGCCGGCACGACGGCGACGCAGCCCAAACACCACCAACGCGAACATCAGGACGAGCAGCAGCATCGACACCGCCGCCACCAACCACCACCAGTGGAAGGTGAACTTCTTGCCGGGCGGTGGTGACGCGGAAGTGCTGGGCTGGTTCTGCCCCGACACTTGCAGGCCGGACAGCAGCGGCGCGAGGTTGGCCGGATCGGTGGTGAAGGTGTTCTTCGCACGATTCCACGAAACCTTGCCGCCAGTGAACTTCTGCGATACCACGTCGCCGTCCACCGTCTGATCGCCGACCGGCGCGCCGAGTTTGCCAGTGGCCCCCTTGAGCTTGTCCCACGCCGCCTTCATGGCTCCGCGCACCACGAAGGCGCCATGGTCGGGAGTCCAGAAGATCACCGGCTTGTCCGCAGCGGAGAAGGTGGCGATCCGACTGGCCGGCGTGATACCCCCGTCAGCCTCGTTGGCGATCGGAAACCCGAGGTCGCTGCTGACCGGCCCGCCCAACGACTCGTATTTCTGAAGTACCGGCCCTTCGACGGCGTTCGCGCCGGTCGCCGGGCTGAAGAAGATCTTGCCGCCGTTGAACTCTTGGACGATGCCGTCGCCACCGATGGGATTCGGGCCGTCTTTCTTGGCGCCCAGTGGACCGTTCGCGCCTCCGGCAGCACGCCAGGCCATATTGATAGCAGCGGTGGGATCGATCGCTATCTGCAGGCCCTTGAGTTGATCGGCCAACGCCGGCGGGTTGGTAGTGAACTCCTTGGTTTTCCGGTTCCAGGACACCTCTCCGCCGCTGAACTTCTGCGAGGCGACCTCGCCGTCGTAGGTTTCATCCCCGGTCGGTGCCCCCAACACCCCGCCCGAACTGCCGAGTTTGTCCCACGCCGCGTTGAGTGCGCCGCGGACCACGAACGCGCCGTGGTCGGGCGTCCAGAAGATCACCGGGTTGTCGCTAGCCGAGAATGTGCTCACTCGGCTGTCGGGTCCGGCGAGGCCGGGAACCTCGTTGATCGTGGGGAACCCGAGATCACTGTTGGCCGGACCGCCCAACGACTCGTACTTGTCCAGGATCGGGCCGAACATGTACTTGGCGCCGGTGGCGGGGGTGAAGTACATCTTGCCGCCGTCGAAGTCCAGGGCGAACCCGTCCCCGACGGGATAGACGTCCCCTTTTCGGGCCCCGAGGGTTGACGAGGCACCCCCGGCCTTGTCCCACGCGGCCATCATCGCGGCCTCGGCATCGCCGATCGGAGACGCAGACGCGGCAGGTGCCAGCAACGCCAGGGCCAACCCGGAAGCCAATGCGGCCGCCGCCAAGCCCACCCACGCACGTCCAACCAACTTGCTCAACTGACCCCTCTGCCCGTTCACCAAGCCTCCCAGCCGATGCCCTGCCCACCTGGCGAGCAGGCGGATGCACCGCCGTGGGCCGTTTCCCAGTCACGATCCGCATCGCTGCCGGGCTCGCCTAACTTTGCTCTAGCGAACGAGATATGCGAAGTCAAATCGTACACATTACGGAAACGGATACCGAGCCGATGTCGAAATGATGCCGCGCCGCGCTCCTGTTGCGAGAAACCGCGCTGCGACCCGAGCTTCCCCTGGGTTACCGTGCCGGAGACAACATCCCGCCTGGCATGCCAGCCGATCCCGTGAGAGGAAGTCCCGAGCGCATGGGTGTTTCCGGACTTGCCTGGGCCGTTACGATCGTCCTGGTCGCCGGCTTGATGCTGTTCGACTATGTCTTCCAGGTACGCAAAACGCACGTGCCGACGTTACGTGAGGCCGCAGTCTGGTCGGCAACCTACATCGGTATTGCGGTGATCTTCGGTGTCGGCGTCGCCATCTTGGGCAGCGGCCACATGGCGGTCGAATACTTCGCGGGCTACCTGAGCAACGAAGCCCTTTCCGTGGACAATCTTTTCGTATTCCTAGTGATTATCAGTAGCTTCGGCGTCCCGCGGGTCGCGCAGCAGAAGGTGCTGTTGTTCGGTATCGCGTTCGCGCTCGTCGCGCGCACCGTCTTCATCGTTCTGGGCGGCGCACTCATCAACAACTTCAACGCGGCCTTCTACGTGTTCGGCCTGGGTCTGCTGGTCATGGCCGGGAAACTCGCCAAACCAGCAGAGACAGAAGACCATAACGCCGATAACCTGATCATCCGATTGGCCAACCGCTTCCTGCGAACGGCCAAGGAGTACGACGGCGACGGGTTGTTCGTCCTACAGGACGGTAGACGGGTCATGACTCCGCTGCTGCTGGTGATGATCGCCGTCGGCGGCACCGATCTGTTGTTCGCCTTCGATTCGGTGCCGGCGATGTTCGGCCTGACCCAGAACATCTACCTGGTTTTCGCGGCAACCGCGTTCTCGCTGTTGGGTCTTCGCCAGTTGTACTTCCTCATCGATAATCTGCTCGACCGGCTGGTGTATCTGACCTACGGCCTGGCCGTGATTCTGGGCTTCATCGGCGTGAAGCTTGTCCTAGAAGCGTTGCACGGCAACAGCCTTCCATTCATCAACCACGGCAGGCCGGTGCCGGTCGTCGAGCTGAGCATCACAGTGTCGTTACTGGTAATCGTTGCCGTGCTGGCGATAACGACTGCGTTGTCCTTGTTCTCGATGCGCGGACGCAAGCAGAACGCTGTGAGCCGGCTGCGCCGGCACGCACTCGAGTACCTGACCTTGGCGCAGGATCCCGTCCTGGCGGACCGTGCATACGCCGACCTACTGCAGGCTGAGCACGAGATCGACGCGTTGCCAAGCAGATACCACGAAGAAGTTAAGCAGGACCAAGAACTCGCGTCGCTACTGCAACGCGCGCATGATGCGCGCCGCGAAACGGGCTAGACGCTACACACCGAGGCCGCGGCCGATGATCTCCTTCATGATCTCGGTCGTGCCCCCATAGATGGTCTGTACCCGGGCGTCGAGATACGCACGGGCGACGTTGTATTCACGCATGTAGCCGTATCCGCCGTGCAGTTGCAGGCAGCGGTCGACCAGATGGACCTGCTTTTCGGTGGAGTACCACTTGGCCATGGCGGCCTGCTCGGCCGTCAGCTTCCCCTCAAGATGCAGCGCGAGGAACTGATCGACCATGATGCGGACCACGGTGGCCTCGGTGGCCAATTCGGCCAGCAGGAACCGGCTGTTCTGGAAGCTGCCGATTGGCTTGCCAAAAGCCTTGCGTTCCTTGGTGTATTGCAGTGTATCTTCCAGCACGGTCTCCATGGCGGTAGCGGCCATGACCGCGATGTTGATCCGTTCCTGGGGCAGGTTTTGCATGAGGTAGATGAAGCCCATCCCCGCTTCGCCCAGCAGGTTTTCGACTGGCACCTTCACATCGGTGAATGACAGTTCGGCGGTGTCCTGGGCGTCCAGCCCGATCTTGTCCAGGTGGCGGCCGCGTTCGAAACCCTCCATGCCGCGCTCGACGACCAGCAGACTGAACCCTTGCGCCCCCTTCTCCGGGTCGGTCTGCGCCACCACGACCACCAGGTCGGAATTGATCCCGTTGGTGATGAACGTCTTTGACCCGTTGAGTATGTAGTGGTCACCCTCTCTGACTGCGCGGGTCTTGATGCCCTGCAGGTCACTGCCGGTTCCCGGCTCAGTCATGGCGATCGCCGTGATCAGTTCTCCGGTGCAGAATTTCGGCAGCCAGCGCTGCTTCTGTTCCTCGTTGGCCAGGTGCAGCAGATACGGCGCGACGATGTCGTTGTGCAGACCGAATCCGATGCCACTGTAGCGCCCGCGGGTGGTCTCCTCGGTGACGATCGTGTTGTAGCGGAAGTCTGGATTGCCCCCGCCGCCGTACTCTTCCGGTACCGCCATGCCCAGGAAGCCCTGTTTGCCGGCCTCCAGCCACACCCCGCGGTCCACGATGTGGGCCTTCTCCCATTCGTCGTGATACGGGGCGACGTGACGATCCAGGAAGGCGCGGTAGGACTCCCGGAACAGATCGTGCTCGGGTTCGAAAAGTGTGCGCTGATACTTGACGGCGCTGCCCATGGGTGCGACCTCCGGCTGTCATAGATGGAAGACTCTTGCGCCCAACATATACCAACCGGGTGGTTGGTAGGCGGGCCCCGTCACTGGCGGTTAGGCTCGCGACCCGAACTGCCGTAGTGCGGCGGCCAGCGCTATCGGGACC
Organism: Mycobacterium sp.; assembly: GCA_022841565.1. Lineage (GTDB taxonomy): Bacteria > Actinomycetota > Actinomycetes > Mycobacteriales > Mycobacteriaceae > Mycobacterium. The sequence continues at coordinate 15,926 of JALHRH010000027.1, read as the reverse complement.
CGCGCCTGAATACGGGTGCCGTCGACCTGGTGTTCTGCTTGATGGACCCGCCCGTCGGAGTGCACCCTGGACACCAGGTCGCCCCGGTCGTATGGGATAACGACATCGACCGCAGTATCGGTAGGCACCGCGAGGTCGGCCATCCGCCGTCGCAACGCGTCGATGCCGTCGCCGGTGCGAGCGGAGAGGAAGACCGCGCCCGGAAGCTCGTGGCGCAATCTGGCGAGCATCAAGTCGCCGGCGGCGTCGATCTTGTTCACCACCACCAACTCGGGGGGTGCTTCGGCACCATGATCGGCGACCACATCGGAGATCACCTGCCGGACCGCGCTGATCTGGGCCAGCGGGTTGACGTCTGAGCCGTCGACCACGTGCACCAGCAGGTCCGCGTCAACAACCTCCTCAAGGGTGGAGCGGAACGCTTCGACCAACTGGGTGGGCAGGTGGCGCACGAAGCCGACCGTGTCGGTGATCACGTAAGAGCCGCCCGTCTTGGAATCAGGGAAGAACTCGGCACGCCGGGTGGTGGGCTCCAACGTGGCGAACAGGGCGTCCTGCACCAGCACCCCGGCGCCGGTCAGCGCATTGAGCACGCTGGACTTGCCAGCGTTGGTGTACCCGATGATGGCGATCGACGGCATGTCGGAGTGCAGGCGACGGCTGCGCTGGGTGTCGCGCACCTGCTTCATCGCCCTGATCTCACGCTTGAGCTTGGACATGCGTTCGCGGATGCGGCGCCGGTCGGTCTCGATCTTGGTTTCACCAGGGCCGCGCAGACCCACACCGCCGCCGCTGCCGCCGGCACGACCACCGGCCTGCCGCGACATCGACTCGCCCCAGCCGCGCAGCCGCGGCAGCATGTACTCCATCTGAGCCAGCGAGACCTGCGCCTTGCCTTCTCGGCTGGTGGCGTGCTGGGCGAAGATGTCCAGGATCAGCGCGGTGCGGTCAATAACTTTGACCTTGACCGCCTTTTCCAGCGCCGTCAGCTGCGCTGGCGACAGTTCGCCGTCGCAGATCACGGTGTCGGCGCCGGTGGCCAGCACCACCTCGCGGAGCTCCTGGGCCTTGCCCGAGCCGATGTAGGTCGAGGGGTCCGGGCGGTCGCGGCGCTGAATCAGCCCTTCCAGGACCTGGGAGCCGGCGGTTTCGGCCAGCGCCGCCAGCTCGGCCAGGCTGGCCTGGTTGTCAGCCGAGCTGCCCTCGGTCCAGACGCCCACCAATACCACGCGTTCCAGCCGTAGCTGGCGGTACTCCACCTCGGAGACGTCGGTGAGTTCGGTGGACAGCCCGACGACCCGGCGCAGCGCCGATCGGTCTTCGAGTGCGAGTTCGCCGGTGCTGGGCTCCGGCGCAGTCTGATCAGGAAATTCAGGATGATCAGGTAATTCGGGAGATGACTCAGAATGTTTCATAGGCAATTAGCAATGTTGCACGCTGAACTGGCGTCGTGCATCCGATTTAACGCTCGTGGGCGCGCCACCATTCCCCGCTCACCTCGCCGTGCGCCACCAACACCGATGGCCCGCGCAGGAAGCTGGTCGAGTCGGTGACGGTGACGGTGACGTCACCGCCGGGTACCCGCACGGTGAGGGTGCCGGTCGAGGCGCCCGTGGCCGCCAGGGCTGCCACGGCGGCCGCCACCGTTCCAGTACCACACGAGCGGGTCTCCCCCACGCCGCGTTCGTGCACCCGCATGCAGACCAGGCCACCGACCGGGACGGTTAGCACCTCGACGTTGACGCCCTGGGGAAATTGGGCCGCGTCGAACTGCACCGGCGCCGCAACATCCAGTGCTGCCAGGGCGTCGACGGTGAGCTGCGGATCCGCGCACGCCAAGTGCGGGTTGCCGACGTCGACGGCCACGCCGGTGAACCGCCTGCCGCCCACCACCGCGTAGCCGGTGCCGAGCTTGTTGGCCTTGCCCATGTCCACAGCGACTTCGGCGTGGGTCGCCCCCACGTGGTGCAGGGTGACCGGCCGCGGCCCCGCGAGCGAGCCGACGACGAACTCGTTGCGCGATTCCAGACCGCTGGCCCGCAGGTAGTGCGCGAACACCCGCACTCCGTTGCCGCACATCTGCGCGGTCGATCCGTCACGGTTGCGGTAATCCATGTACCAGTCAGATTCGCTGACTCCGTCGGGCAGCCGGTCGAGCACACCGGCGCTCAACGCTGCGCCGGCGGTGGTGACCCGCAGGACGCCATCAGCGCCAAGGCCCCGGCGCCGATCGCACAAGGCGGCGACCTGGGCAGCGGACAAGGCGGCCCGACACTCCAAGTCGGGCAACAGCACGAAGTCGTTCTGGGTGCCGTGGCCCTTGGCGAACTTCACCAGATCAGGTTACGTGCCGCCATGCCTGCACCGCGGCCTCGACGGCGTCGGCGGTTGTCGGATCGATCCAGTGCACGCGGTGGTCGCGGCGAAACCAGGAACGTTGGCGTCGCACGTAGCGGCGGGTGCCGACGAAGGTCTGCTGCTGCGCCTCGTGCAGCAGCCCCGGCGTCCCTCCGGCATCGAGTGCCGCCAGCACCTGCGCATATCCGAGTGCTCGGGACGCGGTGACGCCGTCGCGAAGACCGCGACCCAGTAGCCCATGCACTTCCTCGACCAGCCCTTCAGCGAACATCAGCTCGGTGCGCCGCGCCAGCCTGTCATCCAGAATTGTTGTCTCGCAATCCAAACCGATAATGACCGTGCCCCAGCGGGCGTCACCGATCCGCGGCGCGGATGCGGCGAACGGCTGACCGGTGAGCTCGATCACCTCCAGCGCCCGCACCGTGCGCCGCCCGTCGGTGGGCAGGATCATCGCCGCGGCGGCCGGATCGCGGCGGGCCAGCTCGGCGTGCAGGCGGCCGACCCCGATCTCGGCCAGCCGCTGCTCCCAACGGGTCCGCACAGCCGGATCGGTCGCGGGAAACGACCAGTTGTCCAGCAGCGACTGGACGTAGAGCATGGATCCACCGACCACGACCGGCACCGCTCCCCTGCCCTGGATCGCTTCGATGTCGGCGATGGCCGCCTGTTGGTAGCGGGCTACGGTGGCGGTTTCGGTCACGTCGAGGACATCCAGCTGATGATGCGGAATGCCGCGGCGCCGCTCGACGGGCAGCTTTGCAGTCCCGATGTTCATCCCGCGATAGAGCTGCATCGCGTCGGCGTTGACGATTTCCGCTGCACCGCCAAGCCGTTCGACGACCTCGAGCGCCAACTGCGACTTGCCGGCACCGGTAGGGCCGATGATCGCCAGTGGTCTCACGGCTGCCAGACGCCGGCAAAGTAGCCCACCCCGAAGGGGGCACCGCGGTAAAGCTCCGTGGCCGAACGCGGCCCAGGCTTGGTCAAGCCGGCCAGCGCGGCAAACGCCACCCGGCCGAGGATCCGTTCGGGCAGCCGGCTCAGGGTGGCGACATCGCCGCTGGCCAGCGCGTCGTCAAGAAGCTGCTGCGCCGCAGCGCCGCCGGGGTCATAGCCTCCAGGCGCCCTGGCGGTCAGAGTGTTGGCGCCGTCGGCAACGACCAGGACCCCGATCGGATCGGGCTGCTCCTCGAGCTCGGCCCGCAGCTCCCGGCCACGGGCCACCGCCGAAGCGGGGTCACTGTCGCCCGCGTACGCGCGGACTTCGACAAAGCTGTCGGGCCGCGCCTGGCCGCGCACCCACGCGGCCATGAGAGCACACAGGGGCAGGTCTTGGGCACTGCGGTCGCCCGGCTGCGGCGCCAGGCGGACTGGCAGGTCGACGCCGAACCCCGCGAAGGTGCCGGCGCTGGCCGGGCTCACCACCGCGTCACCCGGACCGATTCCCACGGCAACCCAGCGGATCGGCAGCATGGCGGCCGCAGCGACGACGGCCGCTGCGAGGTCGGCGACCTCAGCGGCGGCCGCTCCGGCGAGTTCGGGAACGAGCACCGGCGCGCACGGAACGATGGCGATGGCGCTCAACACGGCATCAAACTTACGTCTCGGCACCCTGGCGTGTGCGGGGCCGTCTGGGCACCCTAGGGAGTGCGGTGCCGTCTGGGCACCCTTGGGTGTGCGGGGCCGTGGTCAGTCAGGCGGACGTAGGTTTCCAGGCCGGGCCGTCGGCAGCGGTGACCGCGTCGCCGGGCTGCGGCCCGTCATCCAAGTGGGCATCTTCGACGTCGGCTTCCATCGTGGCGGCCTCGCCGCGGGCTAGCGCCACCGTCGCGGTGATCACCACCGCCGCCGCGATGGCCAGCACGAAACCTTGCGGACCATCAGCATCTAGCGTCTCGCCGAGAACGAGGACCCCCAGCACCGTCGCCACCACCGGTTTGGCAACCGTCATCGTGGGCAACGAAGCCGTCAGCGAGCCGGCGCGGAAGGCCGACTGCTGGAAGATCATCCCGCACAGCATCACGACCAGCCACGGCAAGAACTCCGGCGCGGTCACCGCGGCCCACAGACCGTGATGGTGCAGCACGTCGACCACTCCCTTGGTCAGTACGGCGAACAGCGCCAACGAACAACCGGCGACCAATGCCAGTAGCACCGCTGTCTGGGGGCGACCGGACCACACCTTCGCGGCGACCACCCCCGACACCAGGATCGGCCCCGCCACCGCCGCGACGATGATCCAGGTGCCTAGCGGCGCGCGGTCGTGGCCGGCGGCCGGATCACCGACGATGATCACCACGGCAAGAGATGCAGCCAGGACGATCGCCCACAGCCACTCCGACCGGGTAATCCGATGGTGTGCGAGCCGGGCGTAGATCGGCAGGGCGAACAGCAGCGCGGTGACCTGCAGCGCGGTCACCAGCATCACCGATGCCCACACCAGCGCCGTTGCCTGCAAGCTGTAGTTGAGCACCGCGCAGGCGCCGCCTGTCCACCACTTGGCGTCGCGCAGCGACATGCCGAACAGCTTGAGGTGGCCAACCGCTTCATCGGTGATCTCATGAGCCGAACGCTGACGAATCACATCCCCGGTCGCCGAAGCGAGCGCCGCAAATAAGGCGATTATCCCGGCGATTCCGACCATTGACATGGCGACCCTCAATTCCCCAACTTCGCCGCCAGCGTTCCCCCGACGTTCGCTGGCAGTTCATCGAATACATTATGGCCTGCCCATGCTCTGAACAGCGATTCAGCTCCACTCGGGCGCCCTGGTCGAGCTGCGAGCCTGCCGTGTCTGGCTATGAGCCGCTCTGGACGTCCGACCGGAGCACCCTTGGCAACGGTACCCGGCCGCGCTCGGTCGCCCGCAGCTGCAACTCAACGGGAACTGTTTTGTTACCCACCGCTGCTCACCCGGCTGGGTCAGGAAACGGCCCACTGGTTCGCGGTTTTCACGTCACCGTCCGACGGCGCCATCATGGCTGCCTCGTCGCGGGCCAGTGCCACGGTGGCGACGATCACCACCGTTACCGCGGCAGCCAGGCTCAGCACCTGACCCTCACCTGCGTGCACCACCTCACCAAGCACGGTGACCCCCAGCACCGACGCAATCACCGGCCTAGACACGGTGATCGTCGGCAAAGTCGCCGTCAGCGCGCCCAGCCGCAACGCCGATTGCTGCAGCATCAAGCCGATCGGCAGCACCGCGATCCACGCGTAAAACTCGGGGGCTTGCGCCAGTTGCGAGAAGCCCTTGCCGAGTTCAGACACCACGCCTTTGGTCAACACAGTGAAAACAGCCAGCGTCGCCGCCGACGCTAGCGCCAGCAGTACCGCAGAGACCGTGCCGCTTGCCAGCCGCGCACCCACTATGCACAACACCAGACCAGGGACCATCACCGCGGAAACCACAACCCAGGTATGCAGCGGGGCTCGGTCGTAGCCGGCGCTGGGGTCACCGGCCAAGACGATGGCCGCGACCGCGGCGGCCAGCAGGATCGCCCACATCCACTCCTTGGCGGTGCACCGGTGGCGGCTCAGCCGGGCGTCGATCGGTAGAGCGAACAGCAGCGCGGTGGCCTGCAATGATTGCACCAGCACTACCGAGCCCAAGTTCAGCGCGAGCGCCTGCAACAGAAAGCTGCCCAGAGCCGCCAGACTCCCCAACCACCACTGGACGTGTTGCAGAGACAATTGAAAGAGCGTGAGGTGTCCGACGTGTTCGTCGGTGACCTGTTGTGCCGAGCGCTGCAAAATTACATAGCTGACACCGGCCAGCAGCGCGGCGCCGAGTGCCAGCAACGTCGCATATTCGACGTTGCCCATTGCCGACCTCCCGCCTAAATCCGGGCCGAGACCTCAGGGATAGCTGTTCAATAATGACTGGTGCGCCGCGGATAAGGGGAACAACCGGAATTTCCGGCCGAAATGGTTGCCCGGTAGCGGCAATCGCGCCTTGGCGACGCAACACAGCTAACGGAACGGTTCCAGCTTGGGTCGGATGCTGCATTATTGGTACGTCCGGTTTGGCGAGGAATTACCGTCATGGTTGCTTGACCGCGCGATGCGGTAGTTAGGTCGACCGGGTGGGGTTACCGGTGCATATGCCCGTTTTATTGAGGAGTCGACGATGAGCTCCGCGCGAGGTTCGCGAGTAGGGACCCGGTTCGGGCCCTACTTCCTCAAGCGGCAGCTCGGCAGCGGCGGGATGGGTGAGGTCTACGAGGCGGTCGACACCGTCAGACAGCGCGTCGTCGCCCTCAAGCTGCTGTCCGAGCGGCTCAGCCACGACCCGGTATTCCGCATGCGCATGCAGCGCGAAGCCCGCAACGCGGGCCGGTTGCAGGAACCCCACGTCGTTCCGATCCACGACTACGGCGAGATCGACGGCCAGCTCTACCTGGACATGCGCCTGATCGAGGGCACCCACCTGGCGCTACTGCTGGAGCGGTTCGGGCCGGTGACACCGCCGTGGGCGGTGGCGCTGGTGCATCAGGTGGCCTCGGCGTTGGACGCGGCCCACGCAGCCGAGGTGATGCATCGCGACGTCAAACCGGAGAACATCCTCGTCACCCAGGATGACTTCGTCTATCTGGTGGATTTCGGGATCGCCAGCGCGGCCACCGACGAGAAGCTGACCCAGATCGGCACTGCGGTCGGGACCTGGCGGTACATGGCCCCCGAGCGGTTCTCCGACGCCGATGTGGACCATCGCGCCGATATCTACTCGCTGACCTGCGTACTGCACGAGTGCTTGACCGGGACCCCGCCATACCGGGCGGACAACGCCGCGATGCTGATCACGGCGCATCTGATGGCGCCCATCCCTCGTCCCAGCCAGCTCCGGCCCGGCATTCCCCCCGCTTTCGACGCAGTCATCGCCCGGGGAATGGCGAAACGACCGGAGGATCGCTACGCCAGCGCCGGTGAGCTGGCCGTCGCGGCGCGTCAGGCGCTCAGCGCGCCGCACCAAGCCCAGGAGTTTCGCATCCTCAAGCGCAGCGAGGAATCCGAGCCGCGTCGGAACGCCGCGGTAGAGGAGGCGACGGCATCAGTGTCGCTGCCGAGCTCACCCGACGTGGGGCCGGACCCGGCATCGTTGACGGCGCACCGCGATGTGGACGTTTCCGTACCGTTGATACTTCCCCAAGACCTCACCTCCTCGATCGCCCCACCGGAAATCCCCGCGCCCCCGGCGGAGCCGCCCGCTCCGCCGGCCGAGCCGGCGCCGGCGCTGCAACCCGCATCCGAGCCCCAGCCGACCAATCGCCGTCCAGCACCGCGAACCGCGCGTCTGCGCAACCCGTGGTTGCTGATCGGAGCGATCGCGCTAGTAGTACTCCTGCTGTTAGCCGCGCAGGGAATCAGGCTCAGCCTGCGCCCGAACTCCGTGACGACCAAGACCACTAGCGCCGCTCCGACGACGACGCCGTCCGCAACCACACCGACGGCGGGCTCGGCCGACGCCCTGGCGCGCCTGCTCAACTTATTGCCATTGGGGTACGCGCCAGGAGCCTGCCGACCTTTTCTGCCGCCGAAAGATGCACTGGCCCGCGTGATCTGCGACAAGAACGTCGACCCGGGCGGACCCAGCCGGGCAGTCTTCACGGTATTCGGTGAGACCGAAACGCTGCGTCAGTTTTTCGATGGACTCCTGCGCACCGACATCATGGTCAACTGCCCCGGCGAAGCAAAGTCACCTACCGAATGGCACCATGCCGACAGTCCGCAGATAGGCGGCATGGCGTTCTGCGCGGTCCAGGAGAGCAGCCCGTCGCTGGTCTGGACAACCGAGGCCCAACTGATGATCGCTCTCGTCCAGGGTGACCCACAGGGTCCCACCCTGGATCAGCTCGATGCCTGGTGGAAAAAGCATCGGTGAGAGAAGGTGGCGGCACACCGCCGGCCAAGCTGCTTGAATACTTGTTGGAAACCGGTCGGAAACCACGGTGTTCGACGCCAGAATTACGACCGGACGGGTGCCGCTTCGCGCGGCAGCTGCGCGGGAAGTCGACCGCGCTAACGGCAGAGGGTAGGTGACGAGCGCAATGACGGGTGAGCAGCCCCGTAGCAGCGACGCAGCAACGGCTGAGTCGGTTTCCACAGCACCGGTACCAGGGCCACGCCCGGGGCCCCGACCCGGTCCCCGGCCGGGCGCGGCGCCCCGCCCCGCGCCCCACCCTACGGCGCATCCCACGTCGACACTGCCGCACAGTGATCCACACCGATTCGGACGTGTCGACGACGACGGCACGGTGTGGCTGCTCAGCGCCGCCGGTGAGCGCGTCGTCGGCTCGTGGCAGGCCGGCGACCCCGAGGCCGCATTCGCGTATTTCGGCAGACGCTACGACGACCTCAGCACCGAGATCGCCCTGATGGAAGAACGGCTGATATCGGGCACCGGAGATCCGCGCAAGATCAACGCCAACGCCGGGACCCTGCTGGAGACCCTGCCGACCGCGTGCGTGCTGGGCGACATCGACGCGCTCGCCAGTCGGTTGTCCGATATCCGCGCCCGCATCGACGTCTACGTCACCGCGCACCGCTCCCGACGCAACGAGCTCCGCGCCGCCCAAACCGCCCGCAAAGAGGCACTGGCCGCCGAGGCTGAGGACCTGGCCGCCAACTCGACCCAATGGAAGACCGCCGGCGACCGGATGCGAGCGATCCTCGACGAATGGAAGACCATCACCGGGCTGGACCGCAAAGTCGACGACGCGCTGTGGAAGCGCTACTCCGCGGCTCGGGAAATCTTCAATCGGCGCCGCGGATCCCACTTCGCCGAACTCGACCGCGAGCGTTCCGGAGTGCGCCAGTCCAAGGAGCGGCTGTGCGAGCGGGCCGAAGCGTTGTCCGACTCTACGGACTGGGCTGCTACCAGCGCGGAGTTCCGCAAACTGCTCAGCGATTGGAAGGCCGCGGGACGCGCCAGCAAGGACGTCGACGACGCTCTGTGGCGCCGGTTCAAGGCGGCCCAGGATTCGTTCTTCACCGCGCGCAACGCCGTTTCCGCGGAGAAGGACGCAGAGTTCCGGGCCAACGCGGCAGCCAAAGAGGCGTTACTTGCCGAGGCCGAGAAGATCGACACCGGCAATCATGACGCCGCACGAGCCGCGCTGCGGACCATCGCCGACAAGTGGGACGCGATCGGCAAGGTCCCGCGTGAGCGGTCCGCCGAGCTGGAGCGCCGACTTCGCGCGGTCGAGAAGAAGGTGCGCGACGCCGGCGAGTCGGATTGGGCCGATCCGCAGGCGCAAGCCCGCGCCGAGCAGTTCCGCGCCCGCGCCGAGCAGTTCGAACAGCAGGCTGCGAAGGCGGGGGCGGCCGGGAAGACCAAGGAAGCCGAGGAGGCCAGGGCGAATGCCGAGCAGTGGCGTCAGTGGGCCGATGCCGCCGCACAGGCGCTGACCCGCAGATCCTAAGGGTCTTTCGGGTCGGCCTGAGGGTGGTCTGCATCGTCGGGGCCGTCGGTTTCCAGTCTGTCCAGCAGCGTCCTGGATTGGTCCTGCCCGACGATGCGGCGGCGCTGCTGCTCGGCGGCCAGCTGGACGATGGTGCGCTGCCACACCACCCGCGCCCAGTGGAACGTCAGCAGGATCACCGTGATCCAAGAGACGAATAGCCCGATCCCCGGCCCGGGGTGGCCTAGCGGCACTGTCTGGCGCGACCACACCGCCAACAGCCCGGTGGCGCTGGCCAGCATGGAGCCAGCCAACGCCACCCAGGCCACCGCCCAACGCCGGGTCAGCAACGCCAACATCGAAAAGCCCACGCCGAACACCAGGGCCAGCCAGGTAAAAACCCGAGACGGCAGCGCCACAGCGGCGGACCCGGCGCCATGGCTGTTGAACAGCACATCCCAGCCCCGCACGGCACCGGTGTGCGGCAGAACAAACGATCCCAGCAGCACGAACACCAGGATCGCGACGACCAGAGCTCGTGCCCCCGGCTCGATCTCGCGCGCAACGCGGCGTTCGGCCGCATCGATTTCAGACCGGTAGGCGTCGAAGTCCGCCACGTGGAGGTTCTCCGTTCATTTATTAGCCGCATCCGGCCGGTTGGGCCGGCCCAGCGACAGGCAGCCCGATGCCCGGCATACCCAGACCGACGCGCGGCCGCCCCGCGGCGTGCGCGTCGCCGGCCCGGGTACGACGGTGGGTCAGGACGCCGGCGTCGGCGATGAGATGGTGCGGTGCGGCGTCGGTGACCACGGCGGTGATGATGTCGCCAGGACGCACCTGCTGGTCACCTGCCGTGAAATGAACCAGCCGACCATCGCGGGCCCTACCGCTCATGCGCGCGGTGCGGCTGTCCTTGCGGCCTTCGCCAGTAGCGACCAGCAACTCGACGGCCTGGCCAACCAGTTCGCGATTGTGCTGCAGGGAGATCCGCTCCTGCAGTTCCACCAGGCGTTCATAGCGTTGCTGCACAACGACTTTCGGCACCTGGTCGGGAAGTTCGGCGGCTGGTGTGCCCGGGCGCTGAGAGTACTGGAAGGTGAACGCGGCCGCGAATCGAGCCCGGGCTACCACGTCGAGAGTGGCGACGAAGTCCTCTTCGGTCTCGCCGGGGAAGCCGACGATGAGATCGGTGGTGATGGCGGCGTGCGGCATGGCCGCCCGAACCCGTTCGATGATGCCGAGATAGCGATCGGCGCGGTAGGAGCGCCGCATCGCGCGCAGAATCCGGTCCGATCCGGATTGCAGCGGCATGTGCAGGGCGGGGCAGACGTTCGGGGTCTGAGCCATCGCCTCGATGACGTCGTCGGTGAACTCGGCAGGGTGCGGCGAGGTGAACCGGACTCGCTCCAGCCCTTCGATGTGGCCGCAGGCACGCAGTAACTCGGCGAATGCGCCCCGATGACGTGGGATGGCCGGGTCGGCGAAGGAGACGCCGTAGGCGTTGACGTTCTGGCCCAGCAGGGTTACTTCAAGCACCCCGGTATCCACCAGCGATCGCACTTCGGCCAGGATGTCGGCGGGGCTGCGGTCCACTTCTTTGCCCCGCAGCGACGGGACGATGCAGAACGTGCAGCTGTTGTTGCAGCCCACGGAGATGGAAACCCATGCGGCATAAGCGGATTCGCGGGCACTCGGCAGTGACGACGGAAATTCCTGCAGGGCTTCGGCGATCTCCACCTGGGCTTCGTTGTTGTGCCGGGCCCGCTGCAGCAGCGTCGGCAGTGACCCGATGTTGTGGGTGCCGAAAACGACGTCGACCCACGGCGCCCTGCGCAGCACCGCGTCGCGGTCCTTTTGCGCCAGGCAGCCGCCGACCGCGATCTGCATGTCGGGATTGCTGCGCTTGCGCGGAGCCAGGTGGCTGAGGTTGCCGTACAGCTTGTTATCGGCGTTTTCGCGGACGGCGCAGGTGTTGAAAACGATGATATCGGCGTCTCCAAAATTCGTGCCATCGGCCGCACGCCGGTAGCCGGCTGCTTCGAGCAGTCCCGCGAGCCGTTCGGAATCGTGGACGTTCATCTGACAGCCGTAGGTGCGGACCTGGTAGGTACGGCCCGACTCCGATACCGCGCCGGCATCGCCCGCCCCGCCCACGGCCACCATCGAAGTCACGGGGCCATCGTACTGGCGAACGACGCAGGCCATGGTGATCGGCCATCCCGGTGGCTGCCCCGGCTGGGCCTCTAGACCCGCCGGCGCTCCCGTTCGGCCGCCAACTCGGCCAGCACCACTTCGCTTGCCACCGTCTGGCTGTACCCGCGGCGAGCCAGCATCCCAACCAGCCTGCGACCCACCCCGGTGTCGTCCTCGCTCAACAGTTCCCGCCGCAGCCTGGCCCGGACCAGCTGCTCAGCCCGCTCCCGCTCGGCGCCGGCGTCGATTCCGGCCAGCACCGCGTCGATCACGTCGGTATCCACCCCTTTGGTGCGTAACTCGGCGGCCAGCGCACGCTTGCTCTTTCCCGCGTTCGCCCGCCTGGACTGCACCCACTGCTCGGCGAAGTCGGTGTCATCCACCAGACCCACAGCAGCCAGCCGATCCAGTACCCGGTTGCTGACGTCATCGGGGTAACCCCGCTTGGCCAACTGCCCGGCTAACTCGGCCCTAGTCCGTGATCGCGCGGTGAGCAGGCGCAGGCAGAATGACCGCGCCTGCTCGTCGCGACGTTCAGAAGTCGACGGGGGCGGGCAGGACACCATTACCAGAGGGGTCATCGGTCATCACGGCGCCAATGCCGAGCTTTTCCTTGATTTTCTTCTCGATCTCGTCGGCGACTTCGCCGTTCTCGAGCAGGAAGTTGCGCGCATTCTCCTTGCCCTGGCCGAGCTGCTCACCCTCGTAGGTGAACCAGGCGCCGGACTTGCGGATGAAGCCTTGATCAACACCCATGTCGATCAGCGAGCCTTCCCTGCTGATCCCCCTGCCGTAGAGAATGTCGAACTCGGCCTGTTTGAACGGCGGCGACACCTTGTTCTTGACGACCTTCACCCGAGTCCGGTTGCCCACCGCATTCGTGCCGTCCTTGAGCGTTTCGATGCGCCGCACGTCCAAGCGCACCGACGCGTAGAACTTCAGCGCCTTTCCGCCGGTGGTCGTCTCGGGTGAATTGTGCACCATCACACCGTCGGCGAAGTAGTTGTGTGAACCTTCAACTTCAATGTCGTAGCGGCTCATGATGGGATAATTCGTCTTTGACTCGATCTCAGTGACACGTGCCGGCATCAGTTGCATCGTGGGTGCAACAAACTCCGGTTCCACGTTGAACTGACCACGGAAACGCGGCAACAGCTTGTACTCCATGGATGGGTGCATGTATGTCGCGATCAGTTCTTGGAATTTGGCGGTGGCCTGGGCCGAGAAAACCATCACTGCCTTGCCAGCTGCACCAGCTTGCCGAAGTCGGACGTCGAATCCGTGCGTGTCGCGCAAGTAGTCTCGAAGACGCACTTGCGATCCCTCGCTCATTGCCTCAACACATATCTCAATTCGTCCACTTCCGCCTTTGGTGCGTTGCTGTAAGCCCTTGGAGCGCAGGCTAAACGAGCCGTCGTCCATATACCAGATGGCCAGAGCCAGCGGGGTTAGCGCTTTCAGGTACTCATCGGAAAGAAACTTTTTGCCGCCACCCAGATACATGGCACTCATCAACTCATGGAGCTCGGGGAGCGGAGTGAAGTCCGCGAATACTGCTCCCTTGGCATTGGTAGTACGACTGTGCGGGATGTTGGCGAGCAAGGAGATCTTCCAGTCGAGATATTCCCACTGCTTTGCCCCATGTCCCATTCGGAATCGTGCACTTTCTGAATCTTGTCGAACTGGGCGAGACAAGCATCCGTCGCCCATCAACGACCCCAACACGACTTGCCATTGCTGCTCACCAAGCATGCACGGTTGCGCCAACATCATACGATCGCCAACTCTGATGTCTTCAGCTTCACGCCAGCCGCCTGGGGTACGGATGAGGTGGTTCCGAGTCATAGCCAAGCTAGCGTGGCCACGTCCAGCCCCACCCCCAGGTCGATCAACCTTGAAATGCAGGAACTCATCCGTTTTGCCGTTATTGAACCAATTCGTCACCTTGCGAGGCACGATTTGCCCAGACTTGAAGTCGTACGATAAGACCTCGACGTCCATCTTCTGGTTGACAATTTTGCCGAGCCTCTCGGTCGACCCGTCGGCCAATGTGACATTGGTGTACCAGGATCCACATCCGAACATCACCCCGATCTTGTCCCGGAGCTGGTTGATGAAGATCGCCGTGGTCCCCGAATTGTTCAGTGCGCCAGTCATTTTCCGCAACGCCTGGCTCATCAGCCGGGCCTGCAGACCGACGTGGCTGTCACCCATCTCGCCTTCGAGTTCCGCGCGCGGCACCAGCGCCGCCACCGAGTCGATGACCACGATGTCGAGCGCGCCCGACCGGATCAGCATGTCGGCGATCTCGAGTGCCTGCTCCCCGGTGTCCGGCTGGCTGACCAGCAGCGAATCGGTGTCGACGCCCAGCTTCTTGGCGTAGTCCGGATCCAGCGCGTGCTCGGCGTCGATGAACGCCGCGACACCGCCGGCGGCCTGGGCATTGGCCACCGCGTGCAGTGCGACGGTGGTCTTACCCGAGGACTCCGGACCGTAGATCTCGACGACCCGGCCCCGGGGCAGGCCGCCGATACCTAGGGCCACATCCAGTGCGATGGACCCGGTCGGGATAACGGAAATGGGCTGGCGCACCTCGTCTCCGAGACGCATCACCGAGCCTTTGCCGTAACTCTTCTCGATCTGGGCCATAGCCAGTTCGAGAGCCTTCTCGCGATCGGGGGCTTGAGCCATGATGCCTCTCCTGTAGTCGGTGTTCGGTGACCGGTATCGGTCGGTTGGCCGTGACACTAGAGAAGGCCACCGACAAGTTGAGATCTCCGAGTGATCCCCACAGTAGCCGAACACCTGTTCGATTCAAGTTTGACACGCCGCATGTGGCAAGATCACCCCGAAGAACACATGAATATCGCTGCAGAGCTGTCCGAAATTGCCACCTACGGTGGGTTTTTCGCCCTGACAACCGGCGGAGATCCGGCCGGGTGGCACCCCGTCGGGCAGTCGTACGCTGCCGGCTACGCGGACCTCATCGACGCCACCGCCAGGCGTTACCGCACCACCGACTTGCGGATCGGCGCATCCCTGGTGCATCTTGGCCACGCCGCACGGCTGTGGTCACCGGTTCTCGCGTGCGTGCTGGCCCATGGCGTCATCCCGGACCTGACCAACCTGCAACGCGCCAACGACAGCGCGCAGTTGCGGATACCCGAACCCACCGGAGAGCCTGCCACAGCGGCGAAAACGCCCTCCCCCGAGCTGCTGTATCACGTGGTTGTGGCCGACCACATGGAGCCGCTCGCGGCTGGGCTGCAGATCCAGCTCGCGCGCGGCCTGCTCTACGGCAACATCGCGTCGGCGCTGGTGGGAACGTCGCGGCAGTTGTTGTTGGCTCGTCCAGACCTACGGGGGCCGATCGAACGGACCACGGCTGCCTTGCTGAGCACCGGCCGGTTGGCCGGCACCGGCACGATCACCAGCGCGGATCTGGACTTCCGGCGAAACAGCTGCTGCCTCTTCTACCGCATTCCGGGCGGGAGCACGTGTGGCGACTGCGCGCTCTACCTCTAGCAGCCGAGTCTGCGCCACTGGCGCCCAGACTGCGGCGCGGGCGCGATCGGAGGTCCAAATGACGCCCTCAGCTCAGGATCGACGCTCAGCCTAAGACTGGTCACCACTGATCGCGCGGCACGTCGAAGTCGGCGCACAAAGCCCGCCACACCTCGCGAGGCTCGACGCCCTCTTCGATCGCCTGAGCAGCGGTACGGCCGCCGAAGCCCGCCAACACGTGGTCAACCAGCACCGAGGAGCCATACGCGGTGCCGAAACGCAGCACCACCCGCTCGTTGAATTCGGTCAGCCGCACGCCAGCCAACGTACCGGTCAGCGGGCAGGTGCCAACGCTTCGTGACACACCTGCACCGGATCGGCCACCCCGGCGAGGCTCGCGGCGGCTTGCCGCGCCGCCGCGCGGTATCTCGGCGACGAAAGCACCTCGCCGACCTCGGCCACCAGCGAGTC
>JALHRH010000026.1 GCA_022841565.1 Mycobacterium sp. | reverse complement strand
CTATCGATTGACTCACCTTGATGCTCTTTCTCCTGTGTTGGCCGTGCAAACCGTTCCTAGCGGCGGATCACGTTTAGCCTGAAGTGTCTCGTTCGCCACGATAGAACGTGGCGGCGACAACTCCCCATTCAGGAGCAACAGAAATGCCGATTTCCTGACGGCGTCCACCCCTACACTCAAGGAAACGGACGACGCAAGGTGGATGATGGCCGGCTCAGGTGAGCACTTCAAGGCGCTTGTACGCAGCCACGCCAGCGGCGACGACGACGCCTTCTACTCTGTGGCCCTGCAAGTTGCGGCTCAAGCCGCCCGTCAGGGCCACCATAGGCTCGCCGCAGACCTCAAGGCCGCCGTCGAAAGGTCACGGACTGATCGGTCTGGCAAGGTCGTCTCGATCGCACAACCGCGAGGCGACCTCTCAGAGTTGGTCATCGCAACACACCCCACCGTGACTCTGAAGGATCTCGTCCTTCCGGATCAACTGAATGCGCATGTGCGCCGAATTCTGACCGAGCAGCGCCAGCGCAA
This sequence comes from Mycobacterium sp., assembly GCA_022841565.1. GTDB lineage: Bacteria > Actinomycetota > Actinomycetes > Mycobacteriales > Mycobacteriaceae > Mycobacterium. The sequence continues at coordinate 29,456 of JALHRH010000026.1, read as the reverse complement.
GAATCTCCTCGATCACGGGTTCGAACCCGCTCATCGACTCTTGTTCGAAGGCCCACCTGGGACGGGCAAGACCATGACCGCGGCTGTCCTGGCAAACGAGCTTTCGCTGCCGCTGCTCACCATCCGCCTTGACTCCCTCATGAGTAAGTTCATGGGCGAGACGGCCAGTAAGTTGCGAATCATCTTTGAGGCAGCCGAAAGCCAGCGCGGCGTCTACCTGTTCGACGAATTCGATGCGCTTGGCGGTGACCGTGCCGGCAATGACGTGGGTGAAGCACGGCGCATCCTCAATTCGTTCCTGGTGTTCTTGGAGAACAGCAGCAGCGAGAGCATCATCATCGCCGCCACCAACCATCGGTCGATACTCGATCGGGCCTTGTTCCGTCGCTTCGACATGGTGCTCGACTACACGCTTCCGGACGCGAAGCAAGGTGCTGCGGTGATGCGCGGCCGTCTGGGGTCTCTCGCGAAGGGTGTCCGCTGGGCTTCGCTCGCGGACGACATCGATGGACTTTCCCATGCAGACCTCGTGCGAGCTGCGGAGGCTGCAGCCAAGGGCGTGATTCTGGGCGGGAGGACGCACGTGACGATCGACGATCTCCACCTCGCACTCAGCGCACGGAGGGCGGGGACTGTTGGCTGATGGCCGTGATCAGCTCAGCCACCTTCTTGTAGACGATCGGTCAGCTAATGAGGAATACCGCCGTCGCGGTCGCGGCAATCCGCGGATCCGGCCCGTTGAAGACCGCGCCGAACACGGGCGCGGCCGCCTCGATGAGTTGCGGTCAACGCTCGAATCCGGTGACGAGGCCCGGAGTGAACTGCTCACCGACGAGGAGCTGCGCGCACTGGGCACCATCATCACGCTTGAAGGCGCAGATTCCGCCTACCCGCTGAAAATCGACTCGCTGCAGCAGCTCAAGCCGCACACCAAATCGCCGCAACGACCCAAGTGGCTGCTGCTCTCGGTCCTGCCCGCCGACCCGGACGCGGGCATGCCGGAGCGAGCGACGGTATGGGTAAGCGACACTTACCGGTCTCAGTTTCTTCAGCTGTTCGAGAACTACCTGGAGAAAGACTCACCGACTGGTAAGCCACGGAACAACGAGCTGGTCGCCAACATCGCGCGCATTCGCTCGACGGTGCTGCAGGACCTCTGGCAGTCCGACGGCGAACCAACACGGAAAACGGGGGTGTGGTGGGAGGTCTGGCTGCGGCCGAGCGAGGATGGTCCCAACCTGCTCCGGCGCTTCGCTGGGTCGCTGAGCCTCAGCGTGTCCTCGCACCTACTTCGGCTGGTGGACCGCGATGTCATGTGGGTCGAGGCAACGTGGGAGCAGCTTGAGGTGCTGCCATTCACGGCAGTACCCGTGGCCGAGATCAGGCGACCCGAGTTCATTGATTCGATCGAAGACTTGTCAGCGCAGGAACAAGCGGAGTATGCCGACGATCTGGCCCAGCGGCTTGAGCCCGCTGATGAACACCAGCCTGCCGTGTGTCATCTGGACACTGGCGTTGCCCGCACGCACATCCTGATCGAAGGGTCACTTGCGCCGCACGACCTTCAAACTGTCGTTGGCGCAAGTGGATTCGACCGCGACGGCCATGGAACAAAGATGGCCGGTATCGCGCTATTCGGTAACTTGGATCGACACTTGATAGGCAGCGGCCCGGTCATTCTTCGGCATCGCCTCGAATCGGTTCGCATCCTGCCCACTCGGTCAGAACCGCCTCACGAGGCTCGAACCTATGGCGACGTGACCGCCCAGGCAGTCGCGCTCCCTGAAGTCACTTCGGCTCGACGGCGCGTGTTCTGCCTTCCCGTCACCACCAACGGCGACACGGCTGCGAACCCGGGCCAGCCGACGCTGTGGTCCGCCACAGTTGATGCACTCGCTGCCGGCACCAGCGTTGTTCGCAACGGCGACGAATTGCAGCTCCTCAGCCCGCCTGACCCCGAAGCCGCCCGACTGATAGTGGTATCGGCCGGAAACGTGGATAACTTTGTCGTCCAGCATCTTCACGAGTCGGACACGTCGCCGGTACGTGACCCCGGCCAGGCTTGGAACGCGCTGACTGTTGGTGCCTGCACCGAAATAATCGACCTGCCAAGCGATCCGGCATATTCGGGATGGACCGCCGTCGCGGCAGCGGGTGAGCTATCACCCCACAGCCGGACCTCCCTGCCGTTCGGCGCACGCTCCTGGCCCATCAAGCCGGACATCGTGTTGGAGGGCGGCAACGTGCTGCATGATGGTGGCTCGCTGTTCGAGCCGAACCATGCCGCGCTGTCGCTACGTAGCACCGGCCACGCCAACGACCAAGCCCTCGCCTCAGCCAACGCGACGAGCGCGGCCACGGCTCAGGCCTCGCGCCTTGCAGCACTGGCCATCGCCACCTATCCCGGCTACTGGCCAGAAACCATACGCGCACTGTTGGTTCACGCCGCCGAGTGGACTCCGGCCATGCGGACTGCACTCGATGCTGCTCGCAAGCAAAGTCTCCAGGCGCACCAGATGCTGTTGCGGCGATACGGGTGGGGCGTGCCGACGGAGGATCGGGTGCTGTACTCGTCCGGACAAGCCGTGACGCTGGTCATCCAGGACGAATTCGTGCCTTTCGAAGGAGACGAGTTCACCGTGCCGGCTTTCCGGCTGCACGACCTGCCATGGCCGCGCGAGGTGCTGCAAGACCTCGGGGAGGCTCTGGTGACTCTGCGGGTAACCCTTTCCTACTTCATCGAGCCGACAGCGTCGCGCAGAGGTTGGCGGCAGCGCTACAAGTACTCGTCGCACTCACTCCGGTTTGAGCTGCAGGAACCCTTGGAAACCGAGGCACATTTCATCCAGCGGGTGAACCGAGACGCTGGTACCGAGGAAGCCGGCGGGCGCCCAGCAGCAAGCCGGGTGAAGTGGGTGGTTGGCGCCTACCAGCGTAATCTCGGGTCGCTGCATCAGGACATCTGGGAGACGTCCGGGATTGAACTCGCTCAGTCCGGCAAACTCGCCGTGTACCCGGTCGGTGGTTGGTGGAAGAACAATCGCCGACGAGATCGCGTCGATAAGGCGGTGCGCTACGCACTGGTCGTCTCGCTCAGGACGACCGAGAGTGGCGTCGATCTGTAAACGCCGGTTGCCAACCTGCTGAACATTCCGACGGCCATCCCGATCGAGTGACCGGCGCCATCGCGCTTGGCATAATTGCCGCCGTGGCTGCCAATCGCATGAACCGCGAGCAGTTCTTTCGCACGGTGTCCGGACTCGACGAGGATCGCCTGCGCAAGGCGTTGTGGAACCTTTACTGGCGCGGCACGGCGAACGTCCGGGAGCGCATCGAAGTCGAACTGGCCAGCGACGGTCGTTCCAGCGCGCGGCGGCCCGTCAAGCCGCCGGCCGATCCGGAGACCGTGCAGTGGGAGGTCGACGATTTCGTAACCCTGGCCCGAGCGGGGGCGTACCTGGCCGGGGACCGACGGGTATCGCCGCGGGAGCGAACACGTTGGCGTTTCACATTCAAGCGGCTTGCGACGGAAGCGCAGGATGCGCTGCGTGCCGAGGACAGCGGGCCCGCAGCGTCCGCGCTGGAGATGCTGATCGACCTCGCATGTGAAGCCCACGGATACGACTACTTCCGCTCCGAAGACCCGGTGGCGGCAGCGGGCTTCGTCGTATCCGACGCGGTGGCGGTGTTGTGGGCGTCGAACTGGGAGTGCCACGGCTTTCAGGAGTTTTCCGAAACCGCCGCCCCACAGTTAATTCGGTGGGAGTCCAGGTACGGCTGGACCCGTTACGGCGACGGGCCGGTCGCGGCGAAGGAGACCTCGCTCGCTGCGGTGCTCGCACGTATGCTGCGTGTTCCGGACACCTGGGAAGGGTTTGCCGAGCAGTACCTGCGGGCGTTGGACAGGGCGTGCGAACGCGGCGCCGCGAATCGCCGCCGACCCGTCGACACCGCGGCGGAGCGTGCTAGCGCGCTGGCGGAATGGCACGGTTTACTGCTGGACAACCTCGCCGACACCGAGGGCGGCTTGCTCGACCGCATCGTCAGCCACTCCGCGTTGGGCGGCCCGGAGCACCAATTTTTCGCCGCACGGCTCGCCGAGCGCCGCGGCCACTCCGACGTCGCCCGCGATCTGGTGGCGCAAAGTCTTCGAAAGCTGCCCGGACACAGCGACTTCCGCGAATTCGCTGTCGAGATCGGCGCACCAGACCCGTCGTAACGCCGCCCGGTCAACCCAAGCCGAGCGCCTCGCGCAGCCGGTCCGCATCCATGCCCCCACCGGCGGCTGCCCCCGAGGGAAACGTGTCGAGGAGCTTGATCAGATCGCCGCGCCGGGTGGGGTCATCGGCGGCCTGCCGCGGGGTGCGGCCGTCGAGTGCGGGAATGGGTTCGTCGAGCCAGCGGGTCTCGCAGTCGCGGATGAAATCGCGAAGCATCGCGGCGACCTGAGGATCGGCGGGGTCAAGTGCGCCCTCTGCCGTCATTGGCAGGTGCTGGGCCAGCTCGGCCGCCTCGCGCGTGTCGCGCAGCGGGCGACGGACGTCGTCCAGCACCGACATCGTCGGGTCCAATCGCGTCAGCATGGCCAACACGCGATCCATCCGCGGTTCGCTGTTGGTTTCCACCCGTAGACCGTCGGCGTCGAGGACCAGCGTGGCCCGAATCCGTTGCATGCCGTCGGTGGTGACATGCTCGATCCAGCGTGGCGGCCCGTCACCGTCTAGACGGTCATACACGTCGTCGAGTGCGCTCTGGATCCCGGCCGGGTCGTCAACCTGCACAAACGCCTCGCAGATCGTCAGCGGATCGCCCTCGGTGTTGACCAGGGTCGGCGGCGCGAATCGGCGAGTCAGTGCTGCCACCAACGTCACCGGGTCGGGTTCGTCGTCGAGCAGGTTCATCAACGCGGCACGTTCGTGCAGCGCGACCGGCTCGATCCCACCAAAAAACACCATGGCGTCCCCGCCGGGCACCACGCGGGCGCAGACCACCTGACCGGGCTGCAGGTGGTAGCTGGCCATCCGCTCACTCACCTCATGGGCGTCGCCGGTGCGTATGTCGCGCACCGTCATGCCCCGCCCGCGGTGCACCTGCTCGACCTCGAACACCGACCGCCCGATCAGCAGCCACTCTTCGGCTAACAGTCGCTCGTCGTCCGGCAGCAGCGACCCGCGCACTCGAAGGAACTCTTCGAACGCGCCGCCCTCGAACAGCACCGCGTCCATCACCAACGGATCAGCCAGCGCCGCCGGTAGCGCGTCCTTGTCGTCAGGGTCGGCATACCGGCAGCGTTCGCAGCCTACCTCCGCCAGCAGCGCTGTCCAGTCGGCCACCATCGCGTGCTGAGATGCCTTGGCATACAGCCAATCCGCCCGCTCAGCCAGCGGTAGTTCCTCGTGGCCGAGATGGCACTTCTTGTACTTGCGACCCGACCCGCACCAGCACGCCTCGTTGCGGCCTATGTCGCGGCGCGGCAATGCGCGGTGTCGTTCCAACAGCTCCACCAGCGGGTGGTCGGGCTCGATGCCGGCGCGGCGCAGCAGGGCCAGACCGCGCTCGGCGTCGCCGCGATCGGAGGCGATATGGGCCAAAGACAGCAAAGTCAGCGGCCAGTCGGGATCCATCGACTCGGCCGCCAGCAGCTCACGTTCAGCGGCGTCGATATCGCCGATCCGTTCGTAGGCGACCGCACGCAGCCAGCGCAGCGCCGCCCGCGCCGCGCGAGGCACCTTGGGCTCCAGCATCTCAGCGAACAGGCCCAACGCGGCCGCTCCGGCGGGGTTGACGTCCACGGTCTCGGACACCAGCAGCTCAGCGATTATCGGATCGGACAGCACCGCGCCGAGTTCACCGGCGATACCGACGATCGAGTCACTGTTGGGTTCCGGCGGGTCCGGCACGGCCGCGTTCGACGCGTCCAGCGCGGGCTCGTCCGGGTCGGCGGCGTCGAGCAGCAGTGAGATCTGTTCGTGCAGTTTGATCAGCGTGTACAGCGCGAATGCGTCGTCGGGGTCGATGCCATGGCGCACTGCCAGCAGCAAGGATCTGGCCTCGAACCGCCACGTTTCGAAGCTGAACCCGCTGGGCGCGAGCCATTCGCCGTCGTGTGCCAGCCCGTAATGATCGGCAATCTCGCACAGTGGCGGCAGCGGCTCGGTGAACACCGCGGGATCTTCGACGCATGCGGCCCAGACCGCCGCGGCGAAAAACGTCGGCTCGTCAGCGTCGAGCGTCCCCTCCCACCGGGCGCCGAGGGCGGTGTGTGCCCCCAGCGTGGATGCGTCGACGGCCTCGACCACAAGCCCGTCGGGGCTTAACCGCACTGCGACCAGGTCACCCTCGACGACGCCCAACTCCTCCAGCGTGCCCGGCTCCAGCAGCAAAACCCCGCCCGAGTCGACCACCTCGTCTGGGATTCCCCGCTCGTCAAGCACATCGTCGTCGAACCCGTCCACCAGGATCTGCACGGCCATGCCGTCGGCGAGCTGACCGTACTGTTCGTGCTCGCAGAGCGTGGTGATCGGATCCAGGTCCGGCGTCACGGCGAGGATGTCGTGGGCTGCTTCGTGCGGGCCGAGCCGGTGAGTGAACACTCGCCCGGCCAGTACCGTCGGCAGCCACACCCACCGATCGTCTTCCAACTGCGCTGCTGGACAAGCGGCTTCGCTGCGGAGGTCGTCCAGGACGGGGTCCGGGTCAGACACGCCGGCGGCTCGCAGTCGGGTTGCGATGTCGTCCTCACGCAGGGGTCCGTGGGTGGCCAGAATTGTCGCCAAGGTTTGCATCGGACCAAGAGTTTCAACCACGCGACCAACCCTATGCGGCCCCGCTGCCTCCTTGCGAACGGCACGCTGTGGTGTGCGAACCACCATTGATTTGCCCGACGAATTGCATAAGCTGGCGCAGGCGATCGCCCGCGACACAAACCGCACGCTGAGCGAAACTGTCGCCGACCTGATCAGACGTGGGCTGGCCGCCTGAAATTCCGCCGAGGTGTCAGTCGATCCGCGGACAGGGTTTCCGCTGGTGAGCGTGGGTCGAGTCGTCACTTCAGCGGATGTGCGCTCGCTAGAGGATGAAGAGCGACGGTGCTACTCGATGCAATTGTGCTCATTGCACTCGCCGTGGCAGAGCATGTGCATCACGATGCCGCTGCCGACTGGCTGGCAGCGTCCGACGAGGCCTTCGCCACGTGCCCGGTGACGCAGGGAAGCCTCGTTCGATTTCTCGTTCGATCGGGGCAATCCGCTGCAGCGGCGCGTGAGGTGATCACCGCAATCGGAGCGCTGGACCGCCATGAATTCTGGCCTGACCGCATCTCTTTCGCCGATGTGGAGATCGCCGGCATCATCGGTCACCGACAGGTAACCGATGCTTACCTTGCCCAGCTCGCGCGAAGCAACAGTGGGCGACTTGCGACACTTGACAATGGACTGGCGCACTTGCACCAAGATGTCGCGGTACTCCTTGCCACCACTTTCAACTAACCTGCGCCACGGGCCAATCTTTGTGCGAGCCCGCTGGCCCGCATCGCCCGTCGCTGAATCGCCGAGCGTACCGAGGCCGCCGGCCCGATCACCCGCACCTTCTGTTTTGCCCGGGTGACTGCGGTGTAGAACAACTCTCGCGTCAGCAACCGCGAATCTTCAGGCGGCATAAGCACCGTCACCACCTCGGTCTGACTGCCCTGACTCTTGTGAATCGTCATGGCGTGCATCGTCTCGACGTCGGACAGTCGGCTGGTGGCGAACTCGAGCGACTCGTCGGACCCGCCGATCACCGCGCGCAAGCCACCGTTGCGGGCGACCGTCACCCCGGTGTCGCCGTTATATACACCCAACCCGTAGTCGTTGGCGGTGACGAGCACCGGTCTTCCGGCGTACCACGGTGACCAGATCGGGTCGCCCGTTGCCTCCACTAGCCACCGCTCCACCTGGCGGTTCCAGTACGCGATCCCATACCGGCCGCGGCGGTGCGCACACAACAGCCGATGCTCGTCGAGGGTCACCAGAGCCGCCTCCGCGTCACCCAGCACAGCGGCCTGGCGCAGCGCAAGCGCCTGCGGCACAAGAACATTGCGTATGTGCTCGGTAGGGTCCTCGGTGTCGATCCATTCGATGCGATCACCGCCGGCCCGCAGCAGGTCGATCGCACGATCGGCATCGCCCTCGCGAATTGACGACGCCAAGCCACCGATCGACTCCCCGAACCGATGCGAGGTCCGCAGCGCCGCAACCCGGGCATCATCGGACGCTGCCAGTCCGTCGACCAGGTCGGCGAGCACCGCGCCCGCCTCCACCGACGCCAGCTGGTCGGGATCGCCGACGAGCAGCAGCCGCGTCTGCGGACGCACCGACTCCAGTAACCGCGCCATCATCGTCAGCGACACCATCGACGTCTCGTCGACCACGATCACATCGTGCGGCAACCGGTTGCCCCGATGATGACGAAATCGTGACGACGTGTCCGGCCGGCTGCCCAGCAGCCGGTGCAGCGTCGTCGCACGCAGACCCGAGACCCGTTGCTGATCAATCGGATCCAGCTTGTCGAGCTCGAGTTGCACCGCCTCGTGCAGCCGTGCCGCGGCCTTGCCGGTCGGTGCCGCCAATGCGATTCGCAGCCGCGGCTTATCGTCGAGCTCCGCCTGCACTGCGAATAGCGCCAGCAACCGTGCCACCGTGGTGGTTTTGCCCGTCCCCGGACCACCGGTCAGTACCGTCAGTCCTTGGTGCAGGGCGATGCCGGCGGCCTCGCGTTGTTCCTCGTAGCCCGCGGGAAACAACCGGTCGATATCGGGAACAGCGGACCGACCGACGCTGGACAGCAGGGCCGAAAAGTCGTGGGCGACCTGCTGCTCTTCACGCCAATACCGGTCTAGATACAGCAGATTGCCGTCGTAGACGCGCAGTACCGGCGGCTGGCCGGCCAACGGACTGGCCTGCACCGCCGCGAGCCACTGCGGCGCCGGCGGCCACGGCAGACCCGCAATGCCGACCTGCGCCTCGACCGAACTCAAGTTCACACACACCGAGCCGCCGCGCAGCGCACGTACCACCAGCGCCAGCGCCAGGGCGACCGATGGATCGGACTCGCGTGCCATCGCGGTAAGCCGCTGTGCGACATGCACATCAGCCGATTCGATAACTCCGGCGTCGTTGAAGGTGCGCAACAGGCCGGAGGCGCTAACAGCCCGTCGCCGGTCGACCGGGTCGATGGTCTGGGCGTTCATGCGGTCGCTCTGCGCGCGTCAAGTAGGTCGGACAGGTCGGTCACCAACGGCGCCGGTGGCACCCAGCTGAACACCCCGGCCGGATGGCCGTCGCGCACCGGGGTATCGGGCCCGCACATTCCGCGCAGGAACAGATACAGCACGCCACCGAGATGGCGTGCCGGATCGTAGTTCGGCAGTCGCCAGCGCAGAAACCGGTGCAGGACAACGTTGTACAACAATGCTTGCAGCGGGTAGTCCGAGTGCAGCATCGCCTCGGTCATCCGCGGCATCGTGTAGTCGGCGGCCGTCAGCGGCCGGTCCGGCCCGCCGAGCCAGTTCGTTTTGTAGTCAACGACCAGAAAGCGCTGCCCCGACTCATGGGGAACCCGTAGCACCGCGTCGACCGAACCGCTGAGGTAACCACGCAGCGACTGGCCGCCAAGTGCGTCGCCGATCAACCGGTCGGGATAGGACGCCAGCGGGTCGTCGACGCGAAGTTGGGAGCGCAGCAACATGCCGACGTCGGCGAGCCGCACCTCGGCGTCGGCACCCCGAACGTCGCCGCCGGCCAGCGGGAACTCAAAGGCCAACTCCCGCAACCGATCTGCCAAGCCGATCTGACGCAGCGTCAGCCCAGCCGCCAGTGGCCCCAGGGGTGTGTCGTGCATCGGGACCATCGTGTCGGCCAGCTGCGGTGCCGACACATCGACCGGCCACCACGCCGAGTGGACAGTGATCTGCGCCTCGAGTTCCGCGGCGAGATCGGCCGCGAACGGGTCGGTGGTCTCCAAGACCGCGTGCACCAGCGTGCCGAACTGCGCCCCGGTCGGCAGATCAGCCATGGGCGAGGACACATTCGACGGGGACTCCGTCCTGGCCAACGGAATCTCGCCGACTTCGTCGTCGAGTTCGGTGACCTCGGGTTCGCTGCTCACTCCGGCGGCCCGCTCCGCGACGCGGATCAGGCCCGAGTAGGAGGTGCGCCGCCATGCCGTATCGATGGCGCGATGGAAGTGGCGGGTGCCGAGATCGGATGGTGGCGGATGGCTGGACATGCTCGGCACTGCCGCGATCACCGACTCCTCCAGGACGGGTCCGCCGGCGTCCTGCCACTCTCGAAGCCGCGCCCAGGCGTCGTCGTCGGTGATCTTGAGAGGTTCACAGCGATCGGGGACCGCTGGCTCCCCGGGACGGCGGCCCCGCAACAGCCGCGACAGCCCGCCGTTGGGTTCGCCGTAGGCCGGTGACCACCAGGCCACCACCTGGGACTGAGCCCGGGTCAATGCGACGTAGGTCAACCGGCTGTCGTCACTGGCGGTTTCCTTGCGGCCCAGCTTTTCCACTGCGGCGAAGTCGGAGCTGTCCTTGCCGCCGATGTGCAGGCAGCGCGTTCCCCGGTCGTGAAACAGCACCAAGTCGCGGTCGCCGACATTGCGATTGAACGCGAACGGCAGGTACACGACCGGGTACTGCAGGCCTTTGCTCACCCAGACCGTCATGATTTGGACGGCGGCGGCGTCGCTGTCGATCCGACGGTTACGTTCGGTGGCGCCGGCCCGCTCCGCACGTTGGCCGCGCAGCCAGTCTCGAAGCGCAGGTAGGGAGTAGCGCTCCCGGTGCGCAACCTCCTGTAATAGCTGCGTCACGTGCGCCAGGTCGGTCATATGCCGCTCGCCGCCGTGCCAAGACAGCACCCGGTCGGCCATGCCGCTCAACTGCGCGGCCTCGAGAATTGCGGCGACACCGCGTTCGCGCGCGTGATCCGCCCACTGCCGCAAGGTGTCGGCGATGTCGTCGGTGAGTGCGTCACCACCGGCCGCCAGGTCGTGCGCGGTCTTGCCGAGGAACATCGTTGTCGCGGCCGCACGCACAACGCCGGGGCGGTGCGGCTGATCGAACGCTTCCAGCAGCGACAGCCAATCGTCAGCGGCTTCGGAGCTGAACACGTCGGAGTCGCCGGTGTAGACGGCTGGGATCCCGGCCTCGGCGAGTGCGCGGTGACACGCGCGGGCATCCTTGTGGCTCTCGACGATGACCGCGACGTCGCGGGCTGCCAGCGGCTTACCGTCGAAGGTTGCTTTGCTCGTCAGCAGTCCGGCGATGTCGGCGGCGAGGTCGCGGCCGATGTGCTCGCGTAGTTCATCGATCGGTAGATTCTGAGTTCCTCTGCGGCTCAGCTCCGTTCGGCGCACCACCCGAAGCCGAAACGGATCGTTGCGCGGAGCACCGGCCAGGCGATGGCCGCGATGCGACGCCGCGACGTCATGCACGACGATGGCTGGATCACCAAGTTCGGCTCCGCGCAGCACCGCTTGCAACCGCTCGACGAGCGCGCTGTCGCTGCGCCAATTTGTGGCCAGCGTGCGTTTGTCGCCGGCGGTCTGGGCCGCATCGAGGTAGGTGACGATGTCGCCGCCGCGAAACGCGTAGATGGCTTGCTTCGGATCTCCGATGAGGATGACCGTGGACCGCCCGCTGAACGCCCGGTCGATCACCTGCCACTGCACCGGATCGGTGTCCTGGAACTCGTCAACCATCACGATGGGCCAGCGCTGATGCATCCGGGCGCGGGCGGGGGAATCGTCGGTATCGAGTGCCGCGGCCAGCCGGATGAGCAAGTCGTCGTATCCCAGGACGCCCAGGCGCCGTTTGCGTCGTTCGAGTTCGGCGAGAACGTCTTTCGCAAAGTCGACGCAAACCGCAGCGCGTGAGCCTGGTTCCGGGTCTCGTGGCCGCAGCTGCGTGGACGGGTTGGCGACTACCGCGCGGGCGATACGCAGGCCCTCGCGGTAGCTCAATGCGGGATCGGTGCGGTCCCGCCCGAAGTGGGCCAGGTAGAGATCATCGACGATCTCGGTGACCAGGTCGTTGAGGTCCTCGAGCAGGGTGACACCGGCATCCGTATCACCTGCCGCGCCAAGGGACTTGAGCACCAGCTGGCAGAACTGGTGCGTGGTGGCGATGGTGGCCGCGTCGAAGCCGGCCAGGGCGTCCCGCAGTCGCTGCTTGCGTGCGCTGCATTGGGCGTCGGTGCCATCGGTCAGGTGCCGCACCAGCTCGTTGCCCCTGGCGAGCGAGCGGTCGTCGAAAGCGGCTACGGCGTCCACGATTTGGCCGCGTACCCGCTCACGGAGCTCCTGACTTGCCGCGCGGCCGAAGGTGATGAGTAGCATCTCGTCGAGCGTCGCGTGGCCTTCGGCGACGTAGCGTGTCACCAGAGCCGCCAGCGCGAATGTCTTGCCGGTTCCCGCGCCGGCCTCCAGCACCGTGGTTGACCGCTCGGCGGGCAGCGGGCCGAGAAGATCGAAGGGTCGCGTCGTCAAGGGTGCCTTTCCGCCTGCAGCAGGGGCAACCACAGGCGAGCGGCGAAGGCGCCCAGGCGGTGCTTCTCGCCGTGGGGAGAGGCGGGACATTCCTCCCCCGGACGCAGTGGTTGCATCAGGTCGGTCAGTCGGGCGTTACGCCCCCACGCCCGTACGTGCGCTGGGGCCTGGTCTTCGCCCGGATAGAGATCGCTCTTCCACCGGTAAGTCGCCTGCTTGACCGGATCGTCGCCGCTGTGCCGAGCGACCGCCCACGCGTAGGACGTCTTGATGGGCAACGGAATTGGCTCCCGCCGGCCGGCATCGTAGATGGCCACCAGATCCCGAAGCACCTCGAGTGCAGCCTGGCGGGGGCGTCCCAGATGTTCCTCGCGCGGCGTCGTGCCCCGCTTCGGTCGGCCGATACAGACCGCCGACCAGTCCCGGTCGGGTTGGTGGGCATACAACGCCAACAACGGGATCCACGATTCGAGCAGATGCTTGCCGTCGAGTTTGGAGTACCGCACCGACACCAGACGGTCACCGAACACCTGTGGCACCGTGCCGGTGACGCGCCTGCCGCCGAGGTCGATGTCGACGTCGTACGTCGCGCCAGCGCCGTCGGTTCGACGGTGTCTTGCGCGGTGTCTTGTGCGGTGTTGTAGCGCCGCCGAAGCCAGCACCGCCGCCTGATCACGGATCTCGGTCACCTTGCGCCAGCCCAGCTGACCCGGCGGCAGGGTGCCGCGCCGCCACTCCGCCTGCCGTGCGTCGTCCGGGGCCAGCCCACCCAGAATGTCGCTCAGCATCCGGTCGCCGACCGTCCATTCTTCGAGTGCATTGATGTCGACCGGCATGGCATCCTCGACACCGTCGACATCCCACGGCAACGTGTACTCCAGAGTCCGGAAGAAACCCTTGACCGGATCTTTGAAGAACGCGACCAGATCGGCCAGGACGACGTCATCCGGCGGCGGCGCCGGTAGCAGACCGCAGAGCAGTTTCGGCCGCTCGGATCGTTCGCCGGTGGCAGAGCGTGCCGCGCGCAGCACGGTTGGATCGAAGCTGAACGGCATGCCGGGCACCAGCGCGCCGCGTTCCACATTGCGAATATCGAAGGGCTGCAACGGATGCTCGACCACGATACGAGAACGGACCGGCTCGGGGGTGGTCGCGTCGAGGGCGTCGAGCAGCTCCGCCAACGGTACGGCGGGGGGCCGGCGTTGGCCGGAGTACTCGTTGGCGCCGGTATAGGTGATGACCAGAGTGCCGGTGGCGGCCCCGATGGCGTCGAGCAGCAGCTGCCGGTCCTCCGACCGGATATCGCGCTCACCGGTTAGCGGTTGCCGGGCCAGCACGTCGTCGCCGTCGACGACGCCCAGGCGCGGGAACACGCCGTCGTCGAGGCCTACCAGGCAGACCACCCGGTGCGGGACGGAACGCATCGGCACCATCGTGCACACCGTCAGCGTGCCGGTGCGGAAGTTGGCGCGGGTGGGACGTCCGGCGAGGTGCCGCTGCAGCAGGGCGCGGATGTCGGGCAGCCGCAGCAGGGTCTGCTCCCGGGGACCCGCCGTCCGCAGCACGCCGGCGAATTCGCGTTGCATCTGGTTGGTCTGCCAGGCATCGTCCTGGTCGGTGCGGGTCAACAGGTCGATGCCGTCGGCCAGTGCGGTCAACCACTCCCGGAGCGGCCGGGTACCGGTGAGTGAGTCGACCACGCGCTGCAGCCGGTCGATGTATTCGGCGAACTGGCCGACCAATTCGACCCGGTTGCTACCGACGTCATCGAGGGGCAGTGTCGAGTCGATCCAGGCATGGGCGGTCTCGGACATCGCGACCCCGGCCAGCACCCGGTCGAGTCCGAATCGCCAGGTGTTGTGCACGAAGTCGACTCCGAACGGCATCCGGTGTTCCTGGTCGAAGCCCCACCGAATATTCGATTGCCGCACCCAGCGGGTGATGCCTTCCAGATCGTCGTCGCTGAAGCCGAACCGGGCGCGCACCGGGGCGGCCTGAGCGAGGTTGAGCACTTCGCTCGCAGTCACTCGGCCGCCGGCCAGGGCCAGCAATTGGGACGCCACGACCAGCAACGGATTGGTTTGCAGCAGTGAGCGATCGGCGAGTCGAACCCGAAGACGATGTGCGGGATGCGCACCGTGCACCACGTCGCCCAGGCCGAAATCCGCAACGATCAACGGAGCATAGGTTTCGATGTCGGGGCACATCACCAAGATGTCGCGTGGCTCGAGCGTCGGGTCTTCGGACAGCAGACCGAGCAGCACCTCGCGAAGTACATCGATCTGCCGGGCCGGGCCGTGGCAGCTGTGCACCTGTACCGAGCGGTCGCCGGCCGCCAGCATGCGACCATGTGGCCGGACAGCGTTGGCGGCCAGGTCGGACTGCAGCCAGCCGAGCAGGGTGTTCGGACGATCCGGCTGGCCGAGGGCCGCGTCGGTCGCGGGATCGGCCGGGAGGCTTCGTTGCAGCTCCCGCAGATCCCGCCCCAGCGTCGCCAGCAGCGGATGTCCGACCTTGCGATGGCTGGTGTCCTCGCGACGGGGCACGCTGCCGCGCGCCCCCGTGAGTGCCTGCCACAAATTGTCGCTGGGATGCGGTAGCCACAGATGCAGATCGTGGTGGACGGCAAGCGCTTCGAGCAGTTCCACGTCGGTGCGTGCCAGCCTGGTATGCCCGAACAATGACAATCGCGACGGCAGGGCGGCGGGAGCGTCGCGCAACCGGCTAAGGGTCATGGCGTGCCGGATGTGCGGAGGATCGGCTGGAATCGTCGCGACCAGCGCGCGCCACAGTTCGGGTTGCCAGTGCAGGTCGGAATCGAGGTCGCCGAGTTTGCCGTCCAGCCAGTCGACCAGCAGCCCGGGGCGTTGCCGCGCATACGAGGCGAACAGCCCGGCCAGGCGGCGGGCGACCGAATAACGCCGTCCCCTGCGCAAGTCGGCCTCGTCGCCGATATCGAAGTGTCCCAAATGTTTTGCCAATGTGCGGCACCACGGCTGCGCCAATGAACAGTCGATGACCTCGAGCAGCGGCCAGGTCATGGCGTCCGGCGACCAGGGGTCGTCGTCCAGGGTGCCCGTGATCTCGGCGATCAGCGACGCCGGGCTGCGGAACGACACGCCCGCGCAGACGCCGTCACCACGATCCGGTGCGGAGCCCAACCGGTGGGAGAGCCGCTGACTGAGCCAGCGTTCCACCCCGCGCGCCGGCACCAGAACAAGCTCCTCGGCGAACGGGTCGGGCAGCGGCTCGGCCAGTAGGGCGCCGAGACCTTCGGCAAGCAGATCGGTCCGTTCGGCACGGTGGAGATGAAGCGCCATCGCGGGCCACCATAGACCGCTCCACCGACACGCCCGGCGCCACGGGTGTACTACGGGTGTTGGAAGGGGCGCGGGCGGCAGGGCCGATCACGCCGCACGGAGTCAGACATACTTGGCATGCTGGGTCCATGAACAGAGTCGAGATCACCGAACAAATCGTCGGTTCCCGGGTGGCCAAGGGGCTGAGTTGGCAGCAACTAGCGGATGCCATCAACAGGCCGCTGCTGTGGACGACGTCGGCGCTGCTGGGCCAGCATCCGATTCCCGCGGATCAGGGGAAGGTTCTAGTCGAAACGCTTGGATTGGACGAATCCGCTATCCCGGTCCTGGCGGCACCGCCGATGCGTGGCGGCCTGCCCAGCGCGGTGCCCACCGACCCGACCATCTACCGGTTTTACGAAGCGCTTCAGGTCTACGGCGGTGCCCTGAAGGAAGTGATCCACGAACAGTTCGGCGACGGCATCATGAGCGCGATCAACTTCAGTGTCGACGTGCAGAAGCCACACGAGTCGGGTGACCGCGTCGTGGTCGTCTTTGACGGCAAATTCCTTCCCTACCAATGGACTTCGGCACAAGACTGAGGGGACGTTCATGGCGGAGCAGCGTGCGAAGGTGAAACGGACCAAACCCGTCGACCTGGTGCTCTCGGGCGGCGGCGTCAAGGGTGTCGGACTGGTCGGCGCCGTGGTCGCCGTCATGGAAGCCGGGTACGCACTCAAACGGGTCTCCGGCGTCTCGGCAGGTTCGCTGGTCGGATCGATCCTGGCCGCCGCATCCAACGGCGACCAGCTGACCACGGCGCAGTTCAAAGAACTCGCGCTTACCCTGCCCTACGACAAGTTTCGGGATACCGGTCCCGTCGGTCACCTGCCCGTCGTCGGCCCGGCGTGGGGGCTGTTACGCGAAAACGGCATGTACCGCGGCGATTTCGCCCACCAATGGATCCGCGGCGAGCTGAGGAACCTCGGCGTGCAGACTTTCGGTGATCTGGCCCTCAGTGACAGGCAAATGCCTGCCGAGCGCCGCTACCGGCTGGTGGTCACCGTCACCGACCTGACGACCGGTCAGCTGGTGCGGCTGCCCTGGGACTACCGTCGGCTATACGGACGCGATCCCGACGAGCAATCGGTCGCGGATGCGGTTCGCGCGTCGATGTCGATTCCGTTCTACTTCCGGCCGGTTACCCTGACCAATGCCGCCGGGCGCACATCCACCCTCGTTGACGGCGGCGTCCTGTCGAATTTTCCGATCGACTCCTTCGACCGGCCGGATTGCAGATCGCCGCGCTGGCCCACCTTCGGCGTCACGGTGGTGCCGGAGTTGCCTGAAGGCAACGACCAGCTGATTCCCGGGGTGGGCGCGTTGCGCCTGCTGGGCCCGCCGTCGGTGCTGCTGGAGCAGCTGATCACCACCATGTTCGTCGGCCACGATCAGACCTATCTCAACCAGCCCTGGGTCAGTGCCCGGGCGATTCGGGTCGACTCGACGGCTGTCAACTTCCTGGATTTCGGCATCTCCCGCAAGGACGCCGAAGCGCTCTACAACAAAGGCTATGAAGCGGCACAGGCGTTTCTGTCGACCTGGAACTGGGTCGAGTATCTTGAGCGGTTTCGTCAGTATCAGTGACGTGACAGCGTGAGACGCGGCTCGTCGGGGACGCCGCACCGCTTGAGCATGGCGTTGGCAAACCGCATCGGGCGCAGCGTCTGGGGATGGCAGCGCGACGTCAGGGCGAGTCAGCCCGGTCGTTAGCCGCCAAATTCCTTTTCGATCCCGTCGATTCCGGCGCGGATCGCTTTCAGGGCATCGGCGCGGGCTCGCAGTTTCGTTGCCGCATGCGCTGGCTGGTTCAGCCCGGCGAATTCGTGGGCCGCCTCTTCGGCACGAGCGACGACCCGGTCGGGAAGCGCCATCTCGTCGATCAAGCCGGCCGCCAGCGCGGTTTCCCCGAAGAACGTCTTGGCCAGGCCGGTGGCTTGCTGGTAGGCCGATCGGGTCAGCCGAAGCTTCAAGACCTCCAACGCGGCCCACGGAATCACCATGCCGATGGCGACCTCGTTGGCCTGGATGTTGTACGCGTGAGCGGCGATTCGGTGGTCGCCCGAGCACAGCAGAAACGCACCCATCGCGATCGCGGGGCCGGTGCAGGCGATCACCACCGGCTTGGGGCAGGACAGCAGCCGGTAGGACAGCTCGAACCCGCCGCGCAGCATGTCGATCGCCGGCTGTACTTCGCCGGAGGTCAGAATCTTCAAGTCGAATCCGCCACTGAACACGCGCTGGTTCCCCGTGATCACCAGCGCCTTGACGTCGTCGGCATCAGCCTGGTCGAGCGCGTCGTTGAGGGCCTGCTGCATGGTCGGCCCCAACGCGTTGACCTTGCCGTCGTCCATTCGGATGACCGCGATGGTTTCATCGCGGGTATAGACGACCGGACCGCTCATGGGTTACTCCTATCGCTACGGACAGTCGATTGAATCAGATCCGGCCCGCAGACTCACACTGCCTCACACCCGCTCGCTGCGGTGCTGCTTACCGAGTTCGTCCTCCGCGTCACCCCAGCGCAGGCTCACGTCGGTGGGCTCGTCGAGTTGGCGGGTGCGCCACCTGTCCTGGGTCTCCTGCACGGCACGGCTGATGCGGTCGATCTCGCTGCGGAACACGTCAGGGCGCGTTTCCTTGCTCGCGTAGTGGAAGTAGGTCAGCAGGTTGCGCAGCAGCTCCAGCTTCTGCTTCTCCCGCTTCGCCAAGTCGTGCGTCGTCATCAGCTCGATGCGTTGAACGGGTGGCAGGGCATCCCAGTCCAGCACCACTTTGGTTTCCAACGGACGCCGCGCCCGCCGCCAGAACTTCCATCCGCGGGACTGCTCGGGGCGGTCGAAATAAGTCACGGTGCCCTCGAAGCGCGATTCGACGCCTTGCCCGATTTCGGCGCGGTCCAATGCGGAGTCCCACACCATCCGCCACTCCTGACCAGGAGCCAACGTCGGCAACTCCCGGGGCAGTTGCAGTTCGACGACGTCGGCGTAGCCGTCTGAAGCATTCTCGTATTCGGCGACGGTAGGGGGGTTGGGAAAATTGAACCGGACGTCGTAGGCCGCGGTCTGACCAAAGTTGCGCACCACCAACTCGATGACGTGCCAGTCCGCGACGTGGGGCTCCATCAGCATGCCGACGTATGGGCGTGTCTTCTCCGCGGCCAGCGCCCGATTGCGCTGCAGCTGGCGCTGGGTGAAGATCAGCGCGAAGACGCCGAGGGCGAGTGCCGCCCACGCTGCCCACACCAACCAGGTGCTGGTCTCGACATTGGCAATGCTCTGCCCGCTTTCAGGCCAGTTTTCAGGCCACCTTCCAAGGACCCACCCCATGAAATCCACCCTCCGCTTAATCCTCGGATCTGGAACTCAGCTGCACTGATCGTAAAGGGACGTCCTGTGTATTGCTGGCCGGGATATCAGCCGTGCGCAGAATGGCCGTCGGTGTTCGCCAGGCCGTCAACCGCCCATCATCATTCGCCACTGGTCGAGGTTGGTCGGTCGATACACGTAGTTGGTGCGCCTGACTTCCGACAGCGACGCACTCGGCTCGGCCGAGTACCAGTGCCCGGGATATACCGTCGGATCGCCCGGGAGGTCCGCGAGTTGCCGCAAGCTGCGATACATCTCGTCGGAATCACCGCCCGGAAAGTCGGTGCGACCGCAGCCGTCCAAAAACAACGTGTCGCCCGCGACCAGCCGTCCGGCGAGCAGGAAGCATTGGCTGCCCGGAGTGTGACCCGGTGTGTGCAGCAGCTCGATCTCGATGTCGCCGATGCTGATCTTGTCCCGGTGGTCGTGGGTGGTCAGGTCGCTCATTGGAATCCCGGTCACCCGGGACACCCACCGCGCCTCATGGATGTTCACATGCACCGGTACGCTCACCCGTTCCAGTAGCTCGGCCAGGCCTTTAAGCTCGAAACCCATCATCGATCCGCCGACGTGATCGGGGTGGTGGTGTGTGACGAGCACGCCTGACAAGTGCATGTCGTCTGCCTCCACGGCGTCGACCAGATCCCCCGCGGCATAGGCTGGATCGACCACCACGCAGTCCCCGGTTTCGCGGTCGCCGATCAAGTAGGCGAAGTTGCGCATCTGCGCCGCGATTACGTCGTTTGCCGCGAAGTCGCGGCCGGAAAGTAGCTGCCGGAAGTACAACCGGTCCGAATTTGACACGCCCTCAGACTAAGTTGCCCGAAAAAGATGCCCAACCTGGCCTTCTTAGTGATGTCTAGCTGCGCTGGAATCGCTAGTATCGGTCCATGTTGAAGCGGGTCGAAATCATACTTGACGTCGACCTGGTCGAAGAAATCATTCGCCGCTACCACGTGGCTGATGCACGAGAGGCCGTCAATCTGGCCATGCGGACGTTGCTCGATGAGGCGGATAACGCCGAGCCGGACGCCCAGGACGACGACTGCGACGAGTTCAGTGATCTCAGCGCCTGGACTTTGCACCGCAACAGCGACACTGTTTGACCGGCCCACCCTGGTTGGGCGTAGGTGGTTTGGAGACGTTGTGCGCCAGGCTGTACCCTCTTTTTGGCCCGCAGCAGGTCTGGTCGCTGCGGGTGAACGGCCCCCTTAGCTCAGTCGGTAGAGCGTTTCCATGGTAAGGAAAAGGTCAACGGTTCGATTCCGTTAGGGGGCTCGGCGGACGCCGAGCAGGTGCGCGGCCCCAGGCGGTGTAGCTCAGTTGGTTAGAGCGAACGACTCATAATCGTTAGGTCGCCGGTTCGAGTCCGGCCATCGCTACAGGACACCACCAGCACGACAAAAGAATATTGAGACTTCGAGAGATTTGAGAGAGAACCGTCATGGCTTCCAGTACCGACGTGCGGCCCAAGATCACCTTGGCGTGCGAGGTGTGCAAGCACCGCAACTACATCACCAAGAAGAATCGCCGCAATGACCCGGACCGTCTTGAGCTGAAAAAGTTCTGTCCGAACTGTGGTAAGCACCAGGGGCACCGCGAAACGCGCTAGGGGCGAAACCCAATTACAGAGAGTCAACGAGGTAGGTTCGAGAAGAGTGGCCCTGTCGGAAAAGATCCTCGGGATGCACTACCGCTATCCCGATCATTACGTGGTGGAACGGGAAAAGATCCGCGAGTACGCGACGGCCGTGCAGAACGACGAGGCGGCTTTTTTCGGTGAGGAGGCGGCAGCCGAACTGGGTTATGACGGCCTCGCAGCCCCGTTGTGTTTCATCTCGGTATTCGGCTACAAAGCGCAGTCGGCATTCTTCAAGAGCGCCAATATCGCAGTTACCGATCAGCAGATCGTCCAGGTGGACCAGGTGCTGAAGTTCATCAAGCCGATCGTGGCGGGAGACAGGCTCTACTGTGACGTTTACGTGGATGCGCTGCGTGAGGCGCACGGTACCCAGATCATCGTGACCAAGAACATCATCACCAACGAAGCCGGCGACACTGTCCAGGAGACTTACACGACTCTGGCGGGACGTGCGGGCGATGACGGAGAAAAGGGATTTGCTCATGACTCTGCGTGAGTTCAGTTCGGTCCAAGTGGGCGACCAGCTCCCTGAGCGGATCTACCCGTTGACGCGTCAGGATCTGGTCAACTACGCCGGAGTTTCGGGTGACCTGAACCCGATCCACTGGGACGATGAGATCGCCAAGATGGTCGGGCTGGACACCGCGATCGCCCACGGCATGCTGACGATGGGTATCGGCGGCGGCTATGTCACATCGTGGGTGGGCGACCCTGGTGCCGTCACCGAGTACAACGTGCGGTTCACCGCGGTGGTACCGGTGCCTAACGACGGCAAGGGCGCCGAGTTGGTGTTCAGCGGCCGGGTGAAGTCCGTTGACCCTGAGACCAAGTCGGTGACCATCGCGCTGACGGCGACGACCGGGGGTAAGAAGATCTTCGGTCGGGCGATCGCCTCGGCGAAGCTGGCTTAGCGGATGGCCCTCAAAACAGACATCCGTGGCCTGACGTGGGACTATCCCGACTACTTTGAGGTGGGCCGGGAACAGGTTCGCGCATTCGCGCGATCGGTGAAGTCCAGCGACGGGGCCAACTTCGACGAGAAGGCCGCCGCCGAACTCGGCTACCGCACCGTCATTGCGCCGCTGACCTTCGTGTCGATTCTGGCGAAACTCATCCAGGACGATTTCTTCCGCAATGTGGACGTCGGCTTTGAAACCATGCAGATCGTGCAGGTTGACCAGAAGTTCGTTTACCACGCGCCGATCTATGTCGGCGACAAGCTCTACGGCAGCATGCGCATCGAATCCGTGAACGAGCGTTTCGGCGCCGACATCGTCATGACGAAGAACTTCTGTCACAACCAGGATGGCTTGCTGGTCTTGGAGGCCTATACGACCCTGATGGGCCACGAAGGGGACAACTCCATCCAGCTCAAGTGGGACAAGGAAACCGGGCAGGTCGTCAGAACCGGCTAATTAGTATCTGACTCCCGCTCACATGTACACTCGGACCTCGGGGTTTTCCCATTACAAGCGCGCTGTCCGTCGGTTCGCAATCACCGAACGGGGGGCGCGCCAGTCATGTAAGCCCCGGGAATAGGGGCGTAGCTCAACTGGCAGAGCAGCGGTCTCCAAAACCGCAGGTTGCAGGTTCAAGTCCTGTCGCCCCTGCCGACGGCGGGCCGTCTAAGGAGGCGGACCATAAGTCTCGCGTGCCATGGTGGACACTGGGAGGGGTGGCCACTTTGAGCGGTACGGCTCGCGAAATAGCTAGCGAACGAAGGAGCACGCGGTGAGCGACGAAGGCGACGTTGCCGACGACGCCGCAAGCGACGGCGGCGCCGTGGTGACCAAGGCGGCGGCGCGACCACAGCGTCCCACGGGCAAGAGGTCCCGGGTGCGCGCGGTCGAAGCCGAGGACGGCGACGAGTCGACCGATGTCGAGGTCGCCGAGAAGGATTCGGCCAAGAAGGACGCGTCGAAGTCTTCCAAGACTTCGAAGGCGAAATCGACGCAGAAGGACAAGAAGCCAAAGAAAGCCGGCTCGTCCAGCTCGATCAACCCCTTCGTGTTCGTCTACAACTACCTCAAGCAGGTGGTAGCCGAGATGCGGAAGGTGATCTGGCCCAACCGCAAGCAGATGCTCACCTACACGTCGGTGGTGCTGGTCTTTCTGGCCTTCATGGTGGCGCTGGTAGGCGGCGCCGACCTGGGTCTGAGCAAGCTCGTGCTGTTGGTGTTCGGCTGAGACTCGAGAGCGATAGAGAGGACTGAGAACCGTGACGACGTTCGACGGTGACACGTCCGCGGGTGAGGCGGTCGACGTGCAAGAGGCTGATGCCCCGCAGGATGCGGCGGCTCCGGCCGAAGAGGTCGACCCCGCCGCCGCGCTCAAGGTGGAGCTGCGCAGCAAGCCCGGCGACTGGTACGTCATCCACTCATATGCGGGATATGAGAACAAGGTAAAAGCCAACCTTGAGACCCGCGTGCAGAACCTCGACGTCGGTGACTACATCTTCCAGGTGGAGGTCCCCACCGAAGAGGTCACCGAGATCAAGAACGGGCAACGCAAGCAGGTCAATCGCAAGGTGCTGCCGGGTTACATCCTGGTGCGCATGGAGTTGACCGACGACTCGTGGGCGGCGGTGCGCAACACCCCGGGGGTGACCGGATTCGTCGGCGCGACCTCGCGCCCGTCTTCGCTTTCGCTCGACGACGTGGTCAAGTTTCTGCTGCCGCCTGGTGCGGCGAAGAAGGCCACGAAAGGTGCGGCCAGCACGGCCGCCGCGGCAGAGACCGGTGGCCTGGAGCGTCCCGTTCTCGAGGTCGACTACGAGGTCGGCGAATCGGTGACGGTCATGGACGGACCGTTCGCGACGCTGCCGGCCACCATCAACGAGGTCAATGCCGAACAGCAGAAGCTCAAGGTGCTGGTCTCGATCTTCGGCCGCGAAACACCGGTGGAACTGACCTTCAGCCAGGTGTCCAAGATTTAGCCCTCAGGGCATTCGAACTTTGCAAAACCAGGAAGGAATGTAGGACAAACTCATGGCCCCGAAGAAGAAGAAAGTCACCGGGCTGATCAAGCTCCAGATCACCGCGGGGCAGGCCAACCCTGCGCCGCCGGTCGGCCCCGCGCTCGGCCAGCACGGTGTCAACATCATGGAGTTCTGCAAGGCTTACAACGCTGCGACGGAAAGCCAGCGCGGCCAGGTCATCCCGGTGGAGATTACGGTCTACGAGGACCGCAGCTTCACCTTCGCGTTGAAGACGCCGCCGGCCGCCAAGCTGCTGCTCAAGGCCGCCGGTGTGGCCAAGGGCTCGGCTGAACCGCACAAGACGAAGGTCGCCAAGGTCACCTGGGACCAGGTGCGCGAGATCGCCGAGACCAAGAAGACAGACCTCAACGCCAACGACATCGACGCGGCCGCCAAGATCATCGCCGGCACCGCCCGGTCGATGGGCATCACCGTCGAATAGTCCGAACCTCGTGGGAGGGCCAGCTTCGGTCCGCTAACCACGACCCAACACAGATTGGATAGCACATGAGCAAGACGAGCAAGGCATACCGCGCCGCCGCCGAGAAGGTGGACCGCAACAACCTCTACACCCCGCTGCAGGCGGCCAAGCTTGCCAAGGAGACCTCGTCGACCAAGCAGGACGCGACTGTCGAGGTGGCCATCCGGCTCGGTGTCGACCCGCGCAAGGCCGACCAGATGGTTCGCGGGACGGTTAACCTGCCCCACGGCACAGGTAAGACCGCCCGGGTCGCCGTCTTCGCCGTCGGCGAGAAGGCCGACGCTGCCGTCGCCGCGGGAGCCGATGTCGTGGGCAGTGACGATCTGATCGAGAAAATCCAGGGCGGCTTTCTGGATTTCGACGCCGCGATCGCCACCCCCGACCAGATGGCCAAGGTTGGTCGGATTGCTCGGGTGCTGGGTCCGCGCGGCTTGATGCCCAACCCCAAGACCGGCACCGTCACCCCCGATGTCGCGAAGGCTGTCGCCGACATCAAGGGCGGCAAAATCAACTTCCGCGTCGACAAGCAGGCCAATTTGCACTTCGTGATCGGCAAAGCGTCGTTCGACGAGAAGAAGCTCGCGGAGAACTATGGGGCCGCGCTCGAAGAGGTATTGCGGCACAAGCCGTCGTCGTCTAAGGGCCGCTACCTGAAGAAGGTCACCGTGTCGACCACGACCGGGCCGGGTATTCCGGTCGACCCGTCGGTCACCCGGAACTTCACCGCGGAGGCGTAGGTCTCGGAGGCTTAGGTCTCATCGCCGACGGTGAATCCTGCGACGCCTTAGCGGTGTGTCGCGTCGGGAAATCCACACTCGGCGTGACGCTTTGCGCCCATCCGCCGCACTCGGCGATGCGGCGGCGCAGAAAGTCGCGGCCCGGTTGGGATCCGTTGGACTCCAACGCCGTTCGATACCAGGTAACTGCTTCGGCCTGGCGTCCCGCGCGGCGCAGCAGGTCGGCGCGCACCGACGCGACCAGATTCGAGTGCGCCAACCGCGGGTCATGGGCGACTTTCTGCAGCGCCACCAGGCCGGCGTCGGGCCCGTCGCGGAACCCGACCGCTAACGCGCGGTTGGCCAGCACCACCGGTGAGTCCGTCAGCCGCAGCAACCGGTCGTAGGCGGCACAAATCGTGGGCCAGTCGGTCTGCTCCCAGGACGGCGCCGTCGCGTGCAGCCCGGCGATCACCGCCTGCGGCAGATAGGGACCGGTCGATCCCTGGGCCAGCCGCAGCCGGTCCAAGCCTCGCGCGATCCGGCCGCGATCCCACCGGTGTCGCTCCTGTTCCTCTAACGGCACCAGGGCCCCGGCGTCGTCGACTCGGGTTGCCCGTCGCGAATCATGCAGCAGCACAAGGGCTGCCAGAGCATGGGCCTCCGGCTCACGTGGCATCAGCGCGCACAGCTCCCCGGCCAGTCGGACCCCTTCAGCGCAGAGTTCGTCCCGGATGGCTGACGGGCCCGCCGTCGACCAATAGCCCTCGGTGAACACCGAGTAGATGCAGCTGAGCACGTGTGGTGTGCGCTCGGGCAGCAGCTCGGCCGGCGGCACCCGAAGCGGGATGTTGGCGTGTCGAATCTTGTTCTTGGCGCGGGTGATTCGCTGACCGATCGCGGTCTCGGTCTGCAATAGCGCGCGGGCGATCTCGGCGACGGTCAACCCGGACACCAGCCGCAGTGTGAGCGCCAGCTGCGACTGTCGGTCCAACGCCGGGTGCGCGCAGGTGAACATCATGCGCAACTCGTCGTCGCGAACCGGATGCGGGTCGATGCCATCCGTGCGGGCCCGGATTGTGTCGAACACGGCCGCCAATTCCTTTCCGGGACGAACGGATTCGCGACGCAGCCGATCCCTGGCGCGGTTGCGTGCGACCGTCACCAGCCACCCGGCGGGGCTAGCCGGCACCCCGTCGCGCGGCCACGTGCGCAGCGCCTCGGCGCAGGCTTCCTGGACGGCGTCCTCGGCGACGGTAAGGTCGCCGGACCACCGCGCGAGCGCGGCGACGGCGGGTCCCCATTCGCGGCGGAAGACGCCGTCCAGGTTGGTCATCAGGGGCTTACAGGTGGGAGACGCCCGCCAGTTGCCGCACCTGCACCGTGGTTGCCGGGATCATCGATGCGAGCTTCACGGCCTCATCGCGGTCGCTGGCGTTCAGTACGTAGAAACCGTTCGCAACCTCGGCGGCTTCCGCGTAGGGGCCATCGGTGATGAGCGTCTCGCCGTCGCGCACCCGCACCGTGGTCGCCGTGGACGGCGGATGCAGGCCCGCGCCGGACTTGATGTGCTGTCCCGCGGCCGCGCCGAACTGCTGATGCTTGACAACCATCGCCTCCCACTCCGGTGAGCCGGGCGTCGTCGCCTGGTCCGGGGGCTCCAACAGCAGTGCGATCCAGTTGGTGCCGTCCAGTGGCTGAGCCTGCAACTCGGGGGTGGCCACCGGCCAGACCTCCACTGCGCCGTGCTTGGCCGCCGGGACGCCGCGGGCGAAGGCCAATGCCTCGTCCAGGTTCTCGGCTTCGAACACGTAGTAGCCGGCCGCCACCTCAGCGCCTTCGGCGAACGGGCCGTCGGTGACGACAGGGGCATCGGGCCCGCCGGTGATATGCACTGCCGTTGCGGCGGGCAATAGGGCATCCCCGGCGCGGATGGCCGAGGCCACCTGAGCGTGGAAGCTTTGGTACGCAGCCATCTCGGCGGCCCCCTCGTCGGGCGTGAGGTCGCGCTCCGGGCTGATCAACAGAGCAAAGTACTGCATTAATCGACACCTCCGATAGCGAGCGGAACCCCGTGCTCCACTCTCTACCTATCCGACGAACGGCGCGCCCACAATCCGACAGCGGGTCGGCGCCATCTGGACTAGTGGCGATCGCAAGGGCGGCGCAGCCGGGCGCAGCGGGTCGGCGCCATCTGATCTGGACTAAGCCGCGACTGCCCCCGGCTTGAGATAGGTCACCAGGCTGACGTCGAGCATCTCGTCGTCGAAGTAGTGCTCGCAGCCACGCAGATACTTCATGTACCGCTCGTAGACCTCCTGGGAAGTCACCTCGATGGCCTTCTCGCGGTTGGACTCTAAAGTGTCGCCCCAGATATGCAGCGTCTTGATATAGTGCGGGCGCAGCGAAAGTGGTTCGGGGACAACGAATCCGGCCTTTTCGCCATGCTCCACCATCATTTCCGTGGACGGCAGCCGACCGCCCGGGAAGATCTCGGTCACGATGAACTTGATGAATCGCACGGTCTCGAAAGTGATCCGCTTGCCCCGCGCCGCCATGTCGTAGGGGTGGTAGCTGACGCTGCTCTGAACGGTCATCCGGCCGTCCTCGGGCATGATGTCGAAACACCGTTTGAAGAAGTCGTCGTAGTTTTCGTGCCCGAAGTGCTCGAAGGCTTCGATGGAGACTATCCGGTCTACCGATTCGTTGAAGTCCTCCCAGCCGTGCAGGAGCACGCGGCGGGAGCGGTTGGTGTCAATTGCGTCCAGTACCTGCTGCGACCGGGCGTGCTGGTTCTTGGACAGGGTCAGGCCGATGACGTTGACGTCGTACTTCTCGACGGCCCGCTTCATCGTGGTGCCCCACCCGCAGCCGATGTCCAGCAGCGTCATGCCCGGCTTGAGGTCGAGCTGGTCCAAGTTCAGGTCAACCTTGGCGATCTGGGCTTCCTCAAGGCTGATGTCCGGCGGCTCGAAGTAGGCGCAGCTGTAGGTACGGGTCGGATCCTGGAACAGCGCGAAAAAGTCATCGGAGACGTCGTAGTGCGCCTGGATGTCTTCGAACTGGGTCGGCGTCGTCGTGGCACCAGTCGCTTTCTCGGCCATTGCTGTGGTGTTCTCCTGGATCATGTGGCATTGCTGATCGCGCGCACGGGTCCTAGATCTCTGACGTCAAACACTACCCGATCCGGCGATACCGGCTTGCCGGCTCGGGGCTGCACCGGAAGCCCGCTCCGCCACCGTGCGGCCTACTTTTTCAACGTGAAGTGGTGGCAGTCGATGTAGCCGATCCGGAAGGACTCGGCGCAGCCGGTCAGGTATCTCATGTAGCGCTCGTAGATCTCTTCGGACTGGATTTCGATGGCCTCGTCCTTATGCGCCAGCAGGGCTTCGGCCCAGAGGTCGAGGGTTCTGGCGAAGTGCAGCTGCAGCGACTCGACATGGGCCACGGTGAACCCAGCCTTTGTCGCGTGATCATGCACCTTCTCGATCGACGGCAGCCGACCGCCCGGGAAAATCTCGGTCACGATGAACTTGATGAACCGAGCCATCTCGAACGTCACCGGCATACCACGCTCGACGATCTGCCCGCCGGTCAAACCGGTGATCGAGTGCAGCAGCATGACGCCGTCCGGGGGCAGGGCGCTGTAGACGAACGTGAAAAAGTCGTCGTAGCGCTGAAAGCCAAAGTGCTCTAAAGCCTCAATGGTGATGATCCGGTCCACCGGTTCGCTGAAGTCACCCCAGTCGCTCAGCAGGACCCGGTGTGAGCGGGTGGTGTCGACCTGGTCGAGGAGTTTCTCGCAGTAGGTGTGCTGGTTCTTGGACAAGGTCAGCCCGATGACGTTCACGTCGTACTTCTCGACGGCGCGCTTCATCGTCGAACCCCAACCGCAACCCACGTCGAGCAGGGTCATCCCCGGCTCGAGCCCTAGCTTGCCCAGTGCCAGGTCGAGCTTGGCGAGCTGGGCCTCCTCCAAGGTCATGTCGTCGCGTTCAAAGTAGGCGCAGCTGTAGGTTCGGGTCGGATCCGTGAACAGCTCGAAAAACTCGTTGGAGATGTCGTAGTGCGCCTGAACGTCGTCGTTGTTCTCTCGCCGGCTCCGGGCACGCGTCAGGTTGTTAGACATCGGTACTCCCCATTTCACCAGCTCGCCCCCGCGAGGTCATCATCCCCGGCACCCTACACGTGGGGGACGCATCGTTCGCACTCGAAATCACTGGTTTGCGGTATATTTTCGGAACTCGACCCCCAATACCCCACTATGGTCGCCTTCCCGCTATTTCTCCAGCGTGAACTGGTTGACGTCGATGTAGCCGGTACGAAACGAGTTCGCGCAACCGGTCAGGTACTTCATGTAGCGCTCGTAGACCTCTTCG
>JALHRH010000025.1 GCA_022841565.1 Mycobacterium sp. | reverse complement strand
GCGATCGCCGCGGGGTTTGATGGCGGCGACCCGCCGCGCCCGGCTTCGCCGGGCTTGCGATCGCCGCTAAGCTAGCCCCGTGCCGATCGCGACACCGTACGAGGATCTGCTGCGTCAGGTGCTCGAAAAGGGCACGGCCAAATCCGACCGCACCGGCACCGGAACCCGCAGCCTGTTCGGCCAGCAGATCCGCTACGACCTGTCGGCCGGTTTTCCGCTGCTCACTACCAAGAAGGTGCATCTGAAGTCGGTTATCTACGAACTGCTGTGGTTCTTGCGCGGCGACTCCAACATCAGCTGGCTACACGAGCACGGTGTCACCATTTGGGACGAATGGGCAAGCGAGACAGGGGATCTCGGCCCGGTCTACGGCGTACAGTGGCGATCCTGGCCGACCCCGACCGGGGAGCATATCGACCAGATCAGCGCCGCCCTGCAGCTGCTGCGCACAGACCCGGATTCGCGTCGCATCATCGTCTCGGCCTGGAACGTGGGCGATATTCCGCAGATGGCGCTGCCGCCGTGTCACGCGTTCTTCCAGTTCTACGTCGCTGACGGCCGCCTGAGCTGCCAGCTCTATCAGCGCAGTGCCGACCTGTTCCTCGGGGTGCCGTTCAACATCGCCAGCTACGCATTGCTCACCCACATGATGGCCGCCCAGGCAGGCCTGCAGGTCGGCGAGTTTGTCTGGACCGGTGGGGACTGCCACATCTACGACAACCACGTCGAACAGGTCGAGCTGCAGCTTACCCGGGATCCCCGTCCCTACCCGAAACTGACTCTCGCACCTAGAGATTCGATATTCGACTACACGTACGAAGATGTCGTTGTGCAGAACTATGACCCGCATCCTGCGATCAAGGCCCCAGTAGCCGTATGAGGGTCGGCCTGGTCTGGGCTCAGTCGACGTCTGGGGTGATCGGGCGCGCAGGTGACATCCCGTGGCGAGTGCCCGAGGATCTCGCCCACTTCAAGAAGATCACCCTGGGGCACACGGTAGTGATGGGCCGCCGTACCTGGGAATCGCTGCCGGAGAATTTTCGGCCGCTGCCCGGCCGGCGGAACGTCGTACTAAGCCGCCAGATCGGCTTCTCGGCTGCCGGCGCAGAAGTGGTTGGCTCGCTCGAGAAAGCCCTGAGTGAACCGGAGACCTGGGTGATCGGAGGCGGTCAAATCTACGCGTTGGCGTTACCGCTGGCCGGCAGATGCGAGGTCACCGAGGTCGATATCGAGCTGCCCCGCGACGATGAGGACGCGCTGGCTCCGGTGCTCGACGAGTCGTGGTTGGGTCAGACGGGGGAGTGGCAGGTCAGCCGAGCGGGGCTGCATTACCGGTTTCACAGCTACGTTCGGTCGTGAGCGCTCGCGGCATCGCCACCGTCAACCTGACATACTCGGCTTTGGGGGCGGTCTCATCGGGTGTCAAGGCAAGTCTAGAAGGGGGAATCGATAGTGGTAACCGAACCCATAAAGACGTTTTCGCGCAAGTTTTTCGGCTACGACCCGGCCGCGGTAGATGCACACATCGAGGTGTTGACCACCAAGCAGCGGTTGCTGCGTGACGATGTCGAGAGCCTGCGGGCGCACCTGCGGGAATCCGG
Source organism: Mycobacterium sp. (assembly GCA_022841565.1). GTDB lineage: Bacteria > Actinomycetota > Actinomycetes > Mycobacteriales > Mycobacteriaceae > Mycobacterium. The sequence continues at coordinate 28,886 of JALHRH010000025.1, read as the reverse complement.
CGAGGAAGTGGCCGCACTGCGCAAGGAGGTGGCCTTGCTCACGGAAACCTCACCGTCACCGCACGCGATGCAACAGCGGATGGCCAAGATGCTGCGGCGCGCGGTAGACGAGGTTTCCCAGATGCAGGCCGAGGCGCGCGCCGAGGCAGAGGCGCTGATCGCGTCGGCCGAGGCCGATGCTGAAGCCGAGCAACAGAAGTCGAAAGAGCAGCTGGCGGAGATGGCCGAGCAGCTGAAGTCACTGCACGTTGAATATGAGGAAACCAAGGCGAAGCAACAGGCCGAACTAGCGACTTTGCGCGCGGACACGCAATCGGGAATCGACGAGGCGTGGCAGGAAGCGCAGCGCGCGCGTGACCAGTTCCTCGCTGACGCAAGGCAGGAGGCCGACCATTACCGCGACCAGGCCCGGCGTTCGGTGGACGAGGCGCAGCAGCAACGAATCAACGTATTGGAGCAGCTGATGGGCGTGTACCGTGATCTTGAACCGGTGCCGGGCGCTCTCGAGTCGGCATACGCCGAACGCAACAAAGCGGCGGACGCGGGCCCGGCAACGAAGGGTTCGGTAGCGTGGGACCGCAAAGTCAGCACCGGCTAATCCGCGGCGGTTTCGCTGCTGACACCGGAGGGCCGGTATTCTCGGCGCCGTGTCGGTCCGCAACGCCAGGTTGACCGCCGCGCAGGCCCGGCGGATCGCCGTTGCGGCGCAAGGATTTAGCGAGCCGCAGCCGACGGGCGCGGTCACCCGTGCACACCTGCGGCGGCTGATAGCGCGGATCCAGGTGCTGCAGCTGGATTCCGTATCGGTGGTGGTACGCGCCCACTACGCGCCGGTGTTCAGCCGGCTGGGGCACTACGACCGCGAGGTTCTCGACCGGGCAGCCTGGGGGCCGGCGAAAACGCGCTTGCTGACCGAGTATTGGGCGCACGAAGCCGCGCTGATGGCGATCGACGACTGGCCGTTGCTGCGCTGGCGCATGCGTCGGTATCGCCACGGCCGATGGGGCACCCACATCGTCAAGGCCAACCCGCGACTCGTCGACGACGTCGTCGCCGCCGTCGCCGAACTGGGACCCAGCACGGCCGGTCAGATCGAGGCGCATCTGGAAGCCGTGCCCCGCAGGGCCAAAGGCGCCTGGTGGAACCGCAGCGATACGAAATGGGTGTGCGAGGCGCTGTTCGCGTCGGGGGTGCTGACGACGGCCACTCGGGTAGGTTTCGCAAGGCACTATGACCTGGTGGAACGGGTGCTGCCCGCCGAGGTGCTGGCTCGGCAGGTCGATGACGACGAGGCCATACTTGAGCTCACGCTGCGCGCGGCCACCGCGCTCGGCGTAGCTACCGAAGCCGACCTTCGCGATTACTTCCGGCTGTCGGCCCCGCAGGTAAAGCCGGCACTTGCCCACTTGGTGGCCGTGGGCGAGGTCGAAAAGGTCGACGTCGACGGTTGGTCGGCGCCGGGATATTTCGGGGCCGGTCACACGGTGCCGCGGCGGGACCGCGGCACGGCGCTGCTTTGTCCGTTCGACCCATTGATCTTCTTCCGTCCTCGCCTCGAGCGGATCTTCGACTTCCACTACCGCATCGAGATCTATACGCCCGCGGCCAAACGGCGGTACGGCTACTACGTGTGGCCGTTTCTGCTGGACGGCGAACTGGTGGCGCGAGTGGATCTCAAAGCCGATCGTGCCGCGGACACGCTGCAGGTGGTGGGGGCATTCGGTGAGCCCGGTATACGGCCGGCGCAGGTTGCCGCGGCCTTGGCCGGCGAGCTGGAGTCGATGGCAGTGTGGTTGGAATTAGGCGGTGTCACGGTGTCCGACCGGGGCGACCTGGCTCGGGAGTTACGTAGCGCTGTCAAGCGGGCTGGCTGATGACCACAACAGTCGAGCTCGGTGATCATCTCGACTTCATTGCCGGCAGCGCCCGGCCGGTAAGAGTGGCTAACGGGCGCTATCCCGTATATGGCGGCAATGGCGCTATTGGATTTGCGGCTGAACACAACGCCCGGGGCCCGCTGATAGTGATCGGTCGGGTCGGTTCGTATTGCGGCAGCTTGCATTACTGCGAAGACGACGTGTGGGTTACCGACAACGCACTCATCTGCCGAGCCAAAAACCCAGCAGAAACGCGGTATTGGTACTACGCGCTGCTGAGTTGTCGGCTCAATCGACTCCGTGCCGGCTCGGGTCAGCCCCTGCTCAACCAGAGCATTCTTCGAAGCGTTTGGCTCAGTGCTGCGCCCGCTCCGGCGCGTCAACCGATCGGCAAGTTACTCGGCACGCTCGACGACAAGATGGCCGCTAACGACCGCGTCATCGCAGCCGCCGAGGCCCTGATGCGGGCGCTGATCGAGCAGGTCGCGGGTTTCACGCCGCTATCGACTCTGGCGAAACGATCGACAACCTTGCTTGATCCCCGTGTCATCCGCGGCACCGTCGCCCACTACAGTTTCCCGGCATTCGACAATGGTGTGCGACCAGTCCATGTCGATGCGAAGTCGATCAAAAGCGCCAAATTTTTATTGGCGGAGCCGTGCGTATTGTTTTCGAAATTGAACCCGAGGATCCCCCGGATCTGGAACATCATGCATCTTCCGCCGGAAAAGGCTTTGGCGAGCAGTGAATTCGTCGTGCTACGACCAATCGCCATCGATACGTCAGTGCTTTGGGCCGCGTTAGGGCAACCCGAGGTCTTGGCCGGGATCCAGCAGCTGGTTGGGGGCATGACCGGAAGCCGCCAACGGATCCAACCGCGTGAGTTGCTGGAAGTCTTGGTGCCGGACGTGCGGCGGTTGAGTGACGGATCCGTGCGCACGATCGTGAGCCTCGGTGCGGTGTGCGAGCGAAGGCGCGCGGAATCAGCAACGTTGTCAGCGGTACGCGACTCGTTGCTTCCCTTGCTGATGTCCGATGAGGTGCGGGTGCGGGAGGTTGCCGCAGTGGTGGGGGAATCTTTTCGTACCGAGTCGGGGCGCGCGGCGACAGAGAAGGCTCTGCGGGATCAAGCAGTACTTGAATAGACGGGCATCGACAACCATCGACGCGGAGTGCCGTCTGCTGTCGCGCGCGTGGCGCGTGGCTCACGAGACCTATGAGCACTCGCCAAGCACTGCGCTGATTGACCAGCTGGTTGGACGAGCGGGCAGCGGCGACCGCGGGCTCGTTGCGGCCAGCCGGCAGGTGAACTGTGCGAACAGGCACGCGGTAGTAGCGTCATCACTGGCCAGGAAGGGGATGCGACGATGCTTGACATTGATGTAAAGCAGTTGCTGTCGTCGGGAAGGCAGGTAACCGGCCAGGCTCAGGATTTGGCGACCGGATTTCTGTCAGCAGACAACCGGGTCGAGGCAGCCCGGTACGGATGGACCGGTGCATCGGCGATGGCCCTCAACACCAGGATGGCCCGGTGGCTAACGGCGTCGCAGGCCTTGGTTGCCAAGGCCGGTGATCACGGATTCGCGCTGCAAGACGCCGCTGTACAGCACGCGGCGGCCGAGGCGCAGCGCGCGCAAGCACTTGCCGACGTGGCTGCCGCAGCCGTAGCCGGGCTTCCTTAAAGAACTGAGGCATGACCCTATCGGTGGCGGACATCGATCGGTGGGACTCCGCGGCGGTGCGCGAGGTGTTTCACGCGGCCACTGCGCGCTCCCAGGCTGCTAACGCGGCTTCTCGTGAATTGTCTTCGCTGTTGGTGTTCGCTAGCTGGCAAGGCGCAACCCGAGACGCCGCCGCACACCAAAACGCAACGATTCGCCAAGACCTTGATGACCACGGCAACGAGGCACTGGCGGTGGCACGGGCCGCCGGCAAGGCCGCCGACGACATCGACAATGTCAAGGCCGACCTGGCGAAGTTGCGCGCCGACGCTGCCGCCGCGGAGCTGGAAGTCGATGCCGCGACCAGTCAAGTGGAGGCTATCCGCAGATTGCGCTACACCGCTGTCGAGTGGGCGAAGATGCAGGAACAGCGCGCGGCCCTGCAGGTGCGTTTGACTGCGATTGTGGCCGAGGCCAAGGCTGTAGACCGGGAGCTGGCCACAGCGATCAATATGGCCGATGGCGACACGCCTATCCCGCCGGGGCGCCACGACTATCGGCCACACGTTCAGCAGGCGTTGTCGAAGCCAATGCCGAAGGACCCCAAGCAATTTGCCGACCTCTGGAATGAACTCACCCCGGAGGAAAAGGACTGGCTCTACAGCCAAGACCGCAACATCGGCAACCATCCCGGAATGCCGTGGGATCCCCCGGACCACTTGGGCAGCGACCACTACAACCAGCTACACCTGCGAGAGCTTCAGCAAGAGGCACAAGCCACCGTCGACAGTTTGCAGCAGCGTGTCGACGCGCTGGCGCGCCAGATCTACATGGGCGACCATAGCCAGGCAACGACCGACCGATTCAACGCGCTCGCGCCCCAACTGCTGGCCGCCCGACACAGCCTGGACGGCTACAAGACTGTGCAGGCCACCCTGAACCGCGACGACGGCGTAAAGCGCTACCTTGGCCTCATCGACGACAAAGGCCACGCTGCCGTGGCCATCGGAAACCCCGACTACGCCAAACGAAACGCACTCTTTGTCCCCGGCACCGGCCAGGACTTGCCCACCTTCGAGGGCAGCGACCTGAAGTCGCTGCGCATGTACAACGCGGCGCTCAACGCGAACCCCGACCTGAAACCGGGTGATGTCGCGGTTACGACCTGGATGGGCTACGACCGTCCGATGGACCTTGTCGAGGCGGCATCCGCCGATCGCGCCCGCGCCGGCGCAGCGGCTCTCGATTCATTCGAGAGCGGCATGCGAGCCTCCCATGTCGGAGCGCCATCGATCGACACGGTTATTGGACACAGCTACGGCTCGACTGTGGTCGGTGCAGCCGCAACCGGCGGTCACCACCTCGACGCCAACAACGTCATCGCGGTCGGTAGCCCCGGGATGCTCGCGCGCCACTCCAGCGACTTAAACCTTGATCCCGGTGCCACCGTTTACGGTATGAGGGCACGCAACGACATCATCGAAGTGGTGACCGACCTGACGCTCGGTCGTGACCCTGCCGCCCAGGCATTTGGAGGCACGCGGTTATTCGCGGCGCCAGGCCCCAGCAGCGACCCACTTGGGCTGACGCCCAGCATCGCGGCCCACAGCAGCTACTGGAGTGAAGGAAACCCAGGACTGCTGAACATGGGTGCGGTTATCGCAGGCATTCCGCCTCCCCAGCCCATCCCCAAATGATGGAGGACATGAAGCACCAATGAGCCATGTCAGCCAACGACCCGAAGTGCGGTTTTGCACCGCCGCCTTGGTGATCGTGTTCGTCGGTGCCTGCAGTCACGCCAACCCGCTCGGGCCGCCCACGCCAACCGGCGCCACCCCCCTCGGAGGACCGTCCATGGAATCAGCACCCCCACCGCCACCGGGATGGAAGCTGCAGCCCGCTATCCCCAAAAGCCAACAGCAAGCCCAAGATACGGTGATTGGCTACCTCAAAAAGACTCTGCAGGCGCTACCGCCTGGAACAATCCTTGACGCCAGCCGGTACAGCAGCGGTGCCACCGTCGCCCCGTGCCAGGATGTCGCCAACTCGCCGATGGAATTAGCAACCAACGGCGATATGACACTTCCGCCGGGCATTGATTCCGAAGCTCTCATCGCCAAGACTGGTGATGTCTGGAAAAGCTGGGGCTGGTTCGTCTACGAACGAGACGGCTTCTACAAGCCGAATCGCTTTGGGTACTCACCGGACGGTTACATCCTGCAGATCATCGCGCGATCCGAGCCCGGCTATCCCCCCAGCCTGCAAGGTATTTCGCCGTGCTTTCCCCCCGATCTGCCTGCGGACCGCAGCCCCTTCCCAATGATCCTCACCGGGTGAAGGGGCGCACTACCGGGCGTATGTGTTGTGCGGCAATTAGTTTGCTGTTGTCAGGACGTCTCACTAGGCCACCGCGCCTGTTTGCTGACCGTCCACCGCATCGGCCTGGGCGTCGCCCTTTGCGTCAGTGAGGGCAGACAATGCGTCAGTCAACACCCGCTGGATACCGGAAGTGATTCCGGTGCAGGAGTTTTCGATCTTCGTCGCATTCTTCTGAATCGAGCAGGCGGTCCTCTTCACATCATCAAGGGTGTTGAGCTGCGCGATAGCTTGCGTGATCTTCTCTTCGGCGGTGGCGATCTGGTGTGCGCCCCTACGTGTGGTCGCTGCCAGTGCGGCCCCGGACGGGCCGAGTCCGTCATCTCGATCACCACGCGCGCGGCGCCGCCATCGATGGTCAGCAATGCGTCGCCCTTCTTCGAGCGGGGCACTGCGCCCACGACGGCATGGGTGTCCGTGAAATCGTCGCCGAGGCCCGTTGCGATCTCCGAAAGCACAGCGTTGAGTTGATTTTCGAATGTGTCGCCCTTGATCGGCGTCACTTTGGCCAACCTGGCCCTGGCTTCCTGAACCTTTAGTGACGTCATCAGTTCGTCGACCTTCTTGACCACGTCGGCGTGGTTCTTGTCGATCTGCTCGGTCAGCTTCTGTTGGCGGGCATCGAGTTCCGCGGCGTGTTTGGCCATCGGCGAGGTGGGGTCGCTGGGGTCGAATTGCTTGGCGGCCTTGGCCAGCAGATCACTGGTGCCGCTTTTCACTTTGGCGTCGAGATCGGTACCGAACCTGTCGAGCACTGGTTGCAGTCGTTCCAGTAGCTCGGGGTTCTCGCCCGCGAAGATCCGGCGCAACTCGTCGCTGAGGTCGTTCTTGGCCCTGGAGACCGATTCCGTGAACTCTTTGCGGCTGGCGGCATCGGCCTCCGTGATGGCTTTCTTGGCATCGTCGGCGGCCTTCGCGACGACATCAGATGCCGACTTCACCGCTCTCTCGGTGATCTCGACAGCCTTGCTTGTCGAGTCAGCGGCCTTATCGCCGACCTCCTTCAGTATCTGCTCCAGGACGCGTGCTTCCTGAGCCTGGCCGGTTGCGGATAGTGCGTGCGCGCCGATCTTGACCGCTTCGGTGATGAAATCGGACAGATCGGCTACAGCGAGAGCGTCCGGGTCGTCCACTATCGGGCCGCGTTCGCCGGCCGTCCAGCGCTGCGCCTCGCGGGCAACGTCTTTGTCCCGCAACGGTGAGTCCTTCGATTTCGACGGCGGTCAGGGTGTCGTCGAAGTGAGCTTGGGGCTGCTTGTTTGGCATGGCTTCCTCCGGATACTCGTGCCGCCGCAGGGTGCGGAGGCGGTTGTCCGAACGATCCGCTCGATTGCGATAAATCGCAATATCAATTTCTGATAAGCCCACTTATCAGTAATCTGACTGGCAAACAATAGACACAAGTTCTACCGTGGGGAGGGACCGAGAGGAGGACCCGTGATCACGCTGACGCTGCAGGACGTCGCCGACCTTGCCAAGGTACAGCGGTCAGTAGTCAGCATGTGGCGAAAGCGCCCGATGGTGCGCGGTGTGTCGATCCCGTTCCCAGCTCCGGTAGCGACCGTCGATGGCCTGGCGCGCTTCTCCCGAGACGATGTGGTGGATTGGCTGACGAGAACCGGTCGCGGCAACAACTCCGAACACCGCTATGACGCCCCGGCGGCTGCGGCGCCCGACGATGCGGGACTTGAGGACGTGGTGACGTTGCTGTGCTGGCACGTGCTCACCGGACAAGAGCTCACCGGCACGCCGCACGCCGAGATGGTGCAATCGGCCGATGAGTTCGATCCCGAGGACAGCCTGCTGGCCACAGAGATCCGCGAGTTGCGGGTGTCCGATGGCGTGCTCGCCTACGTCGACGATCTGGTGGAAGCGTCGCACGGCGCGGCCGATGCGCTGCAACGTGTCCAGTCCGGACGACTCAAGCGCCGCGAGCAACTCCGCGAACTTACCGACGACGCGGTAAAGCTATTGCGCTGCATGGTTGAAGCCGCGGTTGTCCATCTCGAAGACGACCGGGTGGTGCTGCGGGCCGAGGGTTCGCCGATGGTGCTCGATGTGGCCGAGGCGTGCGAGCTCGATGTCGTATCAAACGATCGAGCCCTCCGGCGTCGCGCGGTCATACGGGGCATTCATGTGCGGGAAACCGCTGTGTCCAAATGCGTCTCAGCCATGTCCCTGGTCGGTCTCGATATTGCAGACACTCTCGACGGCGTCGACGACGCCGTTCTGGAACTGCCGCCGGGGGATGTGGCAATTCTCATCGGATCCGCGGCCGCGCTTTCCGACGAGCTTGCCGGTCCAATGCAGAACCGCCGCGCGGGCGCGCTCCGTGTGGGCAATCTTGTTGCCGCGGTGCGTCTCCCACGGGGTCTGTGGCGCGAAGCGCACCGACAGAGCCTGGCGGTGTGGGTCTGCGTCGGCGGTGCTGAGGCGCAGCCTTGGGTTGCCGATCTCGGCGCCGTCGAGCACATCGAGTTGACTGATGTGGCCGCGGATATCGCCGGCGCACTGGGGCAGACGGACGCTCGCGCGTTCCGTTACGCTCGGCGGACCCAGCTCTCGGGCGTGCTCGCCGGGGCGGCTGTGGTGCCTAGGGGAGTGCGGGCAGTGCGGTTGCGCGGACGTGATGAAGCAGAACATGTGAGGCGGGTGCACCGGGCCACGTTGGTAACGACGACACCGCTGCCGATGTTGGACGTGCTGGTGACGTCGGCGCCCGGGCGGATTCACCTGGCTCACCGCTCATTACACGAGCTGCACTCCGGCAAGCGACTGTTCCTCAAAAGGGGACGGCGCATCGACGTCAGTCACGGGTCGACCGAGGGAACGGTGCGGGTGCTGCCGAAGGAAGTGGTAGGGACGCTTGCGCTCGATCCCTTTGACGCGGAGGCGAAATACCCGCGCGCCACGCGTACCGAGCCAGGTGACGTGATCTTTGTGGAGAAGCCGCGGCCGAGGGCCTGGGTGGACCCGGCGGGCGGGGCGATGGTGGCCTGTCCGGCCCGGATCATCCGGTTGGCCGAGTCGGCGGAGGTCGGCCCGCTGGTGCTCGCCGCGCTCATCAACGAAACCGCTTATCCCGGAAGCGAATGGCGGACCTGGACGGTTCCGGTGTTACCGCGCGCCGAAGCTGAGCGTCTCGAGGCTGCGCTGGCCGAGGCCGAAGCATACGAACGCCAAGCGAGCAGTCGGGTAGCCGCTGCGCGTGAATTGAAGACGGCGTTGATCAACGGGGTCGCCGCCGGTGCTCTGACCCTCGATGTGGAACACAGTGCGCCCGGGTACACCGGGGCCAGGAAATAGGAAGGACGCACGCGATGCCGCCGCGGAAAAAGCAGGAGCCGCAAGCACCGTCGACCATGAAGGAGCTCAAGGACACGCTCTGGAAGGCCGCGGACAAACTGCGTGGTTCGCTGTCGGCCAACCAATACAAGGACGTGATCCTGGGTCTGGTGTTCCTGAAGTACGTCTCAGATGCGTTCGACGAGCGCCGCGAGGCAATTCGCGCCGAGCTGGCAGCCGACGGTATGGACGACAATCAGATCGAGGAACTGATCGACGATCCCGAGGAGTACCACGGCTACAACGTGTTCGTTGTGCCGCCGACCGCGCGCTGGAAGTTCCTGGCGGAGCACGCCAAAGGTAAGCCCGCTGTCTACGGCGATCCAGGCAAGAACATCGGCCAGCTCATCGACGAGGCGATGGATGCGGTGATGAAGGCCAACCCGACGCTAGGCGGCACGCTACCAAGGCTGTACAACCGCGACAATATCGACCAGCGGCGGCTAGGCGAACTGATCGACTTATTCAACAGCGCGCGGTTCAGTCGTCAAGGCGAGCACAAAGCACGAGACCTGATGGGGGAGGTCTACGAATACTTCCTTGGCAATTTCGCTCGCGCCGAAGGCAAGCGGGGCGGCGAGTTCTTTACCCCGCCCAGTGTGGTCAAGGTGATTGTCGAGGTGCTGGAACCCACCTTTGGGCGGGTATACGACCCGTGCTGCGGGTCGGGCGGCATGTTCGTGCAAACTGAGAAGTTCATTGCCGACCACAACGGCGATCCGAAAGACATCGTCATCTACGGCCAGGAGAGCATTGAGGAGACCTGGCGAATGGCCAAGATGAACCTGGCCATTCACGGGATCGACCACAGTGGCCTGAGTAGCCGGTGGGGAGATACGTTCGCGCGCGATCAGCATGCAGACGTCCAGATGGACTACGTGATGGCCAATCCGCCCTTCAACATCAAGGACTGGGCGCGCAACGAGGAAGACCCGCGCTGGCGGTTCGGAGTGCCGCCGGCCAACAACGCGAACTACGCCTGGATTCAGCACATCCTCTTCAAACTCAAGCCCGGTGGCAAGGCCGGAGTGGTGATGGCCAACGGCTCGATGTCGTCGAACTCCAACGGAGAAGGCGATATTCGTGCGCAGATCGTGGAAGCCGACCTGGTGTCTTGCATGGTCGCGCTGCCGACACAGCTGTTCCGCAGTACCGGGATTCCGGTGTGCCTATGGTTCTTTGCCAAGGACAAGACTGCGGGCAAGCAAGGATCTCTCGACCGCTCAGGTCAAGTTCTATTCATCGACGCCCGCGAGCTGGGCTACATGGTGGATCGAGCCGAGCGGGCGCTCAGCGACGACGACATTGTGCGGATCGGCGACACCTACCACGCCTGGCGCGGGTCGTCGTCGGCTACGGCGAAAGGCCTTAGCTACAAGGATATTCCGGGGTTCTGCAAATCGGCCACGCTGGCAGAGATCAAGGCCGCGGACTACGCGCTGACGCCCGGACGGTACGTCGGCGCAGCCGCAGTTGCGGACGACGGTGAACCGATCGACGAGAAGATCGCGCGGTTGAAGGCGGAATTGCTTGCGGCGTTCGATGAGTCGGCGCGGTTGGAGAAGGTTGTTCGGGAGCAGTTGGAGCGGTTGGATGCCTAGAACGATGGCACTTGCGGATGTTGCTGCTCCCAACGGTTTGATCAGCGGTCCGTTCGGGTCGAACTTGGTTGCAGCGGACTATACGGCCACGGGTGTCCCGGTAATCCGCGGAGCGAACATGGGGGGTTCACTTGTGTCAGGTGAATTCGTGTTCGTGTCGCTCGAGAAATTCGAGCGGGACCTGAGGAGGTGCAGCGTAAGGGCAGGTGACGTGGTTTTCACCCAGCGTGGCACGCTAGGGCAGGTTGCCGTCGTACCTGAGTCTGAACATCCGGCGTATGTGGTGTCACAGAGCCAGATGGGGCTGCGTGTGGATCAGAAAGTTGCCGACACAAATTTCGTCTATTATGCGTGCAGCTCTCAGCAGTTCTTGCAGCAGATTGACGACAACGCGATTGCTACTGGTGTTCCGCATATCAACTTGGGAATACTGTCGCGGCTTGAAATTCCGCAGCTCCCAGTAGATGAGCAACGGGCTATTGCATATGTGCTCAGCGCCCTCGATGAGAAGATCGCCGCGAACAAGCGGGTATCTAGATCAGCCCTTGCGCTGGCTGATGCGTTGTTTGAGCAGGCATATGGGTTCACCGACGAGCGCACGACGATCGGTGAGTTGGCTGATCGGAAAGTCATTGAGTTCGGTGACGGCTACCGCACGAAGCGCTCCGAGCACGGCAAGCCTGGTATGCGAATCTTGCGAGCCGGTGATGTGCGGCACTTCCAGGTGATGCCCGCTGGCGATGACTTTGTGTCCGCAGATTACTCACGCCAAATAGGCGGCAAGGCTTCGCAATCAGGTGACGTGATAATGACGACGAAGGGGACGGTAGGCCGCGTTGCGGTGGTCGGTCGGCACATCGAGCAGGTTGTTTACAGCCCTCAGATCTGTTACTTCCGAATCAGGAATGCTGACCGCTTGGGCGTCGGTTGTCTAGCGGCCTGGTTCCGAAGCGCAGATCTGACAAGTCAGACCGCCAGCTTGATGTACAAGAGCGACATGGCGCCATACATCAACCTCCGTGACATTCGGTCGCTGTCGATGCCTGTTTTGGAACCGGCGGCGCAGCGGCGACAGTCGGAGCTTCAGGGTGCGCTACTTGCTCGATTCGACGCATGCTGTGTCGAGAATGAGCGACTTGCTCGCGCCCGCGACGAACTTCTCCCGCTCCTGATGTCCGGCAGGCTCCGCGTCAAGGATGCCGAGGCTGTCGCGTCGGAGCTTGTGTGATGGAACCTAGACACCGCAACTCTGACAGTGGCGAAGTGCTGTCTAGGTTGTGTTGGGATGCCCCACCAGGTTGCTGGCGATGTTGTCGCCGGCCCGTGATGTCCCCTAGCGGGTCCTCCCAGGCAGGTTCTGTCAATCGTGCAACGCGCCTTTGCACAATCGAGTTTTCACAAAAGCTGCACTTCAAGGGCGCTTGCGGTGGCCTGCAGCGGGCATGCCGCAGTTGTGCAAGCGGTGCTTGCCCAAATGAGATGGGCTGGTGGCTTCTCTGTAGTGGAGGTTAACGGGCGCGCCGACCAAATAGCTGGCGGGGTGTTGCCCGTCGTGGTGTCGTGCACAGCGCTCTTTTCGTCGACACCTACACACCGCCGAGCTGTGTCTAGGTACTGTCTAGGTTAGTGTCTAGGTGCAGGTGGGAGCGATAATGAGGACAGAAGCGATTATCGCCGCGGTCCGTAATGTCGGGGCAGATCTTCACTCCGTTGAGATCAAGTCGGCCGCGGGTGGGTTGCCAACTTCTGTCGTGGAGACACTTAGTGCGTTCGCTAACGGTGACGGCGGCACCCTTATCTTGGGCCTCGATGAGGTCGGGGGCTTCGCACCGGCGGCGGGTTTCGATGCTGTCAAGGTCAGTGATGCGCTTGCCGGCGCTTGTGCCGACAAAATGGAGCAGCCGCTGCGAATTGCCATCGTGATCGAGGAATTCGAGGGCGCACTGGTCATACGTGCTGACATTCCTGAACTCGATCCCGTGGCCAAGCCATGCTTCGTGAAAGCACGTGGCGCGTATCAAGGGTCCTACATCCGGGGTGGCGACGGTGATAGGCGTCTGACGCACTACGAAGTCACACAACTCCTTGCCAACAGGACGCAACCCTCCTGGGATCAGGAGGTCGTCGAGCGTGCAGCACTCTCGGATCTGGATGAGGAATTAGTCAATGGGCTCCTGGCAGAGGCGCGCCGACGATCGCCCCGTGCCTTTGACAAAATGGACCAAGCTGCGGCGCTTATTCGACTCGGGGCTGCCGCGCTCTGTGACGATGGTGAGGTCCGTCCCACGCTCGCCGGATTGCTCAGTCTCGGCGTATACCCCCAACAATTCGTCCCGCAACTTTTCGTCTCGTTCGTGGTGCTACCCGGCACGCGTATGGGCCAGTCAGGTCCACACGGTGAACGGTTCCTAGATAACCAAACGATCACTGGGCCAATTCCGCTAATGGTGACTGATGCTATGGCGGCCATGATCCGGAACATGCGCAAGGCCGCAGTGATCCGGGGTCTAGGCCGGGAAGACAAGTACGACTACCCGTTGGACGTGATCCGGGAACTTATCGTCAACGCTCTGATGCATCGCGACTACAGTCCGGAGAGTCGGGGCACTCAGGTGCAGATTGAGCTCTACCTTGATCGTCTGGTGATCAAGAGCCCCGGCGGTCTCTACGGTGACGTCACAGTCGACATGCTCGGATCACACGATCAGGTGAGCACATCGCGGAACCGAACGCTGGCAATGATCCTGGCAGACTTGCCGTTACCCAACAGTCGTGGTGAAACCATCTGTGAGAACCGGGGTTCGGGTATTCCGCGGGTAATGGAATCGCTCCGCGAAGCGGGAATGAGTCCGCCCACCTTCGAGGCATCGCCTGGACGTATGAAAGTCACAGTGCCGCAGCACGCATTGCTTGCTCCGGATGTGATCGAGTGGATCGGGACGCTGGGCGCGGAAGGCTTGACAGATACACAACATTTAGCCCTCGCGATTGTAAGAACCACCGGCAGCGTGACCAACCCGATGTTGCAGGCATGGGGTGTGGAATCCTCAATCGCCGGTCAGGCCCTACGTGATCTGGTTGTTCGAGAGCTGGTGGTGCGGACCGGTGGCCGTCGATACGCTCGCTATCAACTCACGAACTCAACTCAGCCGCTGCGATTGCCATTCGCGTTGGTTGGGGTTGATTCGGAAGCTGCGGGTTCAGGTGTGGAAGCGCAGCGCGACGCGATACTGCAGGCAATCAGCGCGGGGCACGTCACGGTGCGCACGTTGAGCGATCTGCTCGGTATCAACCATCGGACCGTCACGCGCCGAATTAGCGAATTGATTGCGGAAGGTGCGATTGAAACAACGCATCAGGCGCGCAGCAGCAGCAAGCAAAGCTACAAGCTCACCACACGCGAGGAACAGCCATGACCGAATTCAATGAGGCCGCGTGGGAGCACAAGGTACTCGACGAACTGGCCGAGCATGAATGGATCGCCATGTCCGGCAGCGACATTGCTCCTGGCACCGGCAACGGCCGCGAATCCTGGTCCGACATCGTGCTGCCAGACCGCATGCTGGCCAAGATGCGCGAGCTGAATCCCGATGTCCCCGGCGAATACCTGGACCAGGCGCGGGCAGAGATCACTGCGCCGCGATCCCAGGACGCCATCACCGAGAACTTCCGGCTGCACCGCTACCTCGTCGAGGGCTACCGGGGAATCAGCTACATCGACTCCGACGGCTTCGAGCAGAACCCGACGATCAGGCTGATCAGCCACCGGCCTGAGGAGAACGAATTTCTTGCCGTCCAACAGGTGACGATCCGCGCTACCGAGAAGCACCGCCGTTTCGACGTGGTGCTGTATCTCAACGGGATGCCGGTCGCGATCTTCGAGCTCAAACAGGCCGGCGCACAGCACGCTCATATCGCCGCCGCGCACGCGCAACTCCAAACCTATCGACGCGAATTCCCCATGGCGTTCCGGTTCGCGGTGCTCACCGTAATCAGCGATGGCATTGACGCCCGCTACGGCACACCCTTCACCCCGTTAGAGCATTTCGCGCCGTGGAACGTCGACGATGACGGCAAGCTCGTCGACGTCGGGAAGTCTGCTGACGATATGGACGTGCCAATCGAATTGGAGACACTGATCGACGGACTGTTCAACACCGAACGCTTCCTGCAACTGCTGCGCAACTTCACCGCCTTCGACGAGGACGGCGACCGGCTGGTCAAGCGAATCGCCAAGCCCCACCAGTACTTTGCGGTCACCAAGGCGGCCGGACACACGGTGCAAGCAGCCGAGACCAATGGCAAGGCGGGCGTGGTCTGGCATACCCAGGGTTCGGGCAAGTCGATGGAAATGGAGCTCTACACACACCTGGTAGCCCAGTACCCGAAACTGAAGAATCCGACCATCGTCGTCGTCACCGACCGCACCGACCTGGATTCCCAACTGTACGAAACTTTCAATCGCTCAGCGCTGCTCGCGGAATCCCCTATGAAGGTGACCACGCGATCGCAGCTGCGCGACGAGCTGTCCAACCGCGCCACCGGCGGCATCTACTTCACCACCCTGCAGAAGTTTGGGCTTACCAATGCCGAACGGGAATCGGGTGCCGACCACCCGCTGCTAAGCGACCGGCGCAACATCGTCGTCATCGTCGACGAAGCCCACCGCAGCCACTACGACAATATCGATGGCTACGCCCGGCACATCCGCGACGCGCTGCCCAACGCGGTGTTCATCGCCTTCACCGGCACGCCGATCTCGGAGGTTGATCGCAATACCCGCGCGGTCTTCGGCCCGACCATCGATACCTACGACCTGACCCGGGCGGTGGCCGATAACGCCACGGTGCCGGTGTATTTCGAGCCGCGGCTAGCCAAAGTTGGTTGGGCCGCCGGCATCGGAGAGGACGAGCTGGACGAGGCGGCCAAAGAGGCAACCCTCGGCCTCGACGATGTGGAACGTGCGCAGGTCCAAAAATCGGTCGCCGTCATCAACGCAATCTACGGCGCACCAGCGCGCCTGGCGAAGCTGGCCGAAGACATTGTCACCCACTGGGAAGCACGCTCCGAAGCGATGCGGCCGTTCATCGATTGCACTGGCAAGGCGTTCATTGTCGGCGCAACACGGGAGATCTGCGCCCGGCTGTACGAGGAGATCATCACGCTCCGGCCGGATTGGCATCACGACTCGCTCGACAAGGGCGTCGTCAAGGTCGTCTACTCGGGTTCTGCGCAGGACTCGGGGCTGATTGCCAAACATGTGCGCAGGGAGGGCCAAAACAAGACCATTCAGAAGCGGTTGCGCGACCCCGACGACGAACTGCAGATCGTCATCGTCAAAGACATGATGCTCACCGGCTTCGACGCGCCGCCGCTGCACACCCTTTATCTGGACCGGCCGCTTAAAGGCGCGCTACTGATGCAGACGCTCGCGCGGGTTAATCGCACGTTCCGCGGCAAGCCTTCGGGTTTGCTGGTCGCCTATGCGCCGCTGGTGGACAACCTCGCGGCGGCCCTGGCCGAATACACCGAGACCGATCGTGCCGAAAAGCCGCTCGGCAAGGACATCGAAGCCGCGATCGTCGAGACCCGCAAACTCGTTGCGCGACTGGACGAATTGTGTGCGGGCTACGACTGGCGTTCCAAGGCGCCACTGGTGGGCTGGTTGAAGGCGGCCATCGGCCTGGCCGCGTACTTGCGCGCGCCGAGCACTCCGGGGAATCAGAACACACCGATGCTTGGCGATCAATTCCGCACGTTGTCAAGCCATTTGGCTCGGGCTTGGTCACTGTGTGCAGGCAACGAGACGATCGGCGAATTACGGCAGACGGTGAAGTTCTACGAACAGGTCCGGGTGGTGATGGGCAAGTTTGATGCCCAGCAGCGCCAGGCCGAGGGCAAGCCGATCCCGGAGGAAATCAAGCGACTGCTCTCCGGACTGGTCGACGCGTCGACCGCAGGCGGCGACATCATCGACATCTACGAGGCTGCCGGACTAGGCAAGCCGTCACTGTCTGACCTGACGCCGGAATTCGAAATCAGGGCCAAGAAGTCCGAGAGCCCGCACCTGGCCATCGAGGCGTTACGTGCTCTTCTCTCGAAGGAAATGGGTAGCGCGACCAAGACAAATCTAGTGCGTCAGCGCGCCTTTTCCGATCGGGTTTCGGAGTTGATGCGCAAGTACACCAACCAGCAGCTCACCTCGGCAGAGGTCATTGCCGAGCTCATCTCGATGGCCAAAGAGGTTGCCGCAGAGGGTGATCGGGGCAAGAGGTTCACGCCGCCGCTGTCGCATGACGAGCTCGCCTTCTACGATGCCGTCGCGGACAACGAATCTGCGGTGGAATTGCAAGGTGAGGAGGTGCTGGCGCAGATAGCCCGAGAACTGGTAGCAGTGATGCAGCGTGACACCAAAACCGACTGGACGGTGCGGGACGATGTGCGAGCCAAACTGCGGTCGTCGATCAAGCGGCTACTGGTCAAATACAAGTACCCGCCGGACAAGCAGCCGGCGGCGATCAAGCTGGTGATCGAGCAAATGGAGGCGTTGGCACCGCGCTATGCGGAGCAGGCAGGTCGATTGGCTGAGGGGGACAAAGTTCTGAATGTCACGCCGTGAGGTAACTGGGTCAGCACCAAGCCGATCAACGGATTTGACTCAGTCGATCAACGGATTGCGAATCGAGAGAAGAGTTGAACCGACCGAGGTCGCGATCGGCTGACCAAAGCTCGCGCACGCCGTGCGCCAAGCACAGCGACGCAATCCTGGCGTCGTGCGCCATCGAACCGGCGAACCTCCCGCTGACAAGCACGTGTTTCAGGTGTTCCCAGTCACCCGCGGGTTCACCAGGCATGGTCAGGGTGGGTGAACCGAGCGAAGCGTCCATTTGTGCGATGGCCTGGCTTCGGGTGCTCGTAAATCGTGTTCCGTATTCGTGAGATGGCCTTGCCCCCCGCTAAGGTGAGCGCCGTGGCCGAGACCGCGCCGCTACGCGTGCAGCTGATTGCCAAGACCGACTTCCTGGCGCCGCCGGATGTGCCGTGGACAACCGACGCCGACGGGGGCTCCGCGCTGGTCGAGTTCGCCGGCCGGGCCTGCTACCAGAGCTGGTCCAAGCCGAATCCGCGCACCGCCACCAACGTCGGCTACATCAAGCACATCATCGACGTCGGGCATTTCTCGGTCCTCGAGCACGCAAGTGTGTCGTTCTACATCACCGGCATCTCGCGATCCTGCTCTCACGAGCTGATCCGGCACCGCCATTTCTCGTATTCGCAGCTCTCGCAGCGCTACGTCCCGGAGAACGACTCCCAGGTGGTGCTGCCGCCTGACATGGAGGACGACCCGGAGTTGCGCGAGATCTTGACCGCCGCCGCGGACGCCAGCCGCGCTACCTACACCGAGTTGCTGACCAGGCTTGAAGCGAAGTTCATCGCGGGTGAGCCTGCCGGGAATCGAGCCGTCTTGCGCCGTAAGCAGGCCCGCCAAGCCGCCAGGGCGGTGCTGCCGAATGCCACCGAAACCCGCATCGTAGTGACCGGAAACTACCGGGCATGGCGACACTTCATCGCCATGCGGGCCAGCGAGCACGCCGACATCGAGATCCGGCGGCTAGCCATCGCGTGCCTGCGCAAGCTCGTCGATGTCGCACCCGCGGTGTTCGCCGACTTCGAGGTGTCCACGCTGGCGGACGGCAGCGAGGTCGCGACCAGTCCGCTCGCGACCGAGGCCTGACCGCGGGAACAGCCCGCGGCGATGCTAACGAGCTTGCCGCAGGCAGGTAATCTGGGGAACCGTGAGCACCGTCGGCTTCGATGCCCCAGCACGCCTCGGCACTTTGCTGACCGCGATGGTGACTCCATTCGACGCTGACGGCGCCCTGGACACGACGGTTGCGGCCCGGGTTGCTACCCACCTGGTGGACCAGGGGTGCGACGGGTTGGTCGTCTCGGGAACCACCGGGGAGTCGCCCACCACCACCGACGACGAGAAGCGGGAGTTGCTTCGGGCGGTCCTGGAGGCGGTGGGGGACCGGGCGCGGATCATCGCCGGCGCCGGCACCTACGACACCGCGCACAGCATCACGTTGGCCAAGGCGGCGGCGGCCGAAGGCGCCCACGGGCTCCTAGTTGTCACCCCGTACTACTCACGACCGCCGCAGCGCGGGCTGGAAGCACACTTCACCGCCGTCGCCGACGCCACCGACCTGCCCGTGCTGCTCTATGACATCCCGCCGCGGTCGGTGGTGCCGATCGAATCTGACACACTGCGCGCGCTGGCGGCACACCCCAACATCGTCGGAGTCAAGGACGCGAAGGCCGATCTGCACAGCGCGGGGCAGATCATCGCCGAAACCGGGCTCGCCTACTATTCCGGCGACGACGCACTGAACCTGCCCTGGCTCGCCATGGGCGCCACCGGATTCATCAGCGTGATCTCGCATCTGGCCGCGGGTCAGCTGCGCGAATTGATTTCCGCCTTCAACTCCGGGGATATGGCCACCGCTCGCAAGATCAATCTCTCCGTGGCAGCGCTGTGCAACGCGATGGGCCGCCTGGGCGGGGTGACGTTGTCCAAGGCGGGCTTACGGCTTCAGGGCATCGACGCTGGCGACCCACGGTTGCCCCAAGTCGCGGCCACACCGGAGCAACTCGACGCGTTGGCCGCCGATATGCGTGCGGCCTCCGTTCTGCGGTGATGTGACCTTGAACGAGGAACTCGCCCGGCCCGGTCCACTGACCGCGGGTGGGCTGCGGGTCACCGCGCTCGGCGGAATCAGCGAAATCGGCCGCAACATGACGGTTTTCGAACATCTGGGCCGGCTGCTGATCATCGACTGCGGGGTCATGTTTCCCACCCACGACGAACCCGGCGTCGACCTGATCCTGCCCGATCTCCGGCATATCGAGGACCGGTTGGACGACATTGAGGCGTTGGTGCTCACCCACGCCCACGAGGACCACATCGGCGCAATTCCGTTCCTGCTCAGGCTGCGGCCCGACATCCCGGTCGTCGGCTCCAAATTCACTCTGGCGCTGGTCGCCGCCAAGTGCCGCGAGCATCGCATCAAACCGGCGTTTGTCGAGGTCAAGGAGGGCCAGAGCAGCCGGCACGGGGTGTTCGAATGCGAGTATTTCGCCGTCAACCACTCCATTCCGGACGCGCTCGCCATCGCCGTGTACACCGGCGCGGGTACCGTCCTGCACACCGGTGACATCAAACTCGACCAGCTGCCTCTCGACGGCCGTCCCACCGACCTGCCGGGCATGTCTCGGCTCGGCGACGCCGGTGTGGACCTGTTCCTGTGCGATTCCACCAACGCCGAGCACCCGGGCGTCGGCCCGTCGGAAAGCGAAATCGGCCCGACGCTGCACCGCCTGATCCGTGGCGCCGACGGGCGCGTCATCGTCGCGTGCTTCGCCTCCAACGTCGACCGCGTACAGCAGATCATCGACGCCGCAGTGGCATTGGGCCGGCGCGTGTCGTTCGTCGGACGGTCGATGGTGCGCAACATGGGCATCGCCCGCGAACTGGGGTTCCTGCGCGTTGCCGATTCCGACCTGATCGACATCGCCGCCGCCGAGGAGATGCCGCCCGACCGGGTGGTACTGGTCACCACCGGAACGCAAGGCGAGCCGATGGCGGCGTTGTCGCGGATGTCACGTGGCGAGCACCGCAGCATCACCCTGACCGCCGGCGACCTTATCGTGTTGTCGTCGTCGCTAATCCCAGGCAATGAGGAAGCCGTCTACGGCGTCATCGACGCACTGGCTAGAATCGGAGCCCGCGTCGTCACCAATGCCCAAGCGCGAGTGCATGTTTCGGGTCACGCCTACGCTGGTGAGCTGCTCTTCCTGTACAACGGGGTGCGGCCGCGCCACGTCATGCCGGTGCACGGTACCTGGCGGCACCTGCGGGCCAACGCCAAGCTGGCCGCCAGCACCGGCGTGCCGGAGGAGTCGATCATGGTGGCGGAGAACGGCGTTAGCGTCGACCTGGTCGCCGGAAAGGCCAGCATCGCCGGCGCGGTACCCGTCGGCAAGATGTTCGTCGACGGGTTGATCACCGGCGACGTCGGCGAAATCACCTTGGGCGAGCGGCTCATCCTGTCCTCGGGCTTCGTCGGGATTACCGTCGTGGTGCACCGGGGCACCGGCCGGCCGGCGGCGATACCGCATCTGCACTCCCGCGGTTTCTCCGAGGATCCCAAGGCGCTCGAACCCGCGGTGCGCAAGGTCGAGGTCGAGCTGGAACAGTTGGCCGCCAACAACGTCACCGACCCGATCCGGATCGCTCAGGGCGTGCGTCGCACCGTCGGCAAATGGGTGGGTGAAACGTTCCGCCGGCAGCCGATGATCGTGCCGACGGTTCTCGAGGTTTGAAACTTCTTTGCGAGCGTGAATGTCACGACAGGACACGCCGCTGCGGTGTCGGGATTATCACGCTCGGCGGGAAGGGTAGGCGGCTGCTAGACCTTCTCAGCGAAGGCCGACCATTCGATCTGCGACGCGGTGAGTTTGCGACCGGTGGGCTTCACGTAGCGTTCGACGAGTTCGTCCGGCCCGGCCTGTGCCACCAATCGCCACCCGTACTCCTCAAGGAAGCCGGCCACCTCTTCGGGCTGAATGCCGTAAGTGCCACAATTGACGTCGCCTGCGCACCGAGCGGTACAGCGTGCGGGCACCATACTGATTCGCGCCGTGGATGAAGTCGCGACGGATATAGCTGAACACCATGCGACTCCCGGACGCCGCCGGTCGCAGCCCCTGCAGCCTGGCCCGCACGGCGGCTTCGGTGAGGTATTGGGTGACGCTCTCCCAACTGAAAAACACCCGGCAGTCGGTACACTATCCATGCTCGACCATTGCACCAGCAGTCCGAATGCGGTGCGGGCATCGGGATTTCGGGCCATCGGCTACCGATCGTTTACCGACCCCGCGTCGATCGGCGGCGCGATGCGGGCCGGCTTGCCTTCCAGCGGCCGGGCCATCAGGCGCGGATTTGTCCCCGGAGCTGGCCCAAGTCCGCGTCCCCGGCCGGAACCGGCGAAAGCATCTTGATGTCGGGCGCCCCGGCCAGGTGTTCGCCCGCGGCGGTGAACATCTTTGCCACCGCAGGTGCGGTGCTGTGGGCCTTGAGCGCCTCTTCGTCGGCCCATTGCTCGACGAAGACGAAGGTATCGCCGGACTGGTGCAGCGAGTACAGCTGGCAGCCGGGCTCGCCGTGCACCTCTTCGACCGCGGTGGTGAGGATGTCGCGGACGGTGTCCACCGATTCGGGCTTCACGGTCAGCGTGGCGACGACGACGACGGGCATGTTGGCTGCTCCTGACGACTATGAGAGTGGCCGGCGGGCGGTTTGAACGCTGTGGCGCGGCACAACTTTGGAATACCTCGAATCACCCTACTCACGTCCGAGCGTGTAGAGGCGGCACATACCCATGAAGCTGCCGTTATCAGTGTGGCGTGTGGTGCGGAAGTTGCCTATGCGACTACGCTTGCCGGCATGGCCAGTAAGACCACCGCGCGCTCCGGAACACGAACGAGCAGGTCAGGGGCCGCTTCGCGGACCAGGGCCGCGGGTGGAAGATCGAATAATCCGCCCCGCGCGCCCAAGAAGCGTCCGGGCACGCCGGCCAAGCGGGTGAGCAGGCCCGCGACGCGCCGCAAGCAATCGCTGCTGTTGGTAGCCGGGCGCGCCTGCGGCCGGGCCGCGCGCGCGAGTTGGATGATGGCCGCCAGAGGGACCGGAAAAACTGCACGGTCGATCGGTCACGCCCGACACATCGAGCCCGGACATCGACGCGACGGAATCGCGCTGGTGCTGCTCGGCGTTGCCGTGATCGTTGCCGCCAGCTCGTGGTTCGACGCCGCCCGGCCGGTTGGAGCGTGGGTAGACGCTGGCCTGCGCACGTTTGTCGGCTCGACGGTGGTCCTGCTCCCGTTGGTCGCTGGCGCTGTGGCGATAGTGCTGATGCGCACGGAGCCCAACCCGGACGCCAGGCCGCGGCTGATCCTGGGCTCCTGTCTCATCGCGCTGTCGTTCCTCGGCTTGCGTCATCTATGGGCCGGTTCGCCGGAGGATCCCGAAATGCGCAGGCGGGCAGCGGGATTCCTCGGCTTCGCGATCGGTGGACCGCTCTCGGACGGGTTGACCGCATGGATCGCGGGGCCCCTGTTGTTCATCTGCACGCTGTTCGGCGTGTTACTGCTGGCCGGCATCACCATCCGCGAGGTGCCCGACGCTCTGCGCAGCATGTTCGGAACTCGGCTGTTCCAAGGGGAATACGCGGACGAATGCGAGGACTTCGCCGGCGACGACGCAGACACCGTCGAGGTCGTTGCGGCCGACGATTTCTCAGACGGCTACTACGACGAGGCCCCGCTGGGCCCCGAAGACGAACCGAAGCCATGGCCGTCGGCGCCGGAGGCAGCGCTCGCGGAACCCATTGCGGACGAGACTCCGACGGTTCCGGAGCCGAGGACCCGCCGGCGGGGCGCCAAAGCCGACAAAGTCGATAAGGCCGACAAGCGCGACACCCAGGTGCTGGACCGGGTGGTCGAAGGTCCCTACACGCTGCCGCCGCTCGATCTCCTGGTGGCGGGCGACCCGCCCAAGAAGCGCAGCGCCGCCAACACCCACATGGCCAGCGCCATCGGTGAAGTGCTCACCCAGTTCAAGGTCGACGCCGCGGTCACCGGGTGCACCCGCGGGCCCACCGTCACCCGCTACGAGGTGGAGTTGGGCCCCGGCGTCAAGGTGGAGAAGATCACCGCGCTGCAGCGCAACATCGCCTACGCGGTGGCCACCGAGAGCGTGCGGATGCTGGCCCCGATTCCCGGGAAGTCCGCAGTGGGCATCGAGGTGCCCAACACCGACCGTGAAATGGTGCGGTTGGCCGACGTGCTTACCGCGCCGTCGACCCGTCGGGACCACCATCCGCTGGTGATCGGGCTGGGCAAAGACATCGAAGGGGACTTCATCTCGGCCAACCTGGCCAAGATGCCGCACCTATTGGTCGCCGGCTCGACCGGCTCGGGCAAGTCCAGCTTTGTTAACTCGATGTTGGTGTCGCTGCTCACCCGCGCCACCCCGGAAGAGGTCAGGATGATCCTGATCGACCCCAAAATGGTGGAATTGACGCCGTATGAAGGCATTCCACACCTGATCACCCCGATCATCACCCAGCCGAAGAAGGCCGCCGCAGCGCTGGCCTGGCTGGTCGAGGAAATGGAACAGCGCTACCAGGACATGCAGGCGTCCCGGGTGCGGCACATCGACGACTTCAACGCGAAGGTGCGATCCGGGGACATCACCACGCCGCTGGGCAGTCAGCGGGTGTACCGGCCGTATCCGTACGTCCTGGCGATCGTCGACGAGCTTGCCGACCTGATGATGACTGCGCCGCGCGACGTCGAAGACGCCATCGTGCGGATCACCCAAAAGGCGCGCGCCGCCGGGATCCATCTGGTGCTAGCCACCCAGCGGCCGTCGGTCGATGTGGTGACCGGCCTGATCAAGACCAATGTGCCGTCCCGGTTGGCGTTCGCGACGTCGTCGCTGACCGACAGCCGCGTGATCCTCGATCAGGCCGGCGCGGAAAAGCTGATCGGCATGGGCGACGGCCTGTTCCTGCCGATGGGCGCGAGCAAGCCAATCCGACTGCAGGGCGCCTACATCACCGACGAGGAGATCCAGGCCGTCGTCGCCGCCTGCAAGGACCAGGCCGAACCCGAGTACACCGAGGGCGTCACCGCCGCCAAGCCCGGTGGTGAACGCACCGACGTCGACCCGGACATCGGCGACGACATGGACGTCTTCCTGCAGGCCGTGGAGTTGGTGGTGTCCAGCCAGTTCGGTTCGACCTCGATGCTGCAACGCAAGCTGCGGGTGGGCTTCGCCAAAGCCGGCCGGCTGATGGACCTGATGGAAACGCGCAGCATTGTCGGGCCCAGCGAAGGGTCCAAGGCCCGCGAGGTGTTGATCAAGCCCGACGAACTGGCGGGGACGCTGGCGTTGATCCGCGGCGGCAGTGGCGCCGACGGCGGCGACCTCGACGAGGACTAGCTCGCGGGCCTCAGAGCACCAGCAGCATCCGGGAGTTGCCCAAGATGTTGGGTTTGACGTAGCTCAGATCCAGGAACTCGGCGACGCCGATGTCGTAGGAACGGCACATTTCCTCGAACACCTCCGCGGTCACCGGAGTGCCCTCGATCTCGGTAAATCCGTGTTTACTGAAGAATTCGGTCTCAAACGTCAACACAAACAGTCGCTCGAGTTGCAGCTCCCTGGCCACCTCAAGCAGCCGATTTACGATGGCATGGCCGACTCCGCGGCCGGTCGACTTCGGGTCGACGGCGACCGTGCGGATTTCCCCGAGGTCGGACCACAACACGTGCAGCGCGCCGCAGCCGACCACTTTGCCGTTGAGCTCCGGGTCCTCGGCCACCCAGAATTCTTGGATCGACTCGTAAAGCGTCACGAGATTCTTTTCCAGCAGAATCCTCCCGGCATAGGTATCCACCAGTCGTTTGATCGCGGGGACGTCAGACGTTCGCGCTCGCCGAACTAGCGGCCGGTAACACCGTCGACTCTCGGTCACGTGGATACAGTATCGACATCACCAACCACGTGAGCTGGCCAGCGGTTATTCTGATCCCGTGTCGGGGCAACCGCAGGCGGGTCAGGCAGCGGGTCAAGCCCGAATCGCCAATTTGGCAAATGTGCTTACGCTGCTGAGGCTGCTGCTCGTTCCGATCTTTCTGTACGCGCTGTTCTACGGCGATGGCCACCACACCTATGCGCGGGTAGTGGCATGGGCAATCTTTGCGGTGGCCTGCATCACCGATCGGTTCGACGGTTTGCTCGCCCGCAATTACGGCATGGCCACCGAATTCGGTGCATTCGTCGATCCGATCGCCGACAAAACCCTGATCGGTGCGGCGCTGATCGGGCTGTCCATGCTGGGTGACCTGCCGTGGTGGGTCACGCTGCTGATCCTGACCCGCGAAGTCGCGATAACCGCATTGCGGCTGGCTGTCATCCGCCGCGGTGTCATCCCGGCCAGCTGGGGGGGCAAGCTCAAGACTGTGGTGCAGGCGGTGGCGATCGGGTTGTTCGTATTGCCGCTGTCCGGGCTGCTGCATACCGCCGCCGAGGTGGTAATGGCGCTGGCGATCCTGCTCACGGTCGTCACCGGCATCGACTACGTCGCGTCGACTGTCAGGGAAATTCGCCGAGCCAAACGCGACGCCTAGGGAACCATTGCAGCCATCGCCTGCGTTCACCTGAAGTCCCATGAAAATTGTTGGGGATGACCGGACGAAGGGGAGCACGATGACGTCACTAGTGCGTGAGGTGGTGGGCGACGTGCTGCGGGGGGCCCGGACATCGCAGGGCCGGACGCTACGCGAGGTGTCCGATTCGGCGCGGGTGAGCCTCGGGTACTTGTCGGAAATCGAGCGCGGCCGCAAGGAGCCGTCCAGCGAACTGCTCACAGCTATTTGCGACGCGTTGCGGGTTCCGCTGTCGCAGGTGCTTATCGACGCCGGTGAGCGGCTGGCCAGCGAAGAGCGAGCCAGCCGCGCTGCCACCGTCGATGCCAACATCAAGGTCGTGATCCCTCCGGTGGTCTCGCTGGCCGTGGCGTAAGCGCGGCGGGTATACCCGCGTCCCCGAGATATGCACCACGGGTGGGGTGATCAGAGCTGACCCACTAAATTGAGCGGCAGGGTAAGCGTTGCGGCCCATCCGGCATACAAGAAGAAGCGAAGGCGGAGCTAACTGATGGCCAATCCGTTCGTCAAAGCGTGGAAGTACCTCATGGCGCTGTTCAACTCCAAGATTGACGAGCACGCCGATCCGAAAGTGCAGATCCAACAAGCGATCGAGGAGGCTCAGCGCACCCACCAGGCGCTGACCCAGCAGGCCGCGCAGGTGATCGGAAACCAGCGGCAGCTAGAGATGCGGCTCAACCGGCAGCTGGCTGACATCGAGAAGCTGCAGGTCAACGTTCGTCAGGCGCTCACTCTGGCCGACCAGGCCGTAGCCAGCGGGGACGCCGCGAAGGCCACCGAGTACAACAACGCCGCCGAAGCGTTCGCCGCCCAGCTGGTGACCGCCGAACAGAGTGTTGAGGACCTCAAGACATTGCATGACCAGGCCCTGCAGGCGGCGGGTCAGGCGAAGAAGGCCGTCGAACGCAACGCGATGGTGCTGCAACAGAAGATCGCCGAGCGCACCAAGCTGCTCAGCCAACTCGAGCAGGCCAAGATGCAGGAGCAGGTCAGCGCGTCGCTGCGGTCGATGAGCGACCTCGCTGCCCCCGGCAACACGCCCAGTCTGGACGAGGTGCGCGACAAGATCGAGCGCCGTTACGCCAACGCGGTCGGTTCGGCCGAACTCGCGCAGAGCTCCGTGCAGGGCCGCATGCTCGAAGTCGAGCAGGCCGGTGTCCAGATGGCCGGGCATTCCCGTCTCGAGCAGATCCGCGCGTCGATGCGGGGCGAAGCGCTGCCTGCCGGCGGTGCGGTACCCGGAGTCACCCCGGCGACACCGGCCGCGGAGCCCGGCGGAGCGATTCCCGATAAGCCGTTCGGTCAGTAGGGGACGAGCCGATGGCGGTCAAGTCGAATCAGCGGGGCCTGTGGCGTAGCTTGCTACAGCGCGGATTTGACACCGCCGCCGACTTGACGGACCTGGTTGCCCGAAAGATCAGCGCCGCGAGCGACCCGCGCGCCCGCCAGTTGCGGCGGCGGCGACGCGCGCTGCGGTGGGCCTGGATCTTTACCGCTGGAGTCGCGTTCTGGGCGTTGGTGACCGCGGTGCTGGCGGCTTGGGGTTGGTTCGCGTTGCTGCTACAGATCACCGGCGCTGTCGCCGTGGTGATGGTAATCCCGGCGACGTTGTTGTTCTTTCGCTACTACTGGTTGAGGTCCGAGCCGCTGCCGGCGCAGCGGCCGACCAGCCCCCGCCGCCTGCCTCCGCCCGGCTCGGCCGCCCGGCCCGCCATGTATGCGCTGGGTGCCTCCGAACGCGGGTTCTTTTCTCTGCTGGGCGTGATCGAACGGGGCGCCATGTTGCCGGCCGACGAGATCACTGACCTTACCGACGCCGCCAGACGGACCTCGGCTGCCATGGCGGCAACCGCCGCTGAAGTGGTGTCGATGGAGCGAGCCGCGCACAACGCCGAAGCCTCGCGTCAATATCTGGCGCCGACCATCAACGCCTATACCGCGCAGTTGGGCGCCGGTGTCCGTCAGTACAACGAAATGGTTACTGCCGCAGCGCATTTGGTGTCGTCAGTGAGCGGAGACGGAGCGGTTGGTGCCGCCCCGCTGGCGCAACAGCGTTATCGGGACGAACTCGTCGGCGCCACCGATCGGCTGCTCGGCTGGGCGCAGGCGTTCGACGAGCTCGGCGGGCTGCGCCGGGCCAAGTGATTTAGCGAGACGATTTAAGGCAGCAATCCGTTCTGTCCGTTCTGGCCGAACAGCAGCCCTCCGGCGCCGCCGGTCCCGGCGTTGCCATTGCCCCCGGCGCTTTGTCCACCGTTGCCGCCGTTACCGCCCCCGCCCAGCAGGAAGGCGTTGCCGCCGCTGCCGCCGTCACCAGCCGTGCCGGCCAGCGTTTCACCGCCGTTGCCGCCGTTGCCGCCGTCGCCGACCAATCCACCTTTGCCACCGGCCCCGCCGTTACCGCCCGTGCCGCTCTCGCCGGCCCCGCCGCCGCCACCAGCACCACCGGAACCGGAAAGCGCACCGGCATTACCGCCCGCTCCGCCTTGCCCGCCGCTGAGGGTGCCCAACCCGCCGGCACCGCCGCCGCCGCCCGAGCCCCACAGCCCGCCGTTACCCCCGCCGCCGCCGGCGCCGCCGCTGCCGAACGGATTCGAGCCGCCGTACCCGCCGGCTCCGCCGGCCCCGCCGGTGCCGTACAACAGGCCGGCGTTGCCGCCCTGGCCACCGCCGCCGCCGATCCCGCCGAGGGCGGAAGCACCGCCCGCGCCGCCCGACCCTCCGGAGCC
>JALHRH010000024.1 GCA_022841565.1 Mycobacterium sp. | reverse complement strand
TCGTAGTACTGGGACCATTCGTGTCCGTCGCGTTTGATATCAACTTCGAGCCTGGTGGACAACGCATTAACCACCGACACGCCCACGCCGTGCAAACCACCACTGACGGTATAGCCGCTGTTCTCCCCGCCGAACTTGCCGCCGGCATGCAGTTGCGTCATGACCACGTCGACCGTCGGCGCCCCGGTGGAGTGCATGGCCACCGGAATCCCGCGACCGTCGTCGGCGACCTCGACACTGCCGTCGTCGAGCAACCGCACGTCAACCTTCGTGGCGTAGCCGGCCATCGCCTCGTCTACCGAGTTGTCGACCACCTCCCATATCAGGTGGTGCAAACCACGCTCCCCAGTGGAGCCGATATACATGCCCGGGCGTTTGCGGACAGCCTCCAACCCTTCCAGGACGGTGATAGCTGAAGCGCCGTATTCGTTTTGTGCTTTCTTCTTCGGGGCAGCCACGGTCGGAATATTCTCCTTGGGGTTGCATGCGAGCGGTCGAGTCACCGCAGCGGTCGCATTCGCCTACTCTACCGTGAACCTGCGTCAGGACCGATCTTGTGGGCGCGTTTCCGCCCATCTGGTTGCGCCGTGCGCTCAATTTCTTCACCATGGCCGCGTCCCGACGTTCCGGCTCATGGTTCATCGATTTCTGGCGGCTCTGAGACGGCTGAGGTTGGCGGTCTGTTCACCCGGTGCAGGAAGGCCTAGCCATAAGTGTCGCGAGGGCCCCGTCCCGCGATATGGCGGGGCCCTTTCCGCCAGGACGGCGCGGCCGGGCCGGTGATCCGCAGCGACGTCACCACGCCGTTGCCGACGGCGGCCGCAATCTTGGCCAGGACTTGCGCCTGCATGAATCGCAGCTGGGTGGCCCACGCGGTGGATTCGGCCGTGACACTGAGCACCCCGTCATGGAGTGCAGCCGGCGTGGCATGTTCGGCGATCTGCGCGCCGACCACCGAACTCCAGTGACCGAAAACCGTGCCTTCGGCCACCTGGGTGGTCCAGCCCTGCTGCTTGGCCAAATCGCGGGTCAGTCGTCCCAACGGCTGCGGATCGCGCTGATCCGGCCCCGGTCCCGACCAAGCCCGCCGCCCCGCTCCGCGGCGACGGGGCAGCGGTCCGGTGCGGCCGCGCCCGGCGTCCTGCCCGCGCTCACGCGCGGCCGCGCGCGCCTCTTCCAGGGTTCGCCGCACCAGGTCGAGACCACGCTGATTCACCTCATTCTGTTTGTATTCGTGTTCACCGTCGCTCACTCCCGCACCTCCGACACCGAACCGACGTCACTGTCACGCAGCTCCACGTGCACCCTTCTGGCCTCCCATCCGTCGGGAATGTCCTCCGGCACCGCCGCGGTCACCAGGACCTGCTCGGCGGAATCCGCGACCGTGGCCAGCGCCTTCCGCCTCTTGGTGTCCAGCTCTGCAAACACGTCATCTAGCAGCAGCACCGGGTCGCTGCCCTCGGCGCGCAACAGTTCGTACGCGGCCAGCCGCAACGCCACCGCGAACGACCACGACTCCCCATGGCTGGCAAAACCTTTGGCAGCGTGGTCACCCAGTCGCAGCTCCAAGTCGTCACGGTGCGGACCGACCAGGCACACACCCCGCTCCAGTTCTGCGGTTCGGCGGGCAGTCAAGGCGCTCATCAGGGCCGCTTCCATGGATCGTAGGTCGGCGCCCGCCACCGGCGCGACAGCGTCCGTGCTCGCGCGGTAACCAATTGCCACCGAACGTGATTCGGGCGCGAGCAGGTGATATGCCTTTTCCACTTCCGGCGCCAACTGGTTCACCAGGTCAATGCGGGCGGCCATCAACGCGGCACCGTGCTCAGCCAACCTGATATCCCACACTTCGAGGGTGTCCAAAGCGCCCTGATCGCCGCGGAACCGCGCACCGGATAAGGACTTCAGCAAAGCGGTCCGCTGCCGCAGCACCTTCTCATAGTCGGCCCGCACCCCGGCAAGCACCGGTCGGCGCACCGTCGCCAAGTCGTCCAGATACCGGCGCCGATCCGCCGGATCGCCACGCACCAGCGCCAAGTCCTCCGGAGCGAACAACACCGCCCGCAAGACCCCGAGGACCTCGCGGGTACTGCGTACCGGCGACCGGTTCAACCGTGCTTTGTTGGCCCGGCCCGCGGCAATCTCGAGGTCGACTGCACATTCCCGGCCCTCGTTGACCACGATCGTCGACACCACCGCCCGATCGGCACCGGCACGGATCAACGGCGCGTCGGACCCGACACGATGTGAACCCAGGGTGGTCGAATACCACAGCGCCTCAAGAATATTCGTCTTTCCGAAGCCATTTCTCCCGACGAACACCGTACGTCCGGGCTCTAGCTCGAGATCCGCACGGGCCCACGACCGGAAATCTCGCAACGACAAATGCCGGACGTACACCTTCGTACCTTTCGGGGCCCGGCGATTAGCCGGGCAGCCGCACCGGCATCAGCAGGTACACGTAATCCGTCGGCACCGCTGGGAACGGACCGGTGCCGCTCGGCACCGGGTCGTCGGTTGACGCGGGCCGCAACAACGCTGGTTTACCCGGCGTGGTGAAACCGAACGACACCCGCTCGGAGTGCAGCGAGCCCAGGCCGTCGGTCAGGTAGTTGGGGTTGAACGCGATCGTCAACGGTTCTCCGGCGTAGTCCACCGCGAGATCTTCCTCGGCCCGCCCGACGTCGTCGGCCCCGGCCGACAATCGCAGCATTCCGTCGGCGAATTCCATGCGGATCTGCGCACCCCGGTCAGCCACCAATGCCACCAGCTTGATCGCCTCGGTCAGCTCGGCGACATTGATCGTGGCGACCGCGGTGTGCTCGGCCGGCAGCAGCTGGCGAAACTTCGGGAACTCCGCGTCGAGCAACCGGGTGGTGCTGCGCTTGCCGTTTCCCGTGATACCCAGCAACCCGTCCTTGCCCACCCCCGATCCGGCGCCCAGCGAAAGCCGAACCTCAGAACCATCGGCGGCGGCCTTGGCCGTCTCGGCCAGGGTCTTGGCCGGTACCAGCACCGAAGCCTCGATGTCGGGCGCCAGCGCCGACCAGGTCAACTCGCGCACCGCCAGGCGGAACCGGTCCGTTGCCGCCAAAACCACCGTCTCCCCGGAGATCTCGACCCGGATGCCAGTCAACATGGGAAGCGTGTCGTCCCGGCCGGCCGCGATGGCCACCTGCCCGATCGCCTCGGAGAACAACTCCGCGGGCAACATTCCCGTCTCCGCGGGCAATATCGGCAAGGTCGGGTAATCTTCCACAGCCATCGTCGGCAGCGAGAATCGGGCGCTGCCGCAGGTCAATGCGACGCGGTTGCCGTCGACATAGAAATCCACCGGCTTGTTTGGTAACGCTCTGGTGATGTCGGACAGCAGCCGCCCGGACACCAAAACGCTTCCGGGTGAGGCGATTTCAGCGGCAACCTGCACTTCGGAGGAGACTTCGTAGTCGAATCCCGAAATTGTCAGGCCGTCGTCAGAACCGCTGAGCAAGACGCCGGAGAGCACCGGCACGGTCGGCCGCGACGGCAGGTTCTTGGCGACCCACGACACCGCTTCGGCAAAGGACTCCCGCACCAAACGAAATTTCAAGTCGGTGACAGCCCGTGTTGTAGCCGCGTCCATGGCGTCCCTTCACCTAACTGACTTCCAAATCCGTGCCCAGCTCCCCCGCCGGCGTTGGGGACCCTCCGTGACGTACGCCGCTGACGAGGTGATCCGCCACGACGGCCGCAACAGCAGTCGAACAACAACCGTAGAGCTTCCGAGGCCAACTTGAAAGCTAGTCGTCAACGGTGACAAGGCGCAGTCGGGGCTGCTCTGCGGCACGTTCGCGATGAATGTCCCCAGGCGTGTACTTCAAACAAGAAACAACGAAGAGATTTCAATATCAGTATTAAGGGCTGTGAAAACTGGGGACAGCTCGGTCTTGCCGCAGCGTGGGGGCTGGATGGGATTGTGGATGACTGCGGGTCAGGTTGTGGGTCCGCGGTGCACGGCTGGGGACCAATCGCCGCTGTGCACCGCCGCTGCGGCGGCACGCTCCAAGTTTTGTGCAGGTTGTGCACAGCGGTACCCACATCGCGACGCTGGTGCTGCTGTGACTTGAGGGAGAGAAGTTTTTTGGCGAAGATCCCGGTTGATTCGGTGTTTCAGCGCTTGGAACGCTGCCGAATCCGGGTGGTGAGTTCTTTGACATTGTCGAAGATCTCGCGGCGTTCGGCCATCTCGTTGCGGATCTTGCGTTCGGCGTACATCACCGTGGTGTGATCGCGGCCGAAGGCCTGGCCGATCTTGGGCAGTGAGAGATCGGTGAGCTCGCGGCACAGGTACATCGCAATTTGCCGTGACTGGGCCAGTGGGCGGGCTTTGCCTGGGCCGCGCAGCTCCTCGACCGTGGTGTCGAAGTATTCGGCGGTGGCCGCCATGATGGTGGCCGCGCTGATCTGCATACCGCTGGCATCGGCGATAAGGTCGCGCAACACGATCTCGGCCAGCGACTTGTCGATCGCGGTTTTGTTCAGTGACGCGAACGCGGTGACCCGAATGAGCGCACCCTCGAGTTCGCGGATGTTGCGTTCGATGCTGCTGGCGATCAGTTCAAGCACATCGTCGGGTACCGCCAGTCGCTCGACTTGTGCTTTCTTGCGCAGGATGGCGATACGCGTTTCCAGATCGGGCGGCTGGACATCGGTGATGAGTCCCCACTCGAAGCGGGTGCGCAGCCGGTCTTCCAAAGTGGCGAGTTGTTTGGGCGGCCGATCGGACGAGATGACGATCTGCTTGTTCGCGTTGTGCAACGTGTTGAAGGTGTGGAAGAACTCTTCCTGGATACCGTCCTTGCCTTCGATGAACTGGATGTCATCGACCAGCAGCACGTCGACGTCGCGGTAACTGCGCTTGAAGGACACCTTGCGGTCATCGCGCAGGGAGTTGATGAAGTCGTTGGTGAATTCCTCGGTGGAGACGTACTTGACTCGCATGCCGGGAAAGAGTCGCTGGGCGTAATTGCCGGCGGCATGCAGCAAGTGCGTCTTGCCCAGGCCCGACTCGCCCCAGATGAACAGGGGGTTGTAGGCGCGGGCCGGCGCTTCGGCGATGGCCAGCGTGGCCGCATGAGCGAACCGGTTGGAGGAACCGATGACGAAGGTGTCGAAGGTGTAGCGGCGGTTGAGGCTGGTTCCCGATGCGGCGGCGGTGTCGGTAGCAGTCGGGCGCGCGACGAAATAGTTCGGCCAATTCTGTCCTGCGCTGACGACGGTGTCGGCGGCGTCGTCGTTATTGTCAGGGCCAGCTCGATCGACCGGTTCCGCATGCTCGGTCGGGGCCGCGGTATCAGAAGTCGAGGAGGTGCCGTCGTCGGCGGTGGGCGGCGGAGCGATGCGCACGCCGAGTTGGATCTGTTGTCCCAGGCGGCGGCTCAGTGCGTCGGTGATCGGGGTACGCAGGTGCCGCTCGATCTCGTTCTGGACGAACACGCTTGGCACCGATAGCAGAGCAAACCCCTCGACTATGGTGAGTGGTCGCACGAGTTTCAGCCAAGCCCTTTGCTGGGCGGTCAATGGAGAGGTGAGGGCGGACCCGTTGCCGACCTCACCGTTGAGCTCGGAGACGACTGCGTTCCATATCGGGGCAAATCCAGAACCGGGATCATCGATCAACGACGCATCTCCCTGGTCCGACGGTCGGAGTACAACGTTTCGGTAGCAACAACGCACCTGTCCACATGGTTATCCACAAATGTGGAAAGGAAGATTAATACCGAGCCGCAGCCTACCGGCAACAGCTCGCGATCTTCGTGCCGGAGACAACCATGCGATTGCCCGCTCAGCTAGTCGATCCGCCATCCTCACTTCAGTGTCATTGTCGACAGAGGTCCAAGTCCCTACCGGCTTGAAAAACCACCCCGCCCGAAGCTAACAGTTTTCGCTCCGGCTGCCAACAGTTCTTCGTATTCTGCTGGCGTCCTTCATGATCCTGCGATCTGGGTGGTCGGCGCACTGCGGTTCGCGCGATCGGGAGGGGGGGTCCTGGGTCTGGTGGGGCGATCGAGGTTTGACCGGGCGAAGTGTCGTCAGTACCCTCAAACAGTCGCCCGAAAGTCGGCGATACGGCTGCGACCCGGAATTTGTACCTCGGGGACCGCGCCGGCCAGCAAGCGAGAACACCTTCGCCCACGGGTTACCGAGCATCAGCGGGCGGACTGTTATGCCATACACAGCGAGGAGAACGCGGTGGCCAAGGGCAAGCGGACCTTCCAGCCGAATAATCGACGTCGAGCCCGCGTTCACGGATTTCGACTGCGGATGCGCACCCGTGCGGGACGAGCCATCGTTTCCACCCGGCGTCGTAAGGGTCGCCGCGCTTTAACTGCCTGATCGCAAGTCGGGTTTCCCAGCGGTGCTTTCCGCACGCAACCGCATGAGGCGGTCGAGCGAGTTTGACGCGACGGTGAAGTACGGGATGCGCACGGTGCAGCCCGACGTGATCGTGCATGTTCGTCGCGGAAGTCGGCACGAAGGGGACGAAGGACCCCGGGTCGGGTTGATCATCGCCAAGCGAGTGGGTACGGCCGTCGAGCGTCACCGCGTGGCGCGACGCCTGCGGCATGTTGCCCGACCGATGTTGGAATGTCTGCATCCACGTGACCAAGTGGTGATCCGTGCGTTGCCGAGCAGTCGGCATGTGTCGTCGGCATGGTTAGAGCAGCAGCTGCGAAGTGGCCTGCGGCGAGCATTCGACATCGCGGGTACCGAGCGGTGACCGGTTCGGCGTGCAGCTCTGCGGGCGTAGTCCGGTCCGCCGGCAGAGTAGGCACGCTGGTGGTCCGTGCGTTGATTTTTCTCATCCAGCTCTACCGACACATGGTGTCGCCGCTGCGCCCGGCGACATGTCGGTTCATTCCTACGTGCAGCCAATATGCGGTGGCGGCCCTCACCGAATACGGGCTGATTAAGGGAGGCTGGCTGACGGTGGCCAGACTGGGCAAGTGTGGTCCCTGGCATCGGGGAGGATGGGATCCGATTCCGGAGCGCTGCCAGTGCCCGGCCGACGTCGACGTGTCGCCCGGAGCGGTTGAGGACCGCCCGGCGAAGCAAGGGGAGAGTGAATCTGTTGTTTGATTTCTTCAGCCTGGACTTCATCTACTACCCGGTGTCATGGATCATGTGGCTCTGGTACAAGGCGTTTGCCTTCCTGCTGGGACCGGACAACTTCTTCGCCTGGGCGCTGTCGGTGATGTTCCTGGTCTTCACGCTGCGCGCGCTGCTGTACAAGCCGTTCGTCCGGCAGATCCGCACGACCCGGCAAATGCAGGAATTGCAACCGCAGATTAAGGCCCTGCAGAAGAAGTACGGCAAAGACCGTCAACGCATGGCCCTTGAGATGCAGAAGTTGCAGCGTGAACACGGCTTCAATCCCATCCTTGGGTGTCTGCCGATGTTGGCGCAGATTCCGGTATTCCTCGGGCTCTACCATGTGCTGCGCTCTTTCAACCGCACCACCGGGGGATTTGGCTTGCAGTCGATGTCGGTCGAGCAGAACAAGCTGATCGGCAACTACGTCTTCACCGCACTGGATGTGCAGAACTTCCTGAAGGCCAACTTGTTCGGCGCACCCATTGGTGCGTCAATGACCCAGCAAGGCGGGTTGGACGCGTTCGAACATTTCAGCCGCCCGGCGGTGATCGCGGTCGGGGTCCCGGTGATGGTGCTGGCCGGGATCGCGACGTACTTCAATAGCCGTGCGTCGGTGGCGCGGCAGAGTGCCGAGGCCGCGGCAAACCCGCAGACCGCCATGATGAACAAGCTGGCGCTGTACGTGTTCCCGCTGGGTGTCGTCGTCGGTGGTCCGTTCCTGCCGTTGGCGATCATCCTTTACTGGTTCGCCAACAACATCTGGACGTTCGGCCAGCAGCACTTCGTCTTCGGGATGATCGAAAAAGAGGACGAGGCCAAGAAGCAGGAAGCGCTGCAACGTCGGGCGGCCAACGCTCCGGCGCCGGGAGCCAAGCCGAAGCGCAACAAGTCGGCAGCGGCCCCCAGCGCGGGATCTGCGATTGAAACCGAATCGACGGAGTCCGGGTCGCAAGACGCGGAGGAGACCCAGGTGAACGGGAGGGTCGAGGAGCGGAATTCGAACGGCTCGCAGACCCCGTCGAACGCACCGAACGTGGCTGGCCGAAGTAGTGGTCCGAACCGCGCCCCTCGGCCGGGGGCTCGGCCCAAGAAGCGCAAACGGTAGCAAGCCCACCCGAACGTGTCGGGGTGACCCGCCACGTTGGACAACGCCAAGAACAGCAAGCAACACCGCGGCGCGAGGCCGCGAAAACCAACCCGCGGATGAGGGGAGAGAAAGCCATGACGGACGCTGACACCACTGAACTCGAATCGGACCTCGGATCGGATGCTGCACCCACAGCTGCACCGGACGCGGAGGACGCCGAGGTGGTAGACGACTCGGACGATCTTGAGGAGCGCTTGGTCGCCGAGGGCGAGATCGCGGGTGACTATCTGGAAGAGCTGTTGGATCTGTTGGACTTCGACGGGGACATTGATCTGGATGTCGAGGGTAACCGTGCGGTGGTAAGCATTGACGGCAGCGATGATCTGAACAAGTTGGTTGGTCGTGGTGGCGAGGTGCTTGATGCGTTGCAGGAGTTGACTCGCCTGGCGGTGCACCAAAAGACCGGTGCCCGTAGCCGGCTGATGCTGGACATCGCGAGCTGGCGCCGCCGTCGACGCGAGGAACTGGCGTCGCTGGGGGACAAGGTGGCCCGGCGAGTCGCGGAGACCGGGGAGCGGGAGGCGCTCTCGCCGATGACGCCGTTCGAGCGCAAGATTGTGCACGACGCGGTGGCCGCCGTCCCGGGTGTGCACAGCGAAAGCGAGGGCGTCGAGCCGTCTCGTCGCGTCGTCGTGCTGCGTGACTGACTCGTGACCAACTGTGACCAAGCCGTGACCGCCGGAGTTACAGAGATGTAGTTCCCCGTGGACGCGGCCGCGCGGGCAGAGATCGAGAACAATGCCGGAGAGCGGAGGAAATGTTTCACGTGAAACATGTCGATCCGTGCGAGCCGATGGAGCCGCCGCCAACGGTAGATGTCGGCGACTTCGGCGACCTTGATCGCAGCGGCGGCGTCGGCGCAACAATCTTTGGTCCTCGCCTGGGTGTCGCGCAACGTTACGCACGCATCCTGGCGACCGCGGGCATTGAACGGGGCTTACTCGGGCCGCGGGAGGTCGATCGGATCTGGGACCGGCATGTACTCAACTCTGCTGTCATTGGAGAAGTCCTCGATCGGGGAGCACGAGTGGTCGACATCGGCAGCGGGGCAGGATTACCCGGGGTACCGTTGGCGATCGCCCGGCCCGATCTCGATGTGATCCTGCTGGAGCCCCTCCTGCGTCGGAGCGAATTCCTCCGGGAAGTGGTGGAAGAACTCGGACTCGGGGTGGACGTCGTGCGCGGCCGGGCCGAGAAGCGAGTTGTCCGCGACAGCCTCCGCGGCGTCGACGCCGTGGTGTCTCGGGCGGTCGCCGCGCTGGACAAATTGACGAAATGGAGCATGCCGTTGCTGAGAGAAGACGGACTGATGGTGGCAATCAAAGGGGAGCGCGCTCCCGATGAAGTCAGGGAACACCGGCGTGTGATGGCCGCGCTGGGTGCCGTCGATGTCAGGGTGGTGAGGTGTGGTGTGAACATGGTGGAGCAACCCGCGACCGCGGTGGTAGCGCGACGCGGGCACGCCATTTGGCGGGCAGACAAGTGAGCGCCCTGAGCTCCATTCGTGATGCGATGCACGGGGTGGCGGCGACGGGCGCGGGAGCGCACAATCCCACGGTGAATGTTTCACGTGAAACATCGACCGAGATCGATACCCCGATCGCCGCCGCGGCAGAACGCGCCATGCGTGTATTGCACACCGCACACGACCCGCTACCACGGCCCCGGCAGCGACGGTTGCTGACCATCGCGAACCAGAAGGGCGGGGTGGGGAAGACCACGACCGCGGTGAATATCGCGGCTGCGTTGGCGGTGCAAGGACTCAAAACACTTGTCATCGATCTTGACCCACAGGGCAACGCAAGCACCGCACTAGGAATCGCCGACCGCCACTCCGGCACCCCGTCCTCCTACGAAGTGCTCATCGGCGAGGTCACCCTGCGGGAGGCGCTGCGTCGCAGCCCGCACAGCGAGCGGCTGTTCTGCGTGCCGGCCACCATCGATCTGGCCGGCGCCGAGATCGAACTGGTGAGCATGGTGGCGCGGGAGAATCGGTTGCGCAATGCGCTGGCCGAGTTGGACGACTTCGATTTCGACTACGTCTTCATCGATTGCCCGCCGTCCCTGGGGCTGCTCACGATCAATGCGTTAGTGGCCGCCCCGGAGGTGCTGATCCCGATCCAGTGCGAGTACTACGCCCTCGAGGGTGTGTCGCAGCTGATGCGCAACATCGAGATGGTGAAGGCCCACCTCAACCCTCAGCTCGACGTCACCACCGTCATTCTCACCATGTACGACGGGCGGACGAAGCTGGCCGACCAGGTGGCCGAGGAAGTGCGGCGGTACTTCGGAGACAAGGTACTCCGGACCGTAATTCCACGCAGTGTCAAAGTCTCCGAGGCGCCGGGCTACAGCATGACGATCATCGAATACGATCCCGGTTCGCGTGGGGCGATGAGCTATCTCGACGCCAGCCGCGAGCTCACCCAACGTGATCGACCGCCAGCCGGGAAGGGATAGGCAATGACCAATCCGTCACGCAGGAAGGGCGGCCTCGGCCGGGGCCTCGCGTCCCTCATTCCCACCGGACCGGTTGAAGGTGACGCCTCGACGTTCGGTCCGCGGATGGGCTCGGCGGCGGCCGATGTAGTCATCGGCGGACCGCTCCCCGACGCCGCTGCGATGGGAGCGGTGTACCGGGAGATCGCCCCTTCGGACATCGAACCGAACCCTCGTCAACCACGTCAGGTGTTCGACGACGAAGCGCTCTCGGAACTGGTGCATTCGATTCGCGAGTTCGGCCTGTTGCAGCCGATCGTGGTGCGCGCGGTGCAGGGAACGCAAAGCGGAGCGCACTACCAGATCGTGATGGGGGAGCGACGGTGGCGGGCCGCGCAACAAGCGGGCCTCGACACCATCCCGGCGATCGTGCGCGAGACCGGAGACGACAACCTCCTGCGCGACGCCCTGCTGGAAAATATCCACCGCGTACAACTGAACCCACTGGAAGAGGCGGCGGCATACCAACAGCTGCTGGACGAATTCGGGGTCACCCACGACGAACTGGCCGCACGCATTGGGCGGTCGCGACCGCTCATTACCAACATGATCCGGTTGCTCAAGCTGCCTATCCCGGTGCAGCGCCGAGTCGCTGCCGGAGTTCTGTCGGCCGGCCACGCGCGTGCCCTGCTGTCGCTGAATGCCGGCCCGGAGGCACAGGAGGAGCTGGCGAGCCGCATCGTCGCGGAAGGGCTGTCGGTGCGGGCCACCGAGGAGGCGGTTACCCTGGCAAACCGTGACGACGGGACGGCGCCGACGCCGCCGCGACGTAAACCGATCCAGATGCCGGGCCTGCAGGACGTTGCTGAGCGGCTGTCGAACGCCTTCGACACCCGGGTGACGGTGGCCCTTGGCAAACGGAAGGGCAAGATTGTGGTGGAGTTCGGTTCGGTGGATGACCTCCAACGCATCATCGATCTGATGACCGCGAGAAAGGCTTGAAATGCCATGACCGGACATATCCTGTAATTACGTCACTGTGACACTCGGCTTGTTCGTGGCCAGTTTCCGACTAACTGCAGGCACCGCTATTCAACGGATACCGGTTGTGCATCAAGGGATTTGGAGATTTGATCGACCGCCACAGCGGTCCGGGAGTGACGGTCGAGGGCGGCCGGTGGAGGGGCGTGCGCGCGATGGGGGAGTTGTTTGGTCAACACTGGCCCGAGAGCGACCGACTCTCCTATCCTGAAAGGGTTGCCGGTGCACATCCGCCACAGGACAGTCGGGCAGATCGCATCGTCGGCCGCCGCCCGCGCAGGAATGAGGCCATGGGCTCGGGTACCGCACGGAGGCTAGGAGACTAGTGTCAGCTCGGATTACATCGCTGCGGCTCGAAGCCTTCGAGCAGCTCCCCAAGCATGCGCGCCGCTGCGTCTTCTGGGAAGTCGATCCGGCGACCCTCGGCAAAGACGAGCATCTTGCCGACCCGGAGTTCGAAAAGGAAGCCTGGCTGTCCATGGTGATGCTGGAGTGGGGATCCTGCGGCCAGGTCGCGACGGCGATCCCTGACGAACGGAGCCAGGCCGATCCGCCGTGCCTGGGATACGTCCTGTACGCCCCCCCGCGCGCGGTGCCGCGAGCCAGCCGCTTTCCCACCGCGCCGGTTTCCGCGGACGCGGTGCTGCTGACGTCGATGGGCATCGAACGCGGGCAGGCCGATGAGGATCTCCCGCACCACCTGATCACCCGGGTCATCGACGAACTGGTGCGCCGTGGTGTGCGCGCCCTGGAGGCCTTCGGACGCACCGAGGCGGCGACGGAGTTGCAGGAGCCGCTGGACGCCGACGTACGACCGGTGTTCGATGCGCTCGGCGACTGCACGGTGGAGCACTGCATCATTGACGCCGAATTCTTGATCGACGCCGGATTTGTGGTGATCGCGCCGCACCCGTACTTCCCGCGCCTGCGTCTCGAGCTGGACAAGGGGCTGGGGTGGAAGGCAGAAGTCGAGGCGGCCCTGGAGCGGCTGCTGGAAAACACTCAGTTGCAGCAGCCGGTAGGCGCGGCTTCCGGAGGCAGCGGGACCACCGCCGGCATCACGTCGACCATCCAGCCGGGCAGCGGACCCCGGAACTAGGAACCGCTGAGCCTGCTGGCCCGCTCGCGCTCCACGGACAACTCGTGGGCCAACAGTTCGGCAAAGGTGAAAGTCCCAGTGGGGCGGTCGTTTTTGCCTAACAGGTACAGCCGCTTCACCGCCGCGAGAATGCCCTCGGCGATAGCGTCACGGCTCTGCGCCGAAATCAGCATTGCACGGTCACCTGGGTTGCTGATGTAGCCGACGTCGACCTGCACGGTCGGCATCCTGGTCAGACGCAACAGGTCCCAGGTCCGGCCGTGCACTCGGCAGTCCCGTAATCCGGTGCGAGCCACCACTTCTCGCTGAATGAAATCGGAGAGGTTGCGCCCGATGGTGGACACCGAACCGTGTGAATTGCCGAAGTGAAAGGACGCGACGCCGTTCGCCCATGGGGTGGCCTGGGTTTCGCAGCGCAGGCTGATCATCAGGTCTGCGCCCACGGAATTAGCCGTGGCAGCGCGTTCGGCGTCCGACGGGCTGCGGTTGGTGGGGCGCGACAGGAACGTTTCCATGCCGATCGCCGTCATTCGGCCCTCGAGGCGGCTTGCCAAGTCCCACAACACGTCTGCTTCGCTGATCGGGCCGGCCGGGCCTTGGGTGATCAGACCGTGGTCGCTACCGCCGCGGCCCGGATCGATGATGATCCGCTTACCCGACAACTTGGGACCGGAGCTGCGCACCAGCTCCTCCTCGCGGATCGCGTGCGGTGAACCGCCGCTGACCCGAGAACTCAGAAAGTACAAGGACCGCAACGTTTCTGGGCCACAAATGCCGTCCGCGGAAAGACCGCACTCGCGTTGGTAGGACATCAGCGCATTGTGGGTCTGCAAGCCGAAATGCCCGTCGACCAGACCGGTGTAGAAGCCGAGATCCTGCAACCGGGCCTGCAACGTCGCAACGTCGTCGCCGTAGAGCGGTGCGCCGAATTGGTGATACAGCGTGCGGGCGCCGAGGCGGTAGGAGGCTTCCTTTAACGCCCGGTAGGTGGCCTCGCCGACGACGCCGTCGACCAGGAGCCCGCGATGCTGCTGAAATGCACGCACCGCATGGTCGAGCTCACCGTCGAACACGTCGGCCGCGAAGTGCCGGCCGGTGGTCAGGTCGTCGTCAGAGCTCTCCAGCATTCCCAGCGCGGCCAGCGCCGCCCTGATTTCGGTGACAGCGGCACCACGGTCCCCACGGCGCAGCGCGTCGCCGTCTTCGCGGCGCGAACTCGGCATACCAAGGGCCCTCCGGGACTCATTGACATCGCTGCTGAAGCAGCGCAATTAACCGATATTGTCGCAGATCCCCGTCGATATCGAGAAAAGCCCAGGCCAATCCGCGCGCGTTTCTGCACGGAGAAAAGCTCCATGCCGGCGATCAGGACAGGTGGGGAACAGCGTCCGCCAGCTCACGCAGCAACGCCGCCTTCCCCTTGGCGCCGACGATCCGCTTCACCGGTTGGCCATCCTTGAACAGGATCAGGGTGGGGATCGAGACGACCTGGAAGTCGCGCGCCGTTTCGGGGTTGGCGTCGACATCGAGCTTGGCGACGGTGAGGTCGGCGGACCGTTCGGCCGCGATCTCTTCCAGCACCGGGGCCACCATCTTGCAAGGCCCGCACCATGTGGCCCAAAAGTCAACCAGCACAGGCTTATTGCTGGACAACACGTCGGTGGGGAAGGATGCGTCGGAAACTTCGATCGTGGCGGACTTCTTGGAATCGCTCATCTTTGTGCTCCAATCAACTCGGTACTGTCGGTGGGTCCGGTGGCGTCGTGGTCGGCCAGCCACCGTTCGGCATCGATGGCGGCTGCGCAGCCGCTTCCCGCCGCGGTGATGGCCTGCCGGTAGGTGCGGTCCACCAGGTCGCCGGCGGCGAACACACCGTCCAGCGAGGTGCTGGTGGTGGGTCCCTGCACCAGGACGTAGCCGTCCGGGTCAACCTCGACTGCGTCGCGGACCAGGGCGGAGCGTGGTTCGTGGCCGATTGCGACGAACACGCCGGTGACCGGCAGCGTGGTGTCTTCTCCGGTGACAGTGTCGCGCAGGCGTAGTCCGGTCACCGTGGTGTCGCCGTCCACCCCGAGCACTGCCTTATTGGTCAGGATGGTGATCTTGTCGTTAGCCTCGGCCCGGTTGAGCATGATCTTGGAGGCGCGGAACTCCTCCCGTCGGTGGACCAGGGTGACGGTGCGGGCGAAGCGGGTGAGAAAGGTGGCCTCCTCCATCGCGGAGTCGCCGCCGCCAATAACG
The DNA here is from genome assembly GCA_022841565.1 of Mycobacterium sp. Taxonomy (GTDB): domain Bacteria; phylum Actinomycetota; class Actinomycetes; order Mycobacteriales; family Mycobacteriaceae; genus Mycobacterium. Next base: position 15,896 of record JALHRH010000024.1, on the reverse strand, counting down.
GCGATGTCCTGGTCACGGAAGAAGAATCCGTCACAGGTGGCACAAGAACTCACCCCGCGGCCGAGCAACTCCTGCTCGCCCGGCACGTGCAGGTAGCGGGCGGCCGCACCCATGGCCAAGATAACGGCGCGGGCCCGGAACGTCTCGCCGTCGGCGGTCACCACGGACTTGACCGGCCCGTCCAACGACACCGACTCGACATCCTCCATGCGCAGGTCGGCACCGAATCGCAGCGCCTGCTCGCGCATCTGCTCCATCAACTCGGGGCCGGTGATTCCGTCGCGGAACCCCGGGTAGTTCTCCACCTCGGTCGTGGTCATTAGCGCGCCGCCGAACGAGGTGCCCTCGAAGACCAGCGGCTTGAGTTGCGCGCGCGCGGTGTAGAGGGCCGCGGTGTATCCGGCCGGACCGGAACCGATGACGATGACCTCGTGGATGGTGTCCCGGGCCTCGGATGTAGCGGTCATACCTGCCTTTCAAACGAATGCTGATCAGTGGGTGATCTGCAAATCCTACGAACGCCAGCGTAGGCGCCGGTGTTCCCGGCTGCGACGCACGACACCTGCGAACGGCCTAGGCGCACGGCGTAGGCGCACGGCCTAGGTGCACGGCCTAGGTGCACGGCCTAGGTGCACGCCCTAGGTGCGCGGAATAGCGGTCGTCGCCAGTAATCCGGTGTCGGCGGCGCTGCAGTTCAGCGCCACCGCGTAAGCCACCAGGCTGTCTGAAGTGTCGCCGCGCATCACCAGCAGCACGCCGGGGCGGGCATTGATTTCGAGCGGCTGGGCGCCCAGCACCTGTTCGCTCGCCGGGTAGCCCAGTCCACCGAGGCAGGATGCCCGTTGCGAAGCGTTGCCGAGCGCTCCGAAATCGGGAAGCCGGTGCAGCAAGTCGCGGATCTCGGCGTCGGACAGCGGTATCACCGGGACGGGAGTGGAAATGGTGATGTGATTGGCGGTGACAGCCGCGCTGGGGGTCGAGTCCGGCTCGTTGAGCAGTGCCGCGGTCCCGACGCCGATGGCTGCCACCACCGCGCACAGGCCGGCGCCGGCGGCGATGACACGGGCCGGGTGCACGGGCGGGCGAGCGGCATGCGCGGCACCGGCAGCGGGTTCGCTGCGTACCCGGTGAGACGACTGCGGCGCAGCCGCTAGCTGCAAGTCGGCTGGCAACTCGACGGTCCGTGGTGGATTCCGGAGGGGATCGTCGTCGGCGGCACTCATCCGCCCCAGTGTCCGCCATGCGCGGGTCAACGACGCTGTGGGGTCCGTCCGGCGCCGGAGCCGGCGCCGAGGTAGGCCAGCAGGGATACGAGCCGGGCCCTTCCCCGGGCGCACCGGCTTTTGATGGTGCCCTCGGGCACGCCCAGCAGCCGTGCCGTCTCGGCGATGGAGTAGCCCTGCATGTCGACGGCTACTACCGCCGCCCGCTGGGGCATCGGAAGCCGCAGCAGTGCCCGCTGCACCACCATCGTCGTCTCCACCTCGCCACTGCGGTCAGCGACCGAGTATAGATCCAGGATGGGAACGGACGGGTGGGCACGCGCGCGACGGACCCGATCCAGGCAGGCGTTGAGGACGATGCGGTGCAGCCAGGTGCTGACCGCGGCGTCGTAACGAAACGAACCCGCGCCACGATGCGCCGAGAGCATCGCATCCTGGACGGCGTCGTCGGCATCTTCGCGGGTCAGGCTGGTCAGCCGCGCCAGCCGGTACAGCTGCCGGTGGTGGCGACGGTACAACTCCGCGAAGGCGTGGCGGTCGCCGGCGACATGTGCGGCCAGCAATTCGGTGTCGCTGCGCTGCCCCCTGCCGGCGCCGACGAAACCCACCGCCGGACGGTAACCAATCGGCACCGACCCGGCACTTCACCCGGATCAGGAGGCGGCTTGGAGGGTGATCTCAGAGATGTCGGCGCGACTCTTGCCGTCGGTGGTGCCCAGCGTGGAAATCCAAACCAACAGGTTCGACGTCGGCGCGGACGCCTTGACCTGGATGGTGTTGTGGCCGGGCTTGAGCGCGGTGGCCGGCGTGAGCACCGTGGTGTCGTCCAGCTTCGAGGGATTCGGTGAGGATGATGATCGGATCTCCACCTTGGTTCCGGTGCTGGAAATATCGATGCCGACCACGCCAACCACCGTCGGCTTGGGCAGTTGCAACATCAGTCCGACCCCGTTCTTGAAGTTGGGGAACGGGACGGCGTCGGAATAGGTGTCGGTCTGCCACGCGGTGGCCGGGTTGCCGTCGATCGCGTTACCCGCATCGCCGGGGTTGTCGGCATCACCGCCGGGGGAGAACACCGTCGCCTTGGTGGGATTGACGAAGTTGCCAGACGGCGCCGAACCGCCGGGTGATTCTGCTGCTGAGGACGTCGGATTGTTCAGGCCGAGCTGGTCTCCTTTGAGGCCGCTGCCGACATCGCCGAAGATCTTGCTCACTACCGATACCAGGACCAGCAGCGCTACCAGCAGGACGGCCGCGCCGGCGCCGAGGCCGATCAGGATGTTGCGACGCCGGCGTGAGTAGATTTCGTCACCCCGCTCGGCGGCTCGTCGTGGCGACGTCGGGATAGGGGGTTCGGCGATCGGACCGATCACTTCGGTGCGGTCGGCCACCGCGGTGGCCTGTTGCAGCAAATTCAAAAGCGTTGACGCGCTGCGTATTCCGCCGTCCTCCTGGACCGAGCGGACGGCGACCGCGGAGATCTGGAACGGGATGTCGCGGTCGACCACGGTCGGTTCGACCGGCTGACCGCTGGCGTCGCGGTCGGCCGGCGCCAGTCCGCTGCGCACGCCGGACTCCGGTAGCGGCCACCGGTTGACCAGCAACGCGTACAGCGAGGCGCCGATGCCGCGGATGTCGTCTTGTGGGTTCGCGTCGGGCATGGTCGCCGGGTAGGCCAGCACCACGTCGCCATCGATGCTCACCCGTACCCGGCTGGGATGGTCGATGGACAGCGCAACGCCGGCACGGTGCGCGGCGTCGGCGGCCGCGGCCAGAGACTGCATCGCCCGGATGGCTCCCACCGGCGATGGCGCGGTGTCGGCGACCTCCTGCAACGAGCCGCCGCGGATCCACTCCGAGACCACCAGGCCGCCGGATCCGGTGTGGACGACGTCGAGAATTCGGGCGATGCCGGGCTTGTCGACGCGGCTGAGCCGCAGGGTGCGGGACAGAATCTCCTGTAGCGCGTCGTCGGGCAGGTTGCCTTCGGGGTCGACGAAAGTGAGGGCGACCTGCCGGTCCAGTGCGGTGTCCAGAGCCTGCCAGAAGTGCAGGGGCGGGGTGCCCCCGTGCGAGATCAGCAGGCGGTAGCGGCCGTTGGCGATGCGGGCGCCGGGCACGAGGTTGAGATCTTCCTGGGGCGGCTCGGCATCGCGTTCGCGGGGCGCATCGAACGGGATCGGCCAGCGGGTATCGATGTCGCCGTTGAGCCGGTTCTGCGACGGCGCCCCGCGAGCGGGAATGTCGGGCTGGAAGTCGTCGGCGCGCGGGCGGTGCGATTCATCGCCGGCCGTCGAACGGGGCGCGGCGTCATCCGAAGTGCGGTCGGTCACCTCCGGTCCTTTCGCTAGCCCGGCCCTGGCCACCGGAGGTCTGCGCCGGATCGGCTCCTGGACCGCGTATCCCCCCGGCAGGGACGATTTTCTTTGCTCAGGGTACGTGACGGGGCGCGGTGCAGACGACACCGTCGCCCTAGCCGGGGCCGGTCGCCCGCGTCGGCTTCGACGCCGGATAGCCGCGGCGGCCGCCTGCGCTTCGGGGACCCGTGCGCCGAACATGAAGGCGGCCAGGATCGGCACCATGATTAACCCGAGCAAGAATAGGCGTAGCAGCGAGCCCATGCCGCCGTGCTCGGTCAACCGGCTCAGCCCGAGCAGCCGGTCGGCGACGTGGGCAACCAGACCGGCCAGCAGCGACGCCGAGATCGCTACCAGGATGGTGCGCACCGTGCCAAGGTCGATCAATGTGCCGCCCGTTGGGCGCAGGCTGCTCCGCAGCAGGACATGGCCGACGACGGCGCCCGCCAGAAAGCCAAGGCCGTTGGCCGTTCCGAGGTACCCGGCGACCAGCTCTTTGTTGGAGGTAACCGTCGGGGCCAGGAGTGAGCCGGCGATTTTCACCGTCGTGATCACGACAATGATCACGATCGGCGTCCACGGCTGTTCGCGGGCGTAGAAGACGCGCAGCTGCAGCAGCACTAGGGCGTAGGGGATCAGCGTGAACGCCGATAGCGCGATCGCCGCGCCCAGATATCCGGCGTCCACCTGCCCGAAGCGCCCGTACGCGAACAGCGCGCTGCCCATCGCCGATCCCCCGACGGTCATGAACGCCACCGCCGGGATCAGCGTGATCATGGTCAGTCGGGTGGCCAGCGATAGATCTGCCAGCACGGCCGGAATGTCGTCGGCGGCGGCGTTGCGGCTCAGCCGGGGCATCACCACCGTCAGCACCGTGACGCCGATCATGCCGAACGGCAGCATCAGTACCAGCCAGGTGTAGTTGTAGATCGCCGGGCCGGAGGCGGCGGCCGAGCTGGCGATCTGGTTGCCGACCACTAGGCCAAGCTGGCTGATCAGCACGTAAAGCACCATGGCCGCGGCCATCGTGCCGAAACGCTTGAGCCGAGCGTCGAGTCCCCACAGTGGGCGCAGGCTGATGTGCTGGCGCCCGATCGCCACCAGCAATACCGCGGTCTGCGCGAACACACCCAATGTGGTGCCGACCCCAAGCACCAGGAGTTTGGTGTTGCCCATCTCGACGGGGTCGACCGACAGTTCACCGGGCACGGCCAAGTAGATCCCCAGGGTGGCGATGGCGACGACGTTGTTGACGACGGGCGCCCAGGCCGGCGGCCCGAAGACATTGCGGGTGTTCAGGATCGCCATAAACACCGAGGACAGGCCGTAGACCAGCACCTGCGGGAGCAGCAGGTAAGCGAATGCGGTGGTCAGCGGCGCGTTGACCGCCGGATCGCGGCCCAGCATCAGCCGCACCAGCAGCGGCGCCGAGGCCACCGACAACACAGTGGCCCCGATTAGCAGGGTGGTGGCCAAGGTGACCAGCCGGCGCACGAAGGCCGCGCCGCCGTCGGCGTCGTCCTGTTCGGCCCGGGCCAGCACGGGCACGAAGATCGCGGTGAAGGTCGCCTCCAACACCAGGGCCGCGACCAGATTGGGCAGCTGATTGGCCACCGAGAAGGAGCTGGACAGCGCCGCACCCAGGATCGCGGCCAGCAGCACAATGCGGGCGAAGCCGGTGAGCCTGCTGATCAGGGTGGCAAAAGCCATACCCCAGGAGCGTGACACGACTGCCGCGTCGGACAGTTCCTCCGGGCGGCGTCGCTGATGTGTCGCGGGCCACTGCTGCGGTGTCCAGCCCGGGCGCGGGGGCAGGCCCGGCGGCGGAACGGTGCTCCGCGGCTGGGACGGCTGGTGTCTGGGTGGCTGCGGCGCCGCCCGCCGCGGCGTTGATTGCACCCGCCGGGGTGCGGGTTTCATACCCGGTGCTCTTCGTGGACCCGCTGCTCGATGGCCGGCACCGACCCGTCCCGGGTCCGCATAACTCCGCCGTGGGGCGGGTCTGGGCGATCGAGGTCGGCGCGGTCGGGCTGGCCGCGGAAGCGGTGCCACAGCCGCCGCCCGGCCAGGCTAACCAGCACCGCCGCCGCGGTGAGCGTGATCGCGAACAACACCTTGCCGTAGGCGTTGGAATGCACTGACAGCCGAACCGGCTCGCCCAGCGCCGTTCCGTCCGGGGTGCGCAGGGCGACGTCGATGGCGACCCGCTGGGTGAAGTTGACCTCAATGGGGACCCGCAGCGGCAGGTATCCCGGCGGCAGCTCGATCTCACCGATATCGGTGACCGCCATCCCGGGCGGTGCGTTGACCTGCAGCCGCACCCGGATGGGTACGGCCAGGCCGTTGTGCAACGCGAGCGGCAGCGGGCTGTGCTCGGTGGCCAGCGTGTAGGAGCCCCCCGGGTTCACGATCGTCACCGAGCCGAAGAAGTCGTTGATCGTGGTGCCCACCACCGCCAGACGCTGCTGGGCGAGCCCGTTGCGGGTGTCGGGCGGCTGCGACTCGCTCAGCGCGCGGAGCATGTCCTCGCGCAACGGCGCGGTGTACTGCGGGCCGGTAAGACCGGTGCGCTCGTCGGGAATCAAGGCCGAGGTCAGCCTCCACAACCGGCCCACCTGACCCGCGATCTGCCCGGTGACGTCGTCGCTGAACTTGCCCCGGTCGGAGGGGTAGGTGCCGGGCGGTACCGGGGGTTCGACACGGGCGGCGGCATCGGCGACCACCGCAGGCAGCGGGCGTGGCACCGCCAAACCGGAATGAATCGAGGTGGCCAGCGCAGTCAGGATGAACTGCGCATCGTCTGCCTGCAACGACCACACCGCCGGCGGCACCAGGATCTGGGTGCGCGGGGCCGCCTCGGTAGTGAGGCTGCGCCACAACATGGCGCCGAGCGCGTCCTGGCGCCGGGCGGTGGCCGAATCGTGGGTGACTCGGACCGCCAGTGACGGATCCAGATAGGTCGGGATGGTCGGGTTGGTTCCGGCGCCGGCCAGCGCGGCCCCAACGGCGGGATCGAACGGCGTCGCCACCACCTGGGGCGACAGCCGGCGGGGCGTGACGTTGGCGCTGTCCGCGTCGGCGGCGTCCTGAGCCGAGAGGTCGCCCGCGGCGACGGCGACCGTATCGTCGTTGGCGTTGAGCAGGGAGACCGTGCGGCTGGTCAACGGGCCGTCGGGCAGCAGAGCGGTGCCGCGTACTGAGGTCACGTCCAGGATGCGGTCGATGATCTCGCCGTTGCTGACGGTGGCGGTGGAGCTCAGGCCCGGGTCGTTGACGCGCTGCAGGGCGTCCAGATCGGCCTGGGCGTAGGGCAGCGGTGCCACGCAGGTGCGGTGGGCCAAGGCGCGCAGCCGGTTGAGCCACGTTGTCGCGGCGGCCTGGCCGGTGCCCGGGTGGGTGGGGGTGCCGGGCAGTTGCGCAGGACCGTCGGCGGAGTTGGACACGACGTAACCGGCGGTCATCGCGTTGACGGTGACGACCAGGTCCGGGTCGACCGCCAGGCACAGCGCGCGCCCGACGACTCCGTCGGGATCCACGTCGCGGCTGGTGGCGAGTTCGGCCGCGGACAACAGGGTGTCGAGGCGGCCTCCGGTGGCCAGCGAGTTGGCCAGGTCGTCGTCGACCAGGCGGACCGGGATGGTGCCGCCGGGGACACCGGGCGCCAACCGGGGCCGGTCGGCAAGCGGCCACAACATGGTGATCCATACCGGCTTGGTGGTTTCCGGCGCCACGGCGGGGGTGGCCTCGGCGCCCCGGTCCGCCTTGTCCGGCGGCACGCCCACCACCGGGAGCAGGAACCGGGCGTTGTCCAGCCGGGCGGGCGCGCCGTAGTCGGGGGTGCCGTTAACGTTGACCAGGACGGGGAAGATGCCGGGCTTGTCGACCGCGAGCGAGGGTTTGGTGAGCGAGCGCAGCGGCGCGGACAGGGTGAATCCGGCCTGCTGCCCACGCTGTAATTCCGGGGACACGGTGAGGAAGTCCGCGGCGGCCTCGTACTGGTCGGTGCTGCCGTCCAGCGCGGTGCGCAGGCCGGGTGAGGCCGAAACGGCCGACGCGTGTTCGAGGCGAACCATCACGTCACGGACCGGACGGTCGCCGATGTTGGTGACCATGCCGCTGACGGTGACGACGGGGTCGCTGGTGGTGGTGACGACGTCCGGGGTCACCTGATCGATCCGCACCTGGACAAAGGGCGTCGCGGTGGGTTCCCCGGCGCTCGCCCGCGGGCTGGTGTCGGGTGCGGTGAGCAACACCGCGAAACCGGCCACCATGCCGATTGCTGCGGCGAGACGCACCAACCTGGCCCACCGAGAGCGCCGCGCCGTCACGGCCCCCGCCCGTGACCGTTCTTGTTGCCCGGCTCCGGGTCGGTGGCGTGGCGGGTGCGGGAGTGGGTCTGCGGCCGGCGTCGTGGCGCGCTTGGCGGTAGCGGCGGAAGCGCTTCCTCGCCGTCGTTCTGAAGTTTGTCGATCAGCTCGTCGGCTCGTTCGGCCAGGCGGCGTTCGTCGGCGTAGGCCAACCGGGAGGGCAGTTCCCGGATCGGCACCCACGCCACCTCGGCAACCTCCACGTCCTCGTCGCACAGCTCCCCGCCCAAGAACCGCATCAGATAGTGGTGCACGGTCTTGTGCACCCGTCGTCCGTCGGTGACGAACCAGTAGTCGATGCGGCCCAGCGCGGCAAGGACGCCGCCGCGAATCCCGGTCTCCTCGGCGACCTCCCGGATGGCGGTCTGCTCGGCAGTTTCACCCATCTCGATGTGGCCCTTGGGCAGCGACCACAGCATCCTGCCACGGCGGTCGATGCGTCCGATCAGGGCGGCCACCTGAGTTTCACGAGGTCCGTCGAGTCCGTCGATGACCAGGCCGCCCGCGGACGTTTCATGCACGGTGCGCATCCGGTCCGGCGCCCGGCGGGGGCGCGGTCGGCGGTTGGCCGCGGTGGCGGGGGTGGGCGCGGTGTCGGTCACCGGCTGGCTGTCCGTATTATTCTCAGCCGGACGTGCGCCGCCACGACCGCGACGCCGGCCTCGACGTCGACGTGGTTTGGCTTGTTCGCCCTCCGACACCCAAGCGATATTAGCTGGCACAGGCCGGTGTTCCCGATGCACTCGCCGTCGGCGGTCACCTTTGGTCACGTGAGTCGCGTAGGCCCCATTCGTCACAGCAGTCTCTGGATTGGGCGGTGGGGTGTTTGCCCGGCTCTGCGCGACAACTCGTGATGGGCGCGTGGTGCTTCGGGTGTGCGGTGGCGGCGGGATTTTCGCTTCAGGGCCGCAGTGGACGCACACCGGAATCGGTGGGCGCACACTCAATGCCCGGGCCATCGTCCGGACGTGCGCTGAGTCACCGCGGCATTCCCATTAGGCTCACCGAACGTGGCCGAACCCGTTCCGGATGCCGAACTGCTGACCGCCGCCGCGGTCGCACTGCACCAGTACGCGCCCCAGTTGCGCGAACTCGGTGCGGCATTCGCTGCCGCCGGCCACGAGTTGTACCTGGTCGGCGGGTCGGTACGGGACGCCATACTGGGCCGGCTGAGCCCGGATCTGGACTTCACCACCAACGCACGGCCCGAGCAGATCCAGCAGACCGTGCGGCCGTTCGCCGATGCGTTGTGGGACACGGGCATCGAATTCGGCACCGTCGGAGTCGGCAAAGGCGGGCACCGCCTGGAGATCACCACGTTCCGGGCCGACACCTACGACCAGGTGTCGCGCCACCCGGAGGTGCGGTTCGGCGATCGCCTGGAAGACGACCTGGTGCGCCGCGACTTCACCGTCAACGCGATGGCGGTGCGCATCACCGCGGATGGACTCGGTGAGTTCCTCGATCCGCTGGGCGGGCTGGCCGCGCTGCGGGCCAAGGTGCTCGACACCCCGATGTCCCCGGAGGTGTCCTTCGGCGACGACCCGCTGCGGATGCTGCGGGCGGCTCGGTTCGTCGCCCAACTCGGCTTTACCGTGGCACCGCGGGTGCTGGTGGCGATCGAGGCAATGGCCGCGCAGCTGGGTCGGATCAGCGTTGAACGGGTGGCCGTCGAACTGGACAAGCTGCTGCTGGGGGCTCATCCGGTGGCCGGCATCGACCTGCTGGTGCAGACCGGCATGGGTGAGGTGGTGCTGCCCGAGATCGGTGGCATGCAGATGGCCATTGACGAACATCACCAGCACAAGGACGTCTACCAGCATTCGCTGACCGTGCTGCGCCAGGCCATTGAGCTAGAAGGCACGAGAGAAGGGCCCGATCTCGTGCTGCGCTGGGCCGCGCTGCTGCACGACATCGGCAAGCCCGCCACCCGCCGCCACGAACCCAACGGCGGAGTGAGCTTCCACCACCACGAGGTGGTCGGCGCGAAGATGGTACGCAAGCGGATGCGGGCGCTGAAGTACTCCAAGCAGATGGTCGACGACGTGTCCCAGCTGGTGTATCTGCACCTGCGGTTTCACGGCTACGGCGAGGGCAAGTGGACCGACTCGGCGGTGCGCCGCTACGTCACCGACGCCGGGCCGTTGCTGCCGCAGCTGCACAAGCTGGTGCGCGCGGACTGCACGACGCGCAACAAGCGCCGGGCCGCCCGGCTGCGCGCGTCATACGACCGGCTGGAAGAACGCATCGCCGAGCTGGCCGCTCAGGAGGACCTAGACCGGGTGCGTCCCGACCTGGACGGCAACGAGATCATGCGGCTGCTCGACATCCCGGCCGGCCCACAGGTGGGGGAGGCGTGGCGGTTCCTCAAGGAGCTGCGGCTGGACCGCGGGCCGCTGTCGAATGAGGAGGCGACGGCGGAGCTGTTGGCGTGGTGGCGGACGCGGGAGTCCGACCGCGGCTAACCACGATGTGCGAGTGACGTGACGGTAGACGTGACGGTAGACGCCGCGAACTCCGTCTCCAGCACAACGGCCGAGGAGGGAACCGACGGCGGCGGATTCCCGTCGAAACGGGCATGGACTACTGCTTGGGCCACGACGGCACCGCCTCGTTCTGGACCCGCCCACCGGATCTCGACCTCGACGGAGACGGCACGTTCGATGGGATCGGTCTGGATCTCGACGGTGACGGCATGCGGGACGATGCTTTGGCCGACTTCGACGGCGACGGGTTGGCCGACCACGCTGTGCTTGACGTCGACAATGACGGCACCGCAGAAAGCTACTTCGTCGACGACGGGTCGGGAACATGGGCAACCGCGGTCGACCGCGGCGGGCAGGTTCGGTGGTTCGGCCTGGACGGAGCCGAGCACGTCGGTGGGCCTCTCGTTGATTTTGATGGGCTAGGTCGTGCCGATGACCGATTGTTCGACACCGACGGTGACGGGGTGGCCGACCGAGTTTTGTGCACCGGCCCAGAAGGCATGACCGGCTACATCGATACCGACGGCGACGGCCACTGGAATGTTCGGCTCACCGACGCCGACGGTGACGGAAGCGCGGACGGAGCAGCCACATTGTGAACTCAACGACTGTTTTCGGCCGAGACGCCGACTACTCGCTACCGTTTGACACGTGCTGAATTCTGATGTGCACTAATCAGCCTAAATTGAACCCTGTGTACCAGCGGCATCGAGTGAAGTGACAGCCTGCCGAAGCTGGTTTAGCTTTAGGCAGACCCTGGCTCGGGGAGTGCAATTAATTGAGGGAGACGTAAATAATGGCAAATGCGACCGTTGTCACTCCAGAACTGCTGCGCAGTACTCAGCAGCGGATTGAAACGCGACTGCAGGAGGCTGTGGCGATCGCCAACCAGTACCTGAGCGGTCACGAAAACATCATCAGCGCCACCGGGTGGGCAGGCGACGCCGGTTCCACTTCGCTGAATACCGCCGGCCAAATCCACCACGATCTGCAGCAGATCATGACGGGCGGTCAGCGGTTGGCTCACGGGCTGGGCCAGGCGGCGGTCCTCATGGAGAACCACGAAGCCGACGCCGCGCACGACCTCAACGGCGTGTTCGGCGGGGGAACCCAGGCGGTCTAGGCCAGGGCTAGCTCGGGGCGCCGCCCATTCCGTAATTGCTGAACTACTCCATGTAAGGAATCAATTCTCATGACAGATCAGATCGTCTACAACCACGGCGCCGTCATCGGGTTCGCCGGTGAGGTCGGTACCCAGGCCGCGCAGTTGTTGGAGATCCACGCCGATGTCTTGCACCTGACCCAGGCGCTGGCGGACTTTTTCCAGGGCCACGGCGCAACGGCATTCTTCGACGCCCAGCAGCAGATGTTGCACGGCCTCGAGGACCTGATTCAGACCGTCAGCCGGCATGCCCACACCGTGCACAACGTGGACGAGATGGCCCAGGCGACCGACGCCCAGATGGGCACCTTGTTCAGCTAGTCACTTCGCGCGGGTCGGCGGGGCGCATGCACAGCGTGCGCCCTTGGCCTGCATTGAGGGACCTGTATTGAGGGACATCGTGTTAACCACCACTGTCGACGGCCTATGGGCCCTGCAAGTACTCACCGGGATCGAGACGGTTGCCCCGGAGTTGGGTCTGCGGCCGCACTTGCCCAGCGTGGAGCCCAAGCGGCTGGCGCTGCAACACCCGGTCACGGCCGAGTTGCGTGACGCCGGGGTTGTCGATGGATGTGATGCCGTGGATCCCACGGTGGTGGAGTGGTTGACCGTCCTGTCGCGCCGAGATGTCGCGCTGATCTTCCAGATCCGGGCGCCTGGGGATGACGAACCGGCCCGGGTCCTGCTCGCCCGCTTCGCGCAGTGGTGGGTTGCGCTGGAGCGGTCGGCGGACCTCATCCGCATCAGCGGCGCGGGCACAGCCAGCGCCGAGGGATCGGCGAACACGGTGCTCAACGGGCAGATCGAGCGGTTGTGCGGCCACCACAAGCCGGCCGCGCTGCGGCCTGCCACACTCGACGCCGACGCCATGCGGGTCGCGGCGGCCGGCCGGGAGGCACTGCACACGTTTCTGGGTGGGCAGCGCCTCGACCCCGATCAGCTACGAATGTTGACTCTGGCCGCAGATCCGGACCGGTCAGCACAAGCTTCGATCGTCGCCACGCAGTCCGGGGTGGAAACGGGACGATCCCAACGCACCCACATCGAACCGAGCGCGGTGACCATCATCGACACGATCGAAGGGCGCTTGGTCGCCGAGGATGTCCAATCCGCGGGAAAGCAGTGGATGATCATCGCCCCCGGCACCAATAACAACATCGCCGCTGCGATCCAACGCATGATGCGACGCCTGCCCGCTCATCAGGACTGGCATTCGTACCGAAAAGTTGTGTAGTCGAGAGGTATCACTGAAGTGTTAGTAATCGCGTTGTGACGAATACATGGAACACCGGCCCCAACGCTCCTGAACAAACCGGGCGTTACCAGCACCAGGAATCCGTCTCCGGCACTTTGCGCATTTCCGACATGGTGGCGCCGCGCAAAGTCCCACCCGGATCGGGCTGGCGCAAATTTCTCTATGCCGTGTCTTTCCGGACCATCAATCTTGGGGAGTCGCCCGCCGAACGGCACTACCGAGAATTGCAGTCGCGGATCCGCCGCCACATCCGCAAGCAATACGTGATCGGGATGATTTCCGGCAAAGGTGGCGTCGGCAAAACCACGATGACCGCCTGCATCGGCGGGGTGTTCCGGGAATGCCGCCCCGACAACGTCGTCGCCATCGACGCGGCCCCGGGTTTCGGGACGCTGGCCGGTCGGATCGACGAGTCTCCACCCGGCGACTACTCGGCTGTCTTGAACGACACCGACGTTCAAGGCTACGCCGACATCCGGGAGCATCTGGGGCAGAACAGCATCGGTCTTGATGTGCTGGCCGGCAACCGCGCTTCGGACCAACCGCGGCCATTGGTGCCATCGATGTTCACCGGCGTCCTGTCACGGTTGCGCCGCACTCACACCGTTATCGTGGTGGACACGTCGGACGACCTGGAGCACCCAGTGATGAAAGCGGTGCTCGACGCGTGCGATTCCCTCGTCTTCGTATCCGGGTTGACCGCCGACACGTCGTTGCCGGTGACTCGCGCAATCGACCTGCTGCGATCGATGGGTTTTCACGAATTGGTCTCGCGCAGCACCGTCATCCTCAACGACAGCCGCAATAGCTATGACCCGGACGCACGCAAATACCTCACCGAGCGCTTCCGGCAATCCGGGGCGACCGTCGAATTCATGCCTTATGACCCGTATTTGGCCAAGGGCGGCATAATCGACACCCGCCACGAGTTGAGAAAGCAGTCACGACTGCGGCTATTCGAGATCACTGCGGCCCTGGCCGACAAGTACATTCCGGATGCCGACAGGCCACGTTAATGGCGAAGGTTTCGTTCCCGGCGCGGTGTGCGGTCGCCGTTGTGTGCGGTGAACACCTGCTTTCGCAGGTCTACCCGGCATCGGTGCCGATCGAGGTCTTCATCGACGATGCCGTCGAACTGCTCAACGACGAGCTCAAGCGGCGCGGTCTGGGCGGCCTGGCCGCCGACGTCGGTTATGAGCTGCACAAAGCCAATGGTGTACGTCTGGATGTGACCAAGACCCTCGATGAACTCGGTGTCGAGGACGGCGCCACGCTGGCTCTGGTAACTGCAGTTGACGGCGAGTCCTTCGAGCCGCAATACGAGTCGCTGTCCACCGGGCTGGCCCGCGTGGGCGAGAAGCTTTTCGAACCGGTCACGGCGCTGACAGCTGCCCACACCGCGCTGGCGATCGCTGCAGCCGTCGCCGTCACGATACTCGGACTGGTGGTGCGGCAACGCATCTCAGTGGACTCGTTAACGCCCAGCATGGTCACCGGTGGTGTCGGGCTGTTGGCGGCCGGCGGCGCCGTCCTGGTGTGGCGGTGGTGGCCGCACCGCACGGACATGTTGGATGGGCTTGGGTGGCTGGCCGTGCCACTGTTCGCGGTAGGCCTGGCCGCCGGCGCGCCAGGGCACCCGGGATCGGCCCACATCTTCACTGCCGCATTGGCGACCGCGGTGCTGACCTGGGGAATCACCGCAGCGACGGGACGACACGTCAATGTGGCAGCAGCGGTTGTGACGCTGTGCGCGTTGGGCGGAACTGTTGCGGCGGTGCGGATGTGGTGGGCGACGCCCGCCCAGTGGCTGGGGATGTGCGCCTTGATCGCGCTGCTGTTCGTGCTGACCCTGGCGCCGACGATCGCGCTCTGGGTCGCGCGGATCCGGCCGCCGTACTTTGGTTCGATCACCGGTCGCGACCTGTTCCGGCGCAGTGCCGGGCTTCCGACCGATGCCGTCGCTCCGGTAAGTGAGGGGATGGACGGGATCGACGAGGACGCGAATCCTGACACCACGCCCCGCGGCGCCCAGATCGCAGCGGCCGCAGTAAGGGCCAACCACGTGTTGACCGGAATCTGCGTCGGCGCCGCGGTTGCGCTGCCCGCCGCGGTGTGGTCGGCGCTGATGCCGGGTCGTGACCGGGGAGCGGCGGCCGCGGTGCTCGCCGCGCTGTTCGTGGTGATCTTCATCAGCCGGGGCCGGGCTTTCGCGTACAAACGGCAGGCCGTTGTGTTGGTAGGCGGAGCGGCGGCGGCGACTTGCGCTGGTGTCGTCAAATATGTTGTGTACGAGCCGGCTTCGTCGGAGGCGGCGCTGGTGGCCGCGGCGGCGCTGCTGGTGGGCTTCGCCGGGGCCGGACTGATGGCGGCCTTGCTCGTGCCGGTCACGAGGTTCACCCCGCTGGTCCGGATGGCCGCAGAATGGCTGGAGATCGCGGCCATCATCGCCGCGCTGCCGCTGGCCGCCTGGATCGGCGGGCTGTTCACCTGGGTGCGCATGCGATGAGCCGGACAGCTGCTGCGGCCCGGCGGATGAGCGCGGTCACGCTGGTCGGCTTCATCGTCGGCCTGTCCACGAGTTATCCAGATGCACAGGCCATTCCACCACCGAGCATTGATCCATCCCGGGTACCCGCCGACGGCAGACCGGCCGCGGACCAGCCGATGCGGCAGAGCAACATGTGCGCGCGGACCATTACCGTGGCCGATCCCAATGTTGCGGTTACCGCGCCAGGTTTCACCATGCTCAACATCAGTAAGGCCTGGCAATACTCGACCGGTAACGGGGTGCCGGTGGCGATCATCGACACCGGCATCAATCCCAGCCCACGGCTGCGGGTGGTTGCCGGCGGTGACTACATCATGGGCGGCGACGGCTTGACGGACTGCGATGCGCACGGCACCATCGTGGCGTCGGTGATCGGTGCCGCACCGCAGGGAAGCCCGTTGCCCGCCCCGTTGCCCGCCGCTCCTGCGTTTCCGCCGCCCGCCGGCCCGCCCCCGGTCGAAGGCGCCCCGCCACCGCCCGGCGGCCCGCCACCACCGC
>JALHRH010000023.1 GCA_022841565.1 Mycobacterium sp. | reverse complement strand
TGAAAACCGTGTACAGCCAGCGGGCCTCCCTCACCGCACCGCCGCCGGTGGCAGTGTTTACCACCACGCCCGCTAGCCCAGCGCCGAAGGCCGCGGAGATCAGTTGCACGGTGTTGATCGCCGCGGCCGCCGCGCCGCTCTCCGAAGGGTCGTCGACGCAGCCCATTGCGCGCGCCGACAGATGCGGCCACGCCATCCCGATGCCGGTTCCGGCGACCAGTAGAGCGGCGGCCCACACCACGATGAAACCGAACGAGGCATCGGCCCGCTGCGTGACGGCGCCGAACGCCAGGCCAGCCGCCATCAGCAGTGGCGCCACCAAGACCACGCGGTTGATCACTTGAGGGCTTTTCAGCGACGCGCTGACGATCTCACTGACTGTCCAGCCGATTGCCAAAGAGGCACCGAGGAATCCAGCCGCGACTGGCGTCAGGTGTCCCAACCGCTGCCCGAACAACGGCACGTAGGTGTCGACCATGACAGCCATCATCAACGCCGCCAGGGTCAGGTAGATCCATTTCAGCGGTCCGGTCCCGAACACACTGGGCGGTAACACCTTTGCGCGGCTGCGCCGGTCGACGACCACGAATGCCGCGACCAGCAGCATTGCGACGGTGAGTAGCGCGGCAATTGCCGCGGGTTGGTGCGGCAGCTGCGCCACACTGACCGCCAGCGCGGCCGCGCCGACCAGCAGCAACGATCCAACCGGCACCCGCAGCGCAGGGACCTCCTGGGCGTCGCCCCCAGGGGCACCCGCTGCCAGCACCGCGGGAACCAGAATGGCCAGCAGTGCCGCGAGGATGGCCATCGCACCGAATGCCCACCGCCACAAGCCAAGCTGCGCGAACAGTCCGCCCAGTGCCGGTCCAACCAACGTCGCGACGCCCCACATCGCTGAGACCAGGGCCGAGCCACGCGTCCAGAGCAAGCGCGGCAATGCGGCATTGATCAGCGCGTAGCCTAGGCCGGCCAGGGTGCCGCCGGCCACGCCCTGCAGGGTTCGTCCCGCGATCAACATCTCCATACTCGGTGCCACCGCGCACGCCACACTGGCCACACCGAAAACGGCCAATGCCAACAGAAAGGATGTGCGCGCCCCGAAGCGGCGCAGGATCGAGTTGACAGTGGTTGAGGCGACCACGGAGCCCACCAGGTAGAGGGTGATTACCCAGGCGTACAGGCGGTCGCCGCCGATCTCGGCGATCGTGCTCGGCAACAGGCTGACGGTCAGGAACTCGTTGGTGGCGTACATCGCGACGCCGCCCGCCAGCACCGTCGAGGTGCCCAGGTGCTGCCCCAGCAGCTCCCGCCAGCTACCGGTTTCGCTCGTTGACTGCGTCACTTCAGCCCGGCCGCGTCCATCCCGCGGAGCTCCTTCTTGAGGTCGGCGATCTCGTCGCGGAAGCGGGCGGCGAGTTCGAACTGCAGGTCGCGGGCCGCGGCCATCATCTGCGCGGTGAGGTCCTTGATCAGGTCGGCCAGCTCGGCGCGCGGCATCGCGGTGGTGTCGCGCCCGTCGAACACGCCGGTGCTGACGGCCCGCCCGGGTTCGCCCTGAGCGCGCCTGCCACGGGACGAGTTACGACCGGACCCGCCGATTTCGACGTCCGTGTCGTCGGCCTCGCGGTAGACCTGGTCGAGAATGTCGGCGATCTTCTTGCGCAGCGGTTGCGGGTCGATGCCGTGGGCCTCGTTGTAGGCGATCTGCTTGGCCCGGCGCCGTTCGGTCTCGTCGATCGCCTCTTTCATCGAGTCGGTGATCTTGTCGGCATACATGTGGACTTCGCCAGAGACGTTCCGTGCGGCGCGCCCAATGGTCTGGATCAGGCTGCGCACCGACCGCAAGAAGCCTTCCTTGTCGGCGTCGAGGATCGACACCAATGACACCTCCGGTAGGTCCAAGCCCTCCCGCAGCAGATTGATGCCGACCAGCACGTCGTACTCGCCGAGCCGCAGTTGACGCAGCAACTCGACCCGGCGCAGCGTGTCGACCTCGGAATGCAGGTAGCGGACCCGGATGCCCATCTCCAGCAGGTAATCGGTGAGGTCCTCGGCCATCTTCTTGGTGAGCGTCGTGACCAGGACCCGCTCGTCCCGTTCGGTGCGTTTGCGGATCTCCCCGATCAGGTCGTCGATCTGTCCCTTCGTGGGCTTGACCACGACCTTCGGGTCGACCAGGCCGGTCGGGCGGATCACCTGCTCGACGAACTCACCGCCGGTCTGGCTGAGTTCGTACGGCCCGGGCGTGGCGGAAAGGTACACCGTCTGCCCGATCCGGTCGGCGAACTCTTCCCAGGTCAGCGGGCGGTTGTCGACTGCCGACGGCAGCCGGAACCCATATTCGACGAGGTTGCGTTTGCGGGACATGTCGCCCTCGTACATGCCGCCGATCTGCGGCACGGTCACGTGCGACTCGTCGATGACCATGAGGAAATCCTCGGGGAAGTAGTCAAGCAGCGTCGCCGGCGGCGAACCGGGACCGCGGCCATCGATGTGGCGCGAATAGTTCTCGATGCCCGAGCAGAACCCGACCTGTCGCATCATCTCGATGTCGTAGTTGGTGCGCATCCGCAGTCGCTGGGCTTCCAGCAGCTTGCCTTGCCCCTCGAGCTCGGCGAGCCGCTCGGCCAGCTCCTGCTCGATGGTGGAGATGGCCTGCGCCATCCGCTCGGGACCGGCCACATAGTGCGTGGCCGGGAAGATGCGCAGCGAGTCGACCTGGCGGATCACCTCGCCAGTAAGCGGGTGCAGGTAGTACAACGCCTCCACTTCGTCGCCGAAGAACTCGATGCGCACGGCCAGCTCTTCGTAGGACGGGATGATCTCCACGGTGTCGCCGCGCACCCGAAACGATCCGCGGGTGAACGACAGGTCGTTGCGCGTGTATTGGACGTCGACCAGTAGCCGCAGCAGCCCATCGCGCGGCACCTCCATGCCGACCTGAAGCTCGACGGAGCGATCCAGATAGGACTGCGGCGTGCCCAGGCCGTAGATGCACGACACCGACGCCACCACCACCACGTCGCGGCGAGACAGCAGCGACGACGTCGCGGAGTGCCGCAGACGCTCGACGTCGTCATTGATCGAGCTGTCCTTCTCGATGTAGGTGTCGGTCTGGGCGATGTAAGCCTCCGGCTGGTAGTAGTCGTAATACGAGACGAAGTACTCGACCGCGTTGTGCGGCAACATCTCTCGCAGTTCGTTGGCCAGCTGGGCGGCCAACGTTTTGTTCGGCGCCATCACGAGGGTGGGCCGTTGCAGCCGTTCGATCAGCCAGGCCGTGGTTGCCGATTTCCCGGTGCCGGTGGCGCCGAGCAGCACCACATCGCGTTCCCCTGCCCTGATCCGGCGCTCGAGCTCATCGATGGCGGCCGGCTGGTCGCCGGCGGGTTGATGCGGGCTGACCACGTCGAAGCGGGCACCGGTGCGCACGGCATCCTCAACGGCGCGGTATTCCGAGTGGGCGACTACGGGGTGTTCAGTGGCGAAAGCCATGGTTCAAGGGTAGTCGGCGCCACCGACAAGCCCGCCGGGTGCGAAGGTGCGCAGGCGTGCTCAGGCGGTTGCGGACTGGTTGTGCGAACGTGTCCAGATGTGTTGCCAGCGGTAACTCATGGGACCGGGGCGTCGCGCACAACGGTGACTGCCGCGGTAGCGGAACTGGCATCCGGGGAAGGCGAGTATTCGGCGACCGGGCGGGCCTGCCGGCTGCGGGAGCGAGGTCCCGACAACTGCAGGGCGGCCCACTTGGCCAGGCGCCCGCGCTCAATCTTGGAGTTGTGGCGCGGATCCACTGGCAGCCTGCGCTTGAAGAGAACGGCGTGAATCGTGTTCGCCATTTCGGAAGCTGCAGCCCGCGCGAGCAATTCCCGGTGCAAGCCGGCGAGTTCGTTCTTGCCAACGTCGGGCTCGACCTCGACGCAGAGGACTGGCAGCTCGCCCGCCGGTGCGGGCACTCCCACCAGTCCACTTCGCCGCACCTTGGGATGGGCGTCGAAGATCGGCTCGACTTGCAGCGGGAACAGGTTCCCGGTAGCTGCCTTCACCCGCTGCGATACCCGACCGCAGACCCAGAGCCTGCCCTGCGCGTCGAGGTAGCCGACGTCCCCGAAGCGGTGCCAGTCCCCCTGCGAGTCAGGCACTTTGTTCTTGTGTGTGCTCTCGGGGTCGAGGTAGTACTCAGGGCTGACGTGCCTGCCCCGCACCAAAATTTCGCCGACCTGTCCCGTGGGCAATTCCGACGCTTCCGCGATGGAGTCGATGGGACCGTCCACGATGTCGATGATCTTCAGTTCGACGCCCGGCAGGGCATAGCCCACACAAACGCCGGCACCCTGCTCGGTCAAATTCCACACGCCGTCGAGGTGCTCACGACTGCCAAGCTCGGTCGACGGCATGGCCTCGGTGGCTCCGTAGTTCGCCGCCACCTCGCCGTCGGGAGCCATCACCGCGTTCATCATCTTTTCGACCGGCCCGGAGATCGGCGCCCCGGCCCCGATGACTCGCTTCAACGAGGGCATCGTCAGGTTGCGCGCCAGTGCTTCGGAGGCCAGGTTCTCGATCAGAATCGGTGCGGCGAAAAACGACCCGACCTTGCAGTCGTTGATGACCTGGATCAGGGCGGCCGAGTCAACCTGCGCGGGGCCCTGCCGGGCAAAGTCGATGGGCGGCACCACCATTGTGCCGCCGGCACTGATGGGGATGAACAGGAACGCGGGGAAGACGGCCATATCCACCGGAACCTCGTGGTCCGGATCCCAGCGCCAGCTGTGGTGCGCGTTGCGGAACAGCTGACAGAAGTTGCGGTGCAGGTACAGCGACGGTTTCGCCGGCCCGGTGCTGCCGGTGGTGTAGAGAACGGCGCAGGGATCGTCCGGGCCGACTCGTGGCGGCTGAGGGGCGGCGGGCGCGTGTTTTCGCAGCGACCTGATCGATCGCGCGCCGGGGAAGGGTGGAAACCCGGTGATGATTCGGCCGCCCGGCAACAGTGGGCTTTCCGTGAGAACAAGCTTGCGGAGGTCGCGAGGACCCCACCCGAACGTGATCCGCCCGAGGTGCGCGAGCGCGTTGCCCAGGAACGCCTCCGGCTGCACGCGGCTGAGCCGCTCCGCGACGTTGCGATAGCCGACTGCGGGGTCGATCCAGATGGAGAAGGCGCCCACCCGAGTGAGGGCTACGCCCATGACGCAGGTCTCGTAGCTGGGAGGCGACATGCAGACGATCCGGGTCAGCTCGGCAATGCCCATCTCGCGCAGCCCCACGGCGACCGACTCGACGTCGGCCGACAGCTCGGCATAGGTGTGACGTCGGTAGCGGCGCGTGCCGTAGCCCTCCCAGCCGTCCAGGTCGATGACCGCGATACGGCCCGGGTCCTCGCGCGCTACCCGCGACACGATGTCGGCGAGGTTGAAGATGTCGTCGGGGAACGGGTCCATCTCAGGCCTGCGTCCTTGCGGCAGCCTGCAGGAACTCGTCGATGATCGACGCGACCTCATCCGGCCGCTCCAGCATCAGCAGGTGGCCGGAGTCGGGCAGCCACTCCTGGCGTGCGGGGTGGAGGGTCGAATTCAGGCGACGTCCCGCCTTCGGCGAGACGATCTTGTTCTTCAGCCCCCAGATGGTGCAGATCGGAGGGAATCCCTGCTGCGGCGTGAGGTTGTCGATGACCGAGTAATTCTCCAGGTCGTCGAGCACCCCGAGCAGCGACTCCACCTGGCCGGTGGCCGCGTAGCAGCCGGTGAGTTCGGGGTTGCGATGGAGCTCGAGGGCACGGCCGCGCGGCCCCAGCTGGAACAGGGTGGCGACTGAGCCGATGCCGTTGGTGAGCCTGAGTCGCCCGAGCATCCGGTACACCTGCCGATTGATTGCGGGCATCCGTTCCCGTATCCACAGGAACGGTCCCAACCAGCCACCCAGGAAGGTCGATTCGGTGAGCGGGTTGCACAGCACCAGGGCCTTCACCTGGTCCTGATGGCGCTCGGTGAACGCGAGGGAGATGGCGCATCCCATGCAGTTGCCCACCAGCGCGACCTTCTGCAACCCTCGTGACCTGACGAACTCCTCCAGCATCGCGACGTAGTTGCCCAAGGTGTAGCCCGCGCCGGGCTTGGCCGAGTTGCCGAACCCCAGCAGGTCAAGGGCGAAGATCTCGTACTTGCCAGCCAGTCTGTTGGCTACTTCCTCCCAGATGGCATGCGACGAGCCACCGTTGTGGAGCATGACCACTGGCGCACCTTGCCCGCTGTGCTCATACGTGATCGGCAGTCCCCGGAAGTCGAAGCTCTCCAATGAAATCCGCCCTCGCGCCTATGGTCGTTGAGATACCGCCGTGGTGCACACCAGCCCGGTGCCGACGGCGACGGCCAGCCACATAGCTTCGGCACGGCGGCCTACCCGGCCGACTCCGTTTCTCGATGCAACCACGTCGCCCAGCCCGCGGGTAGGGACCGAAGTCCCCTAACCGCGTACGGAGATGATTACATCGGAAACGCCACAGGTGGGAGTGGCGGCGGCGGCGGAGAAGTGACTCTCGACAGCCAGGGGCAGGCGGCCACTTCTTCATCGGCTACTGCCACCGGTGGCACTGGTGGAGGCGGCGGCGTCGGCGCTGACGGGGGTGCGGGTGGCGACGGCGGCGCCGTGGAGATCACTAACACCTTGCCCTCTACCACTAGCAAGGCCATGGGTGGATCGGGTGGTGTGGGCGCCATTGGCATCATCGGTACCGGCGGCGCAGGTGGGGCTGGCGGTCAGGCGGCCTACTACTTCGCAGATGGACCCGGCGACGTCTTCAGGTAGCGGCGCGTTCGGCGGTAACGGTGCCACGAACGGCCGCGCCGGCGGGCACGGTGGTTTGCGAGCCATGCCGGAACTGGAAACACCACCGGCGGCGGGGGGGGGGAGAGAAGGCGGCGCAGGTACCAGCGGCACTGGCGGCACGGGCGGTGGCGGCGGCCGGGCGGAGATCTCTAGTGATGAGACCTCAACCGCAATCGCCACCGGCGGAGAGGGCGGAAACGGAGGTCAGGGCGGCACGGGGGATGGAGACGGCGGCGAGGGCGGCCCGGCGACCAGCCATCACCCCGTTGTGGGTACTTCCACCGCCAACGGAGGTTAGGGTGGCGACGGCGTGCAACCGTTGAGCACCGGCGGTGACGGGGGCGACGGCGGTTTGGCAGACGTGGCACCGGGCGGCGTTGCGACCGGCGGCGATGGTCGCTCCGCGGCGGCATGGTGCCGGTCACCAATCGGATTGTGCTGGAACAGGTCTCCACGGTGGTGCCGGCGCGCTAGGGTTATGCCGCGGCCGCCTCGACGGTGGATGTAGGCCATCTGGTTCCCGGTTCGCTCATCCCGCAGGACCGGTTCTGGCGGCACACACCCAAGATCTGGTTGCTGGACATGGGCATGCTGATCGCCTTGTCGGTATTTTATGCCTGCTTCGCGCGCTGGAGACTCCGTCTTCGTAGGTAAGGTGGCATCATCCATCCGCCGAAGCACGAGACATTCGACCTGACCGCCCGCACCAACACCGACCCGAAGGGCATCGTGCGGGCGGTCGACGAGTACGCGGTGCACCCGTGGGGCCTCTACCTGGCCCGCCCCACGCCCGGCCGCGCCCAATTCCACTATCTGCAATCGTGGCTGCTGCCGTCTCTCGGCCTGCGCGCCACGGTGTTTCACTTCAACCCCGGCCATGAACGCGATCACGACTTCTATCTCGACGTCGGCGAATACACGCCCGGTGAGACGGTGTGGCGTTCGGAAGACCATTACCTGGACATCGAGGTACGCACGGGTAGCGGCGCGGATCTAGCCGACGTCGACGAGTTGCTGGATGCCGTGCGCCAACGCCTGCTGAGTCCGGACGTCGCCGAACTGGCGATCCGACGTGCGGTGACGACCGTTGACGGGTTGGCGCACAACGACTATGACCTGCTCGGTTGGCTGGCCGGCCAGGGCATGACGCTCAGCTGGCGCCGCGTGTGACGCGAAACGCTCTTGCATCCAATGACTCTCACACTGGACGCCTAGTGTATTCAGGCCCACAGTTATCCAGACGGCTGGCCGGGTACCCCAATTCCCATGTCTTCGAGCAACTGCCAGACACGGGGGCGGCATCGACGCCAGCGCCGCGCCCCGGTCGACCGACCGTGTTTCGTCGTTCAGCATCGGCTGGCACGCAGCGATCACTATGATTTTCGCCTCGAGATCGAAGGTGTACTGGTGTCGTGGACGATACGCAGAGGTCCATCGACAAACCCGGCCGTACAGCGGATGGCACGGCGGGCGGCAGACCATCCGCTCGAGTTCGCGACGTTCGAGGGCGTCATTCCCGACGGCCGGCACGGCCCGCACGGTGTGGTGGTCTGGGACCACGGCACGTACGCCAATGCAACTCGTGCGGACATCACCAAAGGTCTTGCTTGCGGCCATGTCTCGTTCCACCTGCACGGCGACAGGTTGCGCGGCCGCTACGCCATGACCCGGATCCGGGAAGGTGCGGACGAAACGTGGGTGCTGGTGAAACGCTGCGACGAAAATGCTCATGCGCTGTCATGACAGATCTCGGCACACCAGTTTGTGCCAGCGCCGCTGGCGGTAGCGGTAGATCCCGTGAGCCACTGCGGCGACGAGGCCGGTGAACACTCCGGCGTCGATTTCGACGGTGTCGCTGTAACGGCATGAGTTCCCGTGCAGGGGTTCGACGTGCAGAGTGTGGTTCCAGGTCTTGAGCAGGCCGCCGTGTTCGTGGGTGCGGATGGTCCCGGACTCTTCGTCTAATCTGACGACCTCGATGGTGTGCCGGTAGGCCGGGATGACATGGAACGCCATGAACCATCCGGTAACACGCTCGCCCTGCTTCAGCCACTCGGTGCGCCCGGCCAGCGAAGGGAAGCCGAACAGGCCCTTGCACACGTAGAGGAAGGTGGCCGGCGACAACATGGCCGTCCACACCCGCTCTGCATTGGCGGGCAGGATAGTTTCGACGTGAACGGTGCGCACGATGGGCTCCTTCGCAAGTTCGGTGCCCTGATTTTGCTGGCCGGGACGCCGGATGACTACCTCGACGCGGCGGCTCACGTTTTCGCCGAGCACGGGTACGCCGCGGGTACCACCAACCGCATCGCCGAACGGGCCGGCCTCTCGATCGGATCGCTTTATCAGTACTTCCCCAACAGGGATGCGGTGTTGCGGGCCCTGATGAATACCCATGTGGATGCCGGAGCGCAGCTGTTGAGCGAACGTCTGGCCGCAGGCCTGCCGGCCCGGCTCGACGACACGCTCCGACAGTTCGTGCGCGCCGCCATCGACAACCACCGGGAGAATCCCCATCTGCGCCGGGTGCTGTTCCAGGAGGCGCCGCGGGCACCGGAGTTTCTCGCTCGGTTGCACGAGTTGGAACAGTTCAGCGTGGATACGGCCGCGCGGTTGCTCGAGCAGCATCCCGAAGTTCGAGCAGACAACCGATTGAACGCCCACGTCGTTGTGGCAACCATCGCGCGCGGTGTGTCGTTGAGATGCGTGCACGTGCTGGTGCGACGAATTCGCCGCGAACGCGGTCGCGTAGCTCGGCGAGCGTCATGCCTTCGATGCGCGCCGCACTTCCGATGGCTCCGGGGCATTCCTGCCATGGCAGCACCCGCACCTCGGCGCTCACCGAGGTGGTGGTCCGCGTCGCCTTATCAACCGTGCCGGCGACGGTGTACTCGTGCACGATTGTCTCGACGAGGTCGGCGTCCATGTGCGAGTCGCGGAAGTGCGCGTCGAAATCCTCCAAAGCTTCGTCCACCGGCCATACATCGAGGCGACGGAATCTGCGCATCCCGTGTGCTCGGAGTGGTTCGACGTCGTGCAGGCCGCTTAGTGGTGGCGCCACCGGCCCGCGGCCGGTCGGGATGACGTCGTGCCGACGGGTGTACCGGATCAGCGACGCCTGCGGCGCGAAACCCGCGCAGATCCCGGCCATCCGGTCGGCAACGCCGGCGGGCATCTTCTGCTCGGTGCCGGCGACGATTGCGGCGTGCTGGACACCGTATCCCGACACCAGCGCCGCCCCGACCCAGTCGTCCAGTAGCAGATGAAGCAGGCTGGAACGCCCGGGAAACAAGTTCGCGATCGTCGATCGAAATCCACGGCCGACACATGCACCACGCAGTTTGCTCCAGGCCGCTGACATGCGTTGTCGCGGAGATCTCGTCGATGACCTGATCAATCAGGTGCGCTCGGACCCGGACCTCTCCCAGTACATCGGCGCCGTCCAGGTCGCGAGCCCGGAGATCGACGACGGACCCTTGCGCTTCGCCCGGATGGGTGTCGATGGTGCTGGTGCGACGCCGTCGACCGGCCACCAGTGGTGGGGCTCCGTCAGTGACAGGCCGCCGCGGGCCGAGAATGTCCGTGACGAACGGCATGTCGAGTCAGGGCTTCCAGCCGGTGGCGTCCGCCCACTCCCAGGCGCGCCGGTAGGCATCCAGGAACCATGGTTCCTTGGCGCTCACGTAACGCACGATGTTGCCGTCGCCGGTGGCGTCGGCCGCCCGCTTGATCTTCAAATAGTCCTCACGCACACCGGGATTCGCCTTCAGCCAATCGACGAACAACAGCGCGAACTGCTGGTTGGGCCAGCCGGCCACCCGGATGTGCACATTGGTGGGCCTGCCGGGATCGGCCGACGCGTGAATGCGCTTGTGCCACAACGCGGGATCGTCACTGTGGTCGAAGCCGGTGACCGTGCTGCGAGCATCGGACTTTGCGGCGTCCTGGGTGATGTGGCCGAGGCAGGGGTAGCCGGCGGATAGCAGCGGTTCGGCGAGTTCGTCTGCCACATCCAGGGATTCGACGGTGATCTGGATGTCGATGACGTTCTTGGCGTCCAACTCCGCCACAGCGGTGGAGCCGATGTGGTCCACCCGCAGTGCGCGGTGGCCGCAGGTGGTGTTCAAGCGGTTGACGATGCGGCGGCCCTGATCCGGCCACGTCGGGTCGGCCGGCGTGAGCCGGGCCTCCGCGCGCGCGGGTTGACGTTCCGTGAGGTTGTGCGCGAACGGCAGGATGCGGTTGTGCCACACATCGCGAGCGCGCAGCACCAGATCTTCCTGGGTGCCCGAATTATCCAGCCAGATGTCCGCGACCTCACGACGCTGTTCGTCGGTGGCCTGTGCGGCGATCCGCGCCCGGGCATCTTCTTCGGTCATGCCGCGTTGTTCGACCAGGCGTCGCACCCGCAGTTCGACATCGGCGTGCACGATGACGACCAACGGGAACAGCGGCGCCATGCCCGACTCCACCAGCAGTGGAATGTCTTCCACCACAACGGAATCCCCAGTGACAGCTTCGATGATCTCGGCGCGGCGCCTGGCGACCAGGGGGTGCACGATGCCGTTGAGTTTCTTGCGCTCGTCCTCATCGGCAAAAGCCTTGGCCGCCAAGGCCGGCCGATCCAGGGCACCGTCGGGACGGAGAATGTCTTCACCGAAGGCGTCTACCAGCGACGCCAGCCCTTCGGTCCCTGGTTCAACCACCTCACGAGCGATGACATCCCCGTCCACGATGATTCCACCGCAGTCCGAGAAGGTCTTCGACAGTGCCGACTTCCCGGCACCGATGCCACCCGTCAGCCCGATGCGCAGCATTCGTGCGTATTACGCGCTACCGGCCAGCTTTTCCCGCAGAGCCGCGAGTTGGGCGTCGCTGGCCAGCGACCCACCCGCAGACTTCTCGGAGGAGCTGCTGCTCGAAGACGACTGACCGCCACCACCGTGGTCTGCCGCTTCGGCCGCAGCGAACTTCTCCATCTGTGTGGTGTGCATCTTGTGCCGGCGCTCAGCCTCGGCGTACCTAGCCTCCCACTCGTTGCGCTGGGCGTCGAAACCTTCCATCCATTCGTTGGTTTCGGCGTCGAAGCCCTCGGGGAAGATGTAGTTGCCCTGGTCGTCGTAGCTGTCGGCCATGCCGTACTTCGCCGGGTCGAACTCTTCGGTGTAGTCCTCGTTGGCCTGCTTAAGCGACAACGAGATTCGGCGCCGCTCCAAGTCGATGTCGATGACCTTGACCATCGCGTCGTCGCCGACGGCGACCACCTGGTCGGGCACCTCGACGTGGCGCTCGGCCAGCTCGGAGATGTGTACCAGACCCTCGATGCCCTCCTCGACGCGGACGAACGCACCGAAGGGCACCAGCTTGGTGACCTTGCCCGGCACGATCTGCCCGATCGCGTGGGTGCGGGCGAAGTGCCGCCACGGGTCTTCCTGAGTCGCCTTGAGCGACAACGAAACTCGCTCGCGGTCCATGTCGACGTCGAGCACCTCGACGGTGACCTCGTCGCCCACCTGCACCACCTCGGACGGGTGGTCGATGTGCTTCCAGGACAGCTCGGAGACGTGCACCAGGCCGTCCACCCCGCCCAGGTCGACGAAGGCGCCGAAGTTGACGATGGAGGAGACCACACCCTTGCGGATGGTGCCCTTCTGCAGCTGGTTCAAGAACTCGCTGCGCACCTCGGACTGGGTCTGCTCCAACCAGGCGCGCCGGGAGAGGACCACGTTGTTGCGGTTCTTGTCCAGCTCGATGATCTTGGCCTCGATCTCCTTGCCGATGTACGGCTGCAGATCGCGGACGCGGCGCATCTCGACCAGCGAGGCGGGCAGGAAGCCGCGCAACCCGATGTCGAGGATCAGGCCACCCTTGACGACCTCGATGACGGTGCCCTTGACGGCCTCGTCCTTCTCCTTAAGCTCCTCGATGGTGCCCCAGGCGCGCTCGTACTGCGCACGCTTCTTGGAGAGGATGAGCCGACCTTCTTTGTCCTCTTTGGTGAGAACCAGGGCCTCGACCTCGTCACCGACGGTAACGACCTCGCTGGGATCGACGTCGTGCTTGATGGAGAGTTCGCGGGCGGGGATGACCCCTTCAGTCTTGTAGCCGATGTCGAGGAGCACCTCGTCCCGGTCCACTTTGACGATGGTTCCTTCGACGATGTCGCCGTCGTTGAAGTACTTGATCGTTTTGTCTATTGCGGCTAGGAAGTCCTCGCTGGTGCCAATGTCGTTGATGGCTACTTGCGGCGAGGTGACGGTGGGACTCGGCATATTGTTGGGTTGCTCCGGACAGGGTTCATCGTAGGGACATTTGGGTTTACCCGTTGAGGCTACTCGACGGGGCACAAGCTGGACAAACTCGCCCCCCACCCGTGCGGCTCCCCTCGCGGGGCATTATCGTCGTCGCCCCACGGAATCCGACACCAGCCCGCCCGGCATCAGCCACTGCTCCGGCGCGCGCTCGATGAACTGCGCCATCGCGTCGGCGATGCGTTGCGAGGTGACCTGCACCGCTTCTCTGACGTCCTGATCGTCTCCGCCCTGCGGGTTACCGGCGGAGATCGGCGGGCCGAAGACGGGCTCACGCTGGTGTTTGTGCTGAAAGACCGCGCCGGGGACGATCAGAGCGCCGGTCCGCAGTGCCAGCAGCGCCGGTCCCGGACCAACCAGGCGCTTAATACCCGCGAGATCGACCTCGATACCCGCGCTTACCCCGCCTTGGGCGCCTTCGCGGGCGCGGAAATAGTCACCGGCGACCGCGACGATCCGGCCGCGCCGGATGGCATCCGACATTGCCGCGGTGATGCTGGCACCGCCGGTGCGCTCGACAGTGATGAGTTCCAGCTGAGCCTTCTGCGCGCCGCGGGCGATCACCCACTGCATCAGGGCACGCTGGCGGTTGGCGACCACGGTGGTGGGCAACCCATTGAGCGCCAACACAATCGGCAACGAAGCGTACGAGCCCAAATGCGGGAAGGCGACGATAGCGCCCACGCCGGCAGGGCGGCCAGCCTCCAGAGCCGCATGCAGCGGTGCGGGGTCTTGGATCCGAAAGCGCCGCCGCGCGGCGCCCTGCGTCGCGGCGAGGAACCAGATGGCGTCGTTAGCGTTCCGGACCAGCGCGCGGTACATCGCCCGCACGGGCCGCCACTTACGCGAGGAGAACTGCGCCGTCGGGTCCACGTTGTCGCGGAAGTCCTGCAATACCTTCCAATGCTGGGCACGGCCGCGCCAATACAGGAGCCGTGCCAGCACGGCCAGGAACGCGTCGGCGACCGGGGCCGGCAACAGTCCAAACAGCTTGGAAAACACCATCAGCGGATAACGCACCAGCGGCTTGCGCTCGGCCAGGTCCGACATTTCAGCAGTCTACGGTCGCACTAGTGAGCTGCGGCGTCCCAGCTGCGGCCGTAGCCCACCGACACCTCTAATGGCACATCTAGCGGATACGCCCCACCCATCTTGTCGCGAACTAAAGCATCGAGCTGGTCGCGTTCGCCGGGCGCGACCTCGAACAGCAACTCGTCGTGGACCTGCAGCAGCATGCGCGACGCCAGCCCGCTGGCCTTGATCGCCTTGTCCACCTCGATCATCGCCACTTTGATGATGTCGGCGGCGCTGCCCTGGATCGGGGCATTGAGCGCCGCCCGCTCGGCGGCTTCCCGCACCTGGCGGTTGCTGCTGTCCAACTCGGGTAGATAGCGTCGGCGGCCTAGCACCGTCGAGGTGTATCCGTCCTTGCGGGCCTGTTCGACGACGGCCATCAGGTAGTCGCGCACCCCGCCAAACCGGGCGAAGTACTGGTCCATTTGCTCCTTGGCTTCCTCGGTGGAGATCTTGAGCTGCGCCGACAACCCGTAGGCGCTCAGCCCGTAAGCCAGGCCGTAGGACATCGCCTTCACCCGGCGCCGGAGTTCGCCGGTGACTTCGTCGATTGGCACGCCAAACGCGCGTGAGGCAACGAACGAGTGCAGGTCCTCACCGGTATTAAATGCTTCGATCAGACCCTCGTCGCGGGACAGGTGCGCCATGATCCGCATCTCGATCTGGCTGTAGTCGGCGGTCATCAGCTCGGCGTACTCGCGCCTACCGACGACGAACGCGTCGCGGATCTGCCGTCCGGCGTCGGTTCGGATCGGGATGTTCTGCAGGTTGGGTTCGGTGGAGGAAAGCCGGCCGGTGGCGGCGATGGTCTGGTTGAACGTGGTGTGGATCCGGCCATCTGCACCGACCGCCTGCAGCAGCCCGTCGACGGTGACCTTGAGACGGGTGACGTCGCGATGGGTCAGCAGGTGTTGCAAAAACGGGTGGCCGGTCTTGTCGAACAGCGACTGCAGCGCGTCCGCATCCGTGGTGTAGCCGGTCTTGGTGCGCTTGGTCTTGGGCATGCCGAGCTCGTCGAACAACACGACCTGCAGCTGCTTGGGCGAGCCGAGGTTGATCTGCTTGCCGATCACGGCGTAGGCCGCCTCAGCCGCGTCGCGAATCTGGTCGCCGAACTGGCTTTGCAGCTCGCCGAGCATGCCCAGGTCGACGGCGATGCCGACGCTTTCCATGTCTGCCAGCACGCGCTGTACCGGAAGCTCCATCTCGCCCAGCAGGGCGGTGGAGTCGATCCGGGCCAGTTCGGCGTCGAGCGCGTCGGCCAGGTCGATGACGGCCCGGGCCCGCAGTATCGCGGTCTGCGCGGCCTGCTCGTCGCTGCCGTCCTCATCATCGAGCAACGACAGTTGTTGTTGTTCAGCGGTTTCCGCACGCAGTTCGCGGCGCAGATAGCGCAGCGAGAGGTCGTCGAGGGTGAAGCTGCGTTGTCCTGGCCGCACCAGGTAGGCGGCGAGTGCGGTGTCGGAGGTGACCCCGTCCAGCGACCACCCGCGGCCGCGCAGGTCATGGATCGCCAACTTGGCTTCGTGCAGGGCTTTGGGCCTGTCGGGATCGGCCAGCCAGGCCGCTAGCGCGGCATCGTCCTCGGGCGTGAGGGTGGCGGTCTCGACGTAGGCGCCGTCCCCGTCGGCGGCCGCGATGGCCAACGCCGTGGCGTCACCGCCGTGCGGCAGGTGGGTACCTACCACCGTCAGGCCGGACCGGCGTCCGTCGCTGGCGTGTTCGGCCAGCCACTGCCCGACGGCGCCCGGTTGCAACGCGCCGCCACGCACGTCGAATCCCTCGTCGACCTCGGGCTCGACCGCGGCCAGCGTGTCGAACAACCGGTCCCGCAGCACGCGGAACTCGAGGTCGTCGAACAGGCGGTGAATGTGGTCGCGGTCCCAGGGTTGCAGCCGCAGCGTGTCCGGCGTCTGTGCCAGCGGCACGTCTTTGACCAACTCGGTGAGTTCCCGGTTGAGGACGACGTTGGCCACGTGCGCTCGGAGGGCGTCGCCGACCTTTCCGCGCACCGACTCGACGTTGTCAACGAGCCCCTGCAGCGAGCCGTACTCGATGATCCACTTCGAGGCCGTCTTCTCCCCCACCCCGGGAATGCCGGGCAGGTTGTCGCTGGGGTCGCCGCGCAGCGCGGCGAAGTCCGGGTACTGCAGAGGGGTCAATCCGTATTTCTCGACGACGGCGTCCGGGGTGAAGCGGGTGAGTTCGCTGACGCCTTTGCGCGGGTAGAGCACCGTGACGTCGTCGCTGACCAGCTGCAGCGAGTCTCGGTCGCCGGTGACCACCAGCACCCGGTAGCCGTCGTGCTCGGCCTGGGTGGCCAGCGTGGCGATGATGTCGTCGGCTTCGAATCCGGCCTCGGCCAGGACCGTGATACCCAATGCGCCAAGCACCTCTTTGGTGATGTCGATCTGGCCGTGGAACTCGTCGGGCGTCGAGGACCGGTTCGCTTTGTACTCGGGGTAGCGCTCGGAGCGGAAGGTCTGCCGCGACACGTCGAACGCCGCGGCGATGTGCGTCGGAGCCTCGTCGCGCAGCAGGTTGATCAGCATGGCGGTGAAGCCGTAGACCGCGTTGGTGGTCAAACCGCCGCGGGTCTTGAAGTTTTCCGCCGGCAGCGCGTAGAACGCCCGGAACGCCAGCGAATTGCCGTCCAGCAGCATCAGCGTGGGCTTGTCATTGGCGGTGTTCGAGGGATTCGCCGTGCCGGAGGCGGTCCTTGCTGGGCTCACGGGCCTACTCTAGGCATCCCCGCTGACATCACAGCAGCCGCCGCTCGTCGGTCACGTCGTACTCGCAGACACACCCGGAAACTATCGCGTCTTGTTGCTCGTCGCCGGGTCCGCTGCCACGGAACGCGTCGGCGGCCGCCTGCGACGTCCACAGCTCGAAGATGTCTACCCGCGCAGGGTCGAGCGGATCCGCGGTGATCGCGAAGTCGAGGCAGCCCGGTGTGCGCCGGGCCTGCCGGGTCACCTCCGCACAATTGGCCAGGTAGCCATCCCGCTGCAGCGGATTGACGACGATGAATCCCGCGACAATCACCATGAATTACTCCTTCGTGTGCATGATCGCTTTGTTGGTCAGACCGCCTGCGCTCGCCGATCTCATCGCATGATCGGCCGGCCCGGCCGCGGCGAACTGGAACACGTTTCAGTTTTCCGGCCTTCGTTGAGTAATCTGGCTTGGTGCCAGAGGTCACCAGCCAAGAACCGGCGATCGACGGGTGGTTCGCCACTAACGACGCCGGAAATCCCCATCTGATCGGTAGCAGGTGCCCCGCGTGCGGCACCTACGTTTTCCCACCCCGTGAGAACAACTGCCCCAACCCGGGCTGCGACAGCGACTCATTGGAGTCCGTCGCGTTGTCGCGGCGCGGAAAACTGTGGAGCTACACCGAGAACCGTTATCCACCTCCCCCGCCCTATCCCGCGTCGGATCCCTTCGAGCCGTTCGCCATCGCCGCCGTCGAATTGGCAGACGAGGGAATCATCGTGCTGGGCAAGGTGATTGAGGGCACGCTCGCGGCCGACCTGAAGGTCGGCATGGAGATGGAGCTGGCCACCATGACGCTGTTCACCGACAACGACGGCGTCGAGCGCATCGTCCATGCGTGGAAGGTTTTGTCATGAGTGCCCCCGAACCGCTGTACATCCTGGGCGCGGGCATGCACCCGTGGGGCAAGTGGGGCCGCGACTTCACCGAATACGGCGTGGTCGCCGCCCGCGCGGCCCTGGCCGAAGCGGGGCTGGACTGGCGGCAGATTCAATTGGTAGCCGGTGCGGACACCATCCGCAACGGCTACCCGGGGTTCATCGCGGGGTCGACGTTCGCCCAGAAGCTCGGTTGGAACGGGGTGCCGGTCAGTTCCAGCTACGCCGCGTGCGCCAGCGGCTCGCAGGCGCTGCAAAGTGCCCGCGCACACATCCTGGCCCGCTTCTGCGATGTCGCGCTGGTCATCGGCGCGGACACCACCCCCAAGGGCGCTTTCGCCCCCGTAGGTGGGGAGCGCAAGAACGACCCGGACTGGCAGCGGTTCCACCTGATCGGCGCGATGAACCCGGTGTACTTCGCGCTGCTCGCGCGACGTCGGATGGACCTATACGGGGCCACCTCCGAGGATTTCGCGCAGGTCAAGGTCAAGAACTCGCAGCACGGGCTGCAGAACCCGAATGCCCGCTACCGCAAGGAATCCTCGGTGGCGGACGTCTTGGCCAGCCCGGTGGTCTCCGACCCGCTGCGCCAGCTCGACATCTGCGCCACCTCCGACGGCGCGGCCGCGCTGATCGTGGCCAGCGCGGAGTTCGCCCGCAAGCACCTGGGATCGCTGGAGGGTGTGCCGTCGGTGCGCGCGGTAAGCACGGTGACTCCGCAGTACCCGCAGCACCTGCCCGAATTGCCGGATATCGCAACAGATTCCACCGCCGTGGTGCCCGCACCCGACCGGGTGTTCAAGGACCAGATCCTCGATGCCGCCTACGCCGAGGCCGGTATCGGTCCGGAGGACGTCAGCCTGGCCGAGGTGTACGACCTGTCTACCGCTTTAGAGCTCGACTGGTACGAGCACCTGGGGCTGTGCCCCAAGGGCGAGGCCGAGGCGCTACTGCGGTCTGGGGCAACGACGATCGGTGGCCGAGTTCCGGTCAACCCGTCGGGCGGCCTGGCGTGCTTCGGCGAGGCCATTCCCGCGCAGGCGATCGCGCAGGTCTGCGAGCTGACCTGGCAGTTGCGGGGTCAGGCGACGGGTCGGCAAGTGGAAGGTGCGCGCGTCGGCGTCACCGCGAACCAGGGCCTGTTCGGCCACGGGTCATCGGTGATCGTCGCGCGCTGACGACGGTCCCGGGCGATGCGAGCGCGCGCAAAATGCCACCGCCAACGGCGTGTCGCAGTACAAACGCGGGCGCTCGCGGCGGTTGGCGCCTAGTCCTTCGGGGTGTCGAGGGTTTCCAGCACTACCTCGGCGACGCGCTTCATTGATGTCCGCCGGTCCATAGCGGCACGCTGGATCCATTTGAAAGCTTCCGGCTCGCTCATGCCTTGCTTGACCTGCAGCAGGCCCTTCGCGCGCTCGACCAGTTTGCGAGTCTCCAACCGGTCCGACAGGGTCTCGACTTCCCGCTCCAGCGCGGTGAGTTCACTGAACCGGCTGACTGCCAATTCGATGGCCGGAATCAGATCGCTGGCCGTGAAAGGCTTGACTAGGTACGCCATCGCCCCGGCGTCACGGGCACGCTCAACGAGATCGCGCTGGCTAAACGCGGTCAGCACGACGATTGGCGCGATCCGTTTACTGGCGATCTCGGCCGCGGCGTCGATGCCGTCACGGCGCGGCATCTTGACGTCCATGATCACCAGGTCGGGCTTGTGCTGCTCGGCCAGCTCGACAGCTTCCTGACCGTCGCCGGCCTCACCGACAATGTCGTACCCCTCCTCTCGAAGCATTTCAGCTAAGTCCATGCGGATGAGCGCTTCGTCTTCGGCGATCAGGACCCGGCGCGGCGGCGGAGCGGCGTCGGTGGTGGGGCCGGTCATGACGGACATTGTGACGTGACCGCTCTGCACGGTCACTCGGGGGGTTCCTCTAAGGTAGGAGACCGGCACCAGCCCTCGTATCCCAACTGGCAGAGGAAACGGATTCAAAACCCGTCCAGTGTGAGTTCGAATCTCACCGAGGGCACCACGTCAGCAAGGAACTTTGGTGCGACAGAGTTCGCCTCAGGCGCCGCCACGGGAATACCGCCGCCTGCACCACTGTTGCCGACCGGGGACGGGACGACAGGATCGCTCGTTTATTGAGGTCAACAGTTAGGCTCTATCCGTGGCCGCTACTAAATGCGGTGCCCGATCAGCTGGCGAGGATGACTCGCAACGCCGGCCGGACTGTGTCGCCGCCGTCCGCTCACCGGAGCGCGATCTCCGGCAGCATTACGCCGCCAGCGCCGCCCGCCGCGCGCGGGTGCTCAACATCGTGGCCTGGTTGTCGGTGATGGTCAGCGCCAGCTTTATCTTGGTGCAGTTGTTCGTGGGAGCATTCCTGTGGCACTTCCTCGCGATCAACATCCTGGCCGCACTGATTTTTGCGGTCGTCCCGATGCTGCACCGTTTTGGCGAATTGGCGGCGCCTTTAGTTTTCATCAGCGCGGCTTACGTCACGGTCGTCGCAAGCTGCTGGGAAGTCGGCACCGATGCGGGCGCACAGCTCTTCTTTATCGTCGGATCCTGTCTGGCGGTGCTGGTGCTCGGGATTGAACACATCGCGCTGGCGAGCTTCCTGGCAGCCATCGGTGCGGCACTGGTCATTGCCACCGAATTCCTGGTGCCGCGCGACACCGGCCTGCAGCCACGCTGGGCCCAGTCGACAGGCTTTGTCATCACCGCGCTGTCCGCGTGCATCGTGGTGGTGGTGACGGTCTGGTTCGCACTGCGCGACACCGCGCGCGCCGAAGCGGTGATGGAGGACCAGTACGAGCGCTCCGAGGCTCTGCTGGCCAATATGTTGCCCGCCAGCATCGCCGAACGCCTCAAGGAGCCGGAGCGACGCGTCATCGCCGACAAGTACGACGAAGCCTCAGTGCTGTTCGCCGACATCGTCGGCTTCACCGAGCGTGCTAGCAGCACCTCTCCAGCCGATCTGGTCCGTTTTCTGGATCGTCTGTACAGCGCCTTCGACGAGCTGGTGGATAAGCACGGGCTGGAGAAGATCAAGGTCAGCGGCGACTCCTACATGGTGGTCAGCGGCGTTCCGCGGCCCCGGCCCGACCACGTCCAGGCGCTGGCCGACTTCGCCCTGGACATGGCCGATGTGGCGGCCGCGCTGAAGGACCCACACGGTCGCGCGGTGCCGCTGCGGGTCGGCCTGGCGACCGGCCCGGTGGTGGCCGGGGTCGTGGGGTCGCGCCGCTTCTTCTACGACGTCTGGGGCGACGCGGTCAACGTCGCATCCCGGATGGAGTCCACCGACTCCGTCGGCCAGATTCAAGTGCCCGACGAAGTCTATGAGCGCCTCAAAGACGACTTCGTACTTCGCGAACGCGGGCACATCGACGTCAAGGGCAAGGGCGTCATGCGCACCTGGTACCTGATCGGCCGCAAATTGCCCCAAGAGCCGGGGGACGTGCGGACCGAGGAACCACGCGCCGCGCACGTCTGAAGCCAAAACCCCTACCCGGGAACCGCCACATACGCCACACTGGTGCCCATGGAAACAAGCCCCGCAAACAGTTCCGCGACGTTGCCTACCCCAAGCTTGCTGCCACATCTCTGGAAGACCACCCTGATATCGGGCGTTTTGTCGCTAGCCGTCGGTGTCCTGATCGTGGCGTGGCCAGGCATGTCCGTTCTGGTCGCCGCCGTCGCGTTCGGTGTCTATCTTCTCATCACCGGCGCCGCGCAGGTGGCGTTCGCGTTTGCCCTACACGTATCGGGCGGCAGCCGGATCCTGCTGTTCATCAGCGGCGCGGCGTCACTGATTCTGGCCGTACTTGCATTCCGGCATTTCGGTAACGCCGTGCTGCTGCTGGCCATCTGGATCGGGGTCGGGTTCATCTTCCGGGGTGTCGCGACAACCGTTTCTGCCATCAGCGATCCGGCTCTGCCCGGGCGCGGCTGGCAGATTTTCATCGGCGTGATCAGCCTGCTCGCCGGAATTATCGTGATGGCGTCCCCGTTCGAGTCAATCATCACCCTGGCGCTGGTAGTGGGGATCTGGTGCATTGTCATCGGTGTGTTCGAGATCGTGTCCGCAATCGGTATCCGGAAGGCTTCACCGGGACCCCGGTAAAAGTCCCCTCATTCCATTCCGCTAGCGATGGCCAACCACAACTACTACACTCTGTCGTAGCTGTTGACTGTCCCCGCACCCTCGGGAGCTAACAGATGAACGTTGTCGACATATCGCGGTGGCAGTTCGGCATCACGACCGTCTACCACTTCCTTTTCGTGCCGCTCACCATCGGCCTGGCCCCGCTGCTGGCGATCATGCAGACAGCGTGGGTGGCCACCGGCAACGTCGCCTGGTACCGACTGACAAAGTTCTTCGGCAAGCTCTTCCTGATCAACTTCGCGATCGGTGTGGCGACCGGGATCGTGCAGGAATTCCAGTTCGGAATGAACTGGAGCGAGTACTCGAAGTTTGTCGGCGACGTCTTCGGCGCGCCGCTAGCCATGGAAGGCCTACTTGCCTTCTTCTTCGAATCAACATTCCTGGGGCTGTGGATCTTTGGCTGGAGCCGGTTGCCACGCGTGGTGCACCTGGCGTGTATTTGGATCGTCGCCATCTCGGTGAACGTCTCCGCATTCTTCATCATCTCGGCGAACTCGTTCATGCAACACCCAGTGGGCGTGCGTTACAACCCGGAAACCAAGCGCGCCGAATTGACGAACATCCTGGCGCTGCTCACCAACAACACCGGGCTGACGGCGTTCAGTCACACCGTCGCCGGCGCGCTGCTGACCGCCGGAACGTTCGTGGCCGCGGTCAGCGCATGGTGGCTGGTCCGGTCGCAGACCACCACCGTGGACCCCGGCACCCGGGCGATGTTCCGACCCGCCACCGCCCTGGGGTGCTGGGTGGTGTTACTGGCCACCGTCGGCCTGTTCTTCACCGGCGACCACCAGGGCAAACTGATGTTCCAGCAGCAGCCGATGAAGATGGCGTCCGCAGAATCGTTGTGCGACACCCAAACTGATCCGGACTTCTCCATCCTGACAGTCGGGCGGCAGAACAACTGCGACGCCCTGACCCGAGTCATCGAAGTACCGTACGTGTTGCCATTTCTCGCCGAGGGTAAGACCGGCGGCGTCACGCTGCAGGGCGTGCGCGACATCCAGCAGAACTACGAACAGCGATTCGGGCCAAATGACTACCGGCCCAACCTGTTTGTCACCTACTGGTCATTCCGCATGATGATCGGCCTGCTGGCGATACCGGCGCTATTCTCGTTGGTCGCGTTATGGCTCACCCGCGGTGGACGCATCCCCAACCAGCGCTGGTTTGCCAGGTTCGCGCTCCTGACTATCCCGGCTCCGTTCTTGGCCAACAGCGCGGGATGGGTGTTCACCGAGATGGGCCGTCAGCCATGGATTGTGGCGCCGAACCCCACCGGAGACCAGAACGTTCACCTCACCGTCGCAGCCGGTGTCTCGCATCACGCGCCCGGCATGGTCGTCGCCTCGCTGGTGACCTTCACCCTGATCTACGCCGTTCTGGCGGTCATCTGGTTCTGGCTGCTCAAGCGCTACATCGCCGAAGGACCGCTGGAACACGACGCCGAACCGGCCGCGCCGCAATCCGAAGACCAAGACGCCGACCACGAGCAAGTCAAACCACTATCGTTCGCCTACTAGCAGCGGCCGAAGGAGCTGGCAGATGAACCTTCAAGAGGTGTGGTTCGGCCTCATCGCGGCGCTGTTCCTCGGATTCTTCGTCCTGGAAGGCTTTGACTTCGGGGTGGGGATGCTGATGGAACCGTTCGCGCGGGTCAGCAAGGGCGACCGCGAGGCACACCGGCGCGCCGCGCTCAACACGATCGGCCCGGTGTGGGACGGCAACGAGGTCTGGCTGATCACCGCAGGCGCGGCGATGTTCGCAGCGTTCCCCGGCTGGTATGCCACGGTGTTCTCCACGCTCTACCTGCCGCTGCTGGCGATCCTGTTCGGCATGATCGTGCGGGTCGTGGCAATCGAGTGGCGCGGCAAGGTCGACGACACGAAATGGCGGGGTTTGGCCGACCTCGGGATCGCGGCCGGGTCCTGGTTGCCGGCAATCTTGTGGGGCACCGCGTTCGCGATACTGGTACGTGGTCTCCCGGTGGGTGCCGACGGCCAAGTCACCCTTTCGATCGGCGACGTGCTGAATCCCTATACGCTGCTTGGCGGCGTGGCCACGGCCGCCTTGTTCTTGTTTTACGGCGCGGTGTTTGTGGCCTTGAAGACCGCGGGCGCCATTCGCGACGACGCCCACCGGTTCGCCCGTTGGTTTTCGCTGCCGGCCACGGTGTTGGTTGCGGGATTTGGGGTGTGGACTCAACTGGCCTACGGCAAGGACTGGACCTGGGCGGTACTGGGGGCGGCGGTGGTCGCTCAGCTAGCGGCGGTACTGCTGGCCTGGCGGAAGGCATCCGACGGGTGGGCGTTTGTCTGTGCCCTGCTGGTGGTGGCGAGCGTGGTGGTGTTGTTGTTCGGCGCACTATTCCCCAACCTGGTGCCGTCGACTCTCAATAGCCAATGGAACGTCACGATCTACAACGCCTCGTCTACGCCGTACACGCTGAAGATCATGACCTGGGTGGCGGCGATCATGACGCCCCTGACCGTGATCTATCAGGCCTGGACCTATTGGGTGTTCCGGCAACGCATTTCGGCTGACGGGATACCGCCGTCGATCGGTCTGACCAGGCGCCCGTCCTGAGCGAGAAAGGCTCTCGGGCACCACTGGACCCACGACTATGGCGGGCATCGAGCGCGCTGCGCCGCTACCTGGCCGCAGAGGTGGCATGTGGAGTGGTGATCAGCGGCTGCGCGATCGGGTCGGCGATTGTTTTGGCGGGCATCGTCGCGCGGGTGGCAACGGATCCCTCTACACGCGACCTGCGCAGCTGTCTCGGCCCGTTGTCAATCCTGGCGGCGCTGTGGGCCTTCCGCACGATCACCCACTGGCTGCAGGCACGGCTGGGGCAGCGGGGAGCCACCGCGGTGATTGCCGACCTCAGCGGTCGGGTGTTGACCGCAGTAACCGCCCGTCAGCCCAGCGAGCTGGCGACCCAGCGCGACGCCGCCGCGGTCGTAGTCACTCGCGGGCTGGACGGTCTGCGTCCCTACTTCACCGGGTATCTGCCCACCCTGCTACTGGCCGCGATCCTGACCCCAGCCACTGTTGCGGTAATCGCATGCTACGACCTGAAATCGACGGTGATCGTGGTGATCACGCTGCCACTCATACCGATCTTCATGGTGCTCATCGGATTGGCCACCGCCGAACGATCAGCGGTCTCGCTGGCGGCCATGACCACCCTGCAATCCCGCCTGCTGGATTTGGTCGCCGGCATTCCCACCCTGCGCGCCCTGGGACGCGCGTGCGGTCCCGAGCATCGGATCGCCGAACTCGGTGCAGCTCATCGCCGTTCGACGATGGCGACCTTGCGGATCGCGTTCCTGTCGGCGCTGGTGCTCGAACTCCTGGCCACCCTGGGCGTGGCGCTGATCGCGGTCGGCATCGGCCTGCGCCTCGTCTTTGGCGAGATGAGCCTGACCGTCGGCCTGACCGTGCTACTGCTGGCACCCGACGTGTACTGGCCGCTGCGACGCATCGGAGTGGAATACCATGCCGCCCAAGACGGCAGGGCCGCAGCCGACAGAGCCTTCGCCCTCATCGGCGAACCGACGCCGACCATATCGGGCCGACAGCAGGTCGCCGCGTACGGGGCGCAGATTCGCCTCGAGAGCCTCAGCATCGCCGGACGGGACGGCTACGCGCCGCAGGGGCTGACAGCGGTCATCGAACCAGGTGAGGTGACCGTGCTGACCGGACGCAACGGCGCGGGCAAGAGCACCACGCTGCAGGTGATCGCCGCCCTGACTGCGCCGTCATCGGGTCGCGTCACCGTGGCCGGAGTAGACATCGGCCACCTGGAACCTACTCGTTGGTGGCGCCAAGTCTCCTGGCTCGCTCAACGCCC
Organism: Mycobacterium sp.; assembly: GCA_022841565.1. Classification (GTDB taxonomy): domain Bacteria; phylum Actinomycetota; class Actinomycetes; order Mycobacteriales; family Mycobacteriaceae; genus Mycobacterium. The sequence continues at coordinate 5,207 of JALHRH010000023.1, read as the reverse complement.
GGTGTTGATCCCAGGCACCGTGCGGGACAACCTGGAGCTGTTCGGCGTCCTCAAAGATCTTGACACTGCTTGCACCGCATCGGGATTCGACACGGTGCTGGCTGAGTTACCAAACGGGATGGACACCGAGCTGGGGCGCGGCGGCATGGGGCTGTCCCTCGGCCAGCGGCAACGGCTGGGCCTGGCGCGGGCGCTGGGATCCTCGGCGCCCGTGTTGTTGCTCGACGAACCCACCGCGCATCTGGACGACGACACCGAGCAACGGGTGTTGGCGGCCATCGTCGCCCGTGCCCGTGCCGGGTCGACGGTGGTGGTCGTCGGGCACCGCGAGCGGGTCATCACGATCGGCGACCGGGTCGTCGCCGTCGTCGCCGGGAATGAGGCGCGCTATGCGCAGGTCTGACCTGGTTCGGCAAACCGCAGATCTGTTGCGGCCCCGCCTCCCCCGCCTCGGTGCCGCGATCGCGCTGGGCGTGCTGTCGCTAGGCAGCGCGCTCGCGCTGGCCGGAACGTCTGCGTGGCTGATCACGCGGGCAGCTCAGCTACCGCCGGTACTGGACCTGTCCATCGCGGTCGTCGCGGTTCGCACATTCGCGATTTCGCGTGGCGTGCTGCGCTACTGCGAGCGCCTGGTCACCCACGACGCGGCGCTACGGGCCGCCGGCACGGCCCGCGCGCAGATCTATCGCCGGTTGGCCACCGGACCGGTCGCGGGCGCGGTACGAATGCCCAGCGGGGAGCTGGTGGCTCGGGTCGGCGCCGACGTCGACGCGCTGGCCGATGTGCTGGTGCGGGCGCTGGTACCGATCGGTGTCGCGGCCGTGCTGTCACTGGCGGCCGTCGTGGTCGTCGGAATCATCTCGTTTCCGGCCGCGGTGGTGCTGGCGGTGTGCCTGCTCCTGGCCGGCATAGTGGCGCCCTGGCTGGCCGGACGATCCGCCGCCACGCAGGAAGCCGTTGCGCGCCAGCATCATTCCGAGCGCGACACCGCGGCGATGCTCGCGCTCGAGCATGCACCCGAACTCCGGGTCGCGGGCGCGTTGCCGGACGTCATCGCCGAATCTCAGCGCCAGCAACGTGCCTGGGGCGCCATGCTGGACACCGCGGCCAGACCCGCCGCGTTCGCCGAGGCCGTACCGACCGCGGCGATCGGCGTCAGCGTGATCGGCGCGGTGATAGCCGCCATGGGGATGGCACCCACCGCGGCACCGACGACACTGGCCGTCCTGATGTTGGTGCCGCTGTCGGCTTTTGAAGCCACCGGCGTCCTACCGGGGGCCGCGGTCCAGTTGATCAGGTCGCGAATTGCGGCGGGTCGCCTCCTGGAGCTGGCGCCGCCCCGTAACCGGCCCGCCGAAAGCAGCACGCGAATGGTCGCGCTGGGGCGGCCGTTGGGGCGGTTGTCGGTGTTGTCGGCGCGGGTGGCCGCCGGCCACGCTGGCGCGCGCGCCAAACACGCATCGATCGACCTGCCACCGGGCGCGCGGCTGGCCGTGACCGGTCCCAGCGGCTCCGGCAAGACGACACTGTTGATGACCCTGGCCGGGCTGCTACCGCCGGTACAGGGACAGGTGACGCTGGACGGAGTCGACCTGAAACGTATCCAAGAAGACGAATTGCGACGCACCGTCAGCTTTTTCGCCGAAGACGCACATATCTTCGCCACCACGGTCCGGGACAATCTCTTGGTGGCCCGCGGTGACTGCAACGATGACGAGTTGATCGCGGCCCTCGACGCGGTAGGCCTAGGCGGCTGGCTGTCCGGTCTGCCCCAGGGCCTATCGACGGTGTTGACCGCTGGGGCGCAGGCTATTTCGGCCGGCCAGCGTCGGCGGTTGTTGCTGGCCCGGGCGGTGCTCTCCCCTGCGTCGATCGTGCTGCTCGACGAACCCACCGAGCACCTCGATGCGGCCGATGCCGACCGGATACTGCGTGAGTTATTGTGTGGTAACGCGGAATTGATGCCAGCCAGCAGAACTGTAGTGGTGGCGACTCATCACCTGCCCCGCGATATCGATTGCGCGGTCACAGGTGTCGCCGGCGCGGCATGAACTCCAGCGACAGCAACACGAAAACCAACGGCACTAGCTGAGTCAGCGAGACCAAGGCATACCGCCGCGCGTCCAGCGCGTGAAACTTGCGCAAGTATCGCGATAACGACTCGAGGGCGATCAACGGGTCCAGCACATGGACCAAAACGTAGCAGCACTGTTGCAGCCAGCCGCGACGGTCACCGTCGAACAGCTCGGGAAAGGCCGCAAACGCCAGCGATACCCGTTGCGCCCCTTGCTCTTTGGCGGCCGTAATCATATCGACGCTGAGCCGCTCGTCGATCCCGTTTGGCGCCCCACGACGTCGCCAGGGCACGTCGAGGGTGACGTCGCTGCCGTCGCCGGCGGTCGCGTATCGATGGAAGCCCTGGACGGCCCCCTGTGCGTCCCTGGCGATGATCAGCTGCGTCCCTGGATAGCGTCCCTGCAGCACGCCGTCGAGATTCATGCAGAAGCCGCGGTCGGTGTGCGCTCCTTTGGCCGACGCCAGCAGCACAGCCGTCAGCTCCGCACGCCGGCGGGAATCGAGTTCCGCCTCGGCCACGATCTCGGTGGTGATGCCGGCATTGTGCGTCCGGTTCACCGCTTGACGCAGGTTGCGGAACTTGCGTCCGACGAGGTGGAAACTGCTCACCTCGACGACCACATCCCGGCCGATCGGTATGGGCCGCAACGACTGTCCGACTATCGCTGGGCTCCACAGGCCGAGTCGACGCTCGCTGCAGCCCACTACCACCATCCGCCAGCCGTGGGAGTGGCACACGTTGGCGAAATCGGCTACCAGTGCCGGGAATTGGGTTTCGTCACCGATCGGATCCCCGCTCACCACGGCAAACCCGCACCGGGTCCGGTACGCCAGCGCCGCGGTCGCGTGGTCGTTGAGGTGGTAGCACTTACCGGTTTGCATCGCGAACGGGGCCAACGGATCCTGCCGGGTGGCGTTGATCAGTGCCCACACCCGCGGCAGATCATCGGGCCGGGCATGTGCAGACATCGGCCACATCAGCGCCAGTCCCGAACCGGCGATCGACAGCTGCCCGAGCGTGTTCAACGCCAGCACGTGGGCACCCAGACCGACGACGATCAATGTGCCGGCAGCCGCCGCGTGCGATGCCGTTACCGGACGTCCGAGGAAGATGCCGCGCGCGATTAACGCTACCGCGGCCAGAATGGTCAGCGACCAGGCCAGCCGCCCGGCGTCCTGCCAGTCCTCGTGCCGACGGTCGAGGGTGAACACCGCAACCAACCAGCAGGCCGCAACCACCACCCCCAGCGCGCTGACACACCGGGCCACCAGTGAATCGGCATGAACCACAACACGTTCACGCCGATGGATGCGTGGCACCAGACCAATCGACGGTTGTTCCATCGCACCTCCCCACTCGAGCTGCGCCTGCCAAGAACGTTACGCCTGATCAGGGCCCTACCGGCAGGAGTATCGGAGCGTGCCAGTGAAATGTTTCTCCGCCGGCGCAGTGGTGACCGCGGTGATCAGCGCGGCAGCGGCTTTAGGCGCGTGTTCGCGAGGACCGGACCGCAGTTCGCGGCTTGGGTTATCCGCTCGGTGCGGGGAAGTACTTCACCACGCCCTCCTGCGCGACGGTGGCGATGACCTGCCCCGAGCGATCGAAGAAATGCCCGGCGCCCAGACCGCGTGAGTCGGCGGCGACCGGTGACGACGTCGAGTACAACACCCAGTCGTCGAAATCAACCTGGCGGTGGAACCACACCGAGTGGTTGGCCGACGCTGCGAAGATGCGATCGTACCCCCACGACAGCCCGTGGGTGGTGATCACCGAGTCCAGCACCGTGGTGTCCGAGGCGTACAACATTGTCGCGGTGTGCAGCACCGGATCGTCGGGCATCGCACCCGATGCCTTGAGCCAAACCCGGTTGTAGGGAAGGCTTTCGCGCTTGTCCCGCATCACCCAGGCCGGGTCGTTGGTGTAGCGCCAGTCGACGGGCTGCAGGGCGTTGACGAAATGCGGGACGGTCTGCTCATAGCCGCGCAACAGCTCGCCGATCGGCGGCACCGATTCCGGCCCGGCTACTTGCGGCGGTTGGACGCTGTGCTCGAGGCCGCCGCCACCGGACATGTAGGAAATCATCGCCGAGCACAGCAATGTGCCGTTCTGTATCGCATCGACGCGCCGGTTAGCGAAGCGCCGCTCGTCGCGCAGCCGCACGACGCGAAACTCGATGTCCCGGGAGGTGTCGCCGCCGTTGATGAAATGCACCGACAGCGCGCTCGGCGGCAAGTGCTGGCGGATCAGCGTGCGGGTGCTCGCGATGAACGACTGCGCCACCAGCAGGCCACCGAACGTGCGCATCGGGTTCTTGCTGGGGTGAGATCCGATGAACCGGTCGTCGGCGACCCGGCGGAGGTCCAGCACCGCCAGCAACTCGTCAAAGTCAGACACGCTGTTAGACGTCGTCCTCGCCAATGCGGTGCACGTGGATCAAATTGGTCGAGCCGACTGTGCCGGGAGGGGCGCCCGCGACGATGACCACCAAGTCACCGCGCTTGTAGCGGCCGAGTTCGAGCAGCGACTTGTCGACTTCGCGGATCATGCCGTCGGTGGACTTCATGTGGGGGACGATGAAGGTCTCGGTGCCCCACGTCATGGCCAGCTGGCTTCGCACCTCCGGCAGGTCGGTGAACGCCAGCAACGGCAGCGGGGTGTGCAGGCGGGCGAGGCGCCGGACCGTATCGCCGGACTGGGTGAACGCCACCAGCGCCTTGGCGTCCAGGCGCTCCCCGATGTCGCGCGCGGCATAGGAGATCACCCCCCGTTTGGTGCGCGGCACGTGTGTCAACGGCGGCGCGGCCGTCGAATTCTCCTCGACCGCGCAGACGATTCGCGACATCGTCTGGACCGCCAGCAGCGGGTACTTGCCGATCGAGGTTTCGCCGGACAGCATCAGCGCGTCGGCGCCGTCGAGCACGGCGTTGGCGACATCGGAGGCCTCGGCCCGGGTGGGTCGCGAATTCTCAATCATCGAATCAAGCATCTGGGTTGCGACAATCACCGGTTTGGCATTCTCCCGAGCCATCTGGATGGCCCGCTTCTGTACCAGCGGCACCTCCTCTAGCGGCAGCTCGACACCTAGATCGCCGCGGGCCACCATGACGGCATCGAACGCCAGCACGATGGC
>JALHRH010000022.1 GCA_022841565.1 Mycobacterium sp. | reverse complement strand
CGATCGCGGCTGAGACCTCATCGGCAGCGCTCACCAGGATCGAGGTTGTGGAGTCAGCCGCAGCGGTGTTGGCAGCGTCGAGAGTCGATGTGATTCCGGTCAAATCCGCTGCCGCTGTCGCCGCCGTCTCCGGGGCGATGACTAGATACGACATGAGACGTTCCTCCTTAACCGGGCCCTGCCGGTACCGTTGATTTGGCGAGTGCATCACGCCAAAGACGGGTCGGGACAGAGTTTTCCGTGCTCTTGGCGCGAAGTGTCACAGCACGGGGGATTTATTGCGATTGCGCCAATGGCTTGTCAGCCGTGACGGCCACGTGCCCGGCGTCGGAGTGCGCGCCGATTTCCCTACGCGAGGATGCCGCTGGGCGATGAGGCATTCGCCGAGGTCATCACCTGGCTCAGGTGCCGAGGAAAACGCAGCTGTACCAAGACATTAACTGCGGCAGCGGGCCCGGTGCCGGTGAGAGGTCATGGGTGGTGAAATGACTTCGGCGTGCTGCCGACCTGCTGAGTGAACATCGCGGAAAAAGCCGCGGGGGTGTCATATCCGAGCGTTGTCGCCGTCTGCGTGACCGTCATCCCATGCGAGAGCAGGTGTATCGCGTGAAGGACGCAGGCGCGTTGGCGCCACTGCTGAAAAGTCAGGCCTGTTTCCGCGCGGAACATTCTGTTGAACGTTCGTTTGCTGACATGAAGCGCGGCCGCCCACTGGCCCGGCATCTGCCGAATGCTGGGAGCGCCGACGAAGCTCTGACAAATGCTGCGGAGATCCGTTCGGCGCGGCATCGGAAGATCCAGCGGCAGAGGCATTTCGAGCTGGATCTCGTAGAGGATGAGCTCGATCAGCGCGGCGTCGCGGCCACGCAGCTGGTACTCGGCCGGCAGGTGCATCGCGGCGAGCAGGAGTGATCGCAGCAGCGGTGAAACGTTGACTACTTGGCACCGATTCGGAAACCAAGGCACCGCAGCCGGCTCGATGTAAAGACTGCTGGCGCTGACACCGTCCATCAGCACTTGGTGGTTGGTGTCCGGCGGGATCAGCACCGCCCGTCGCGGCGGCACCGTCCAGGTCCCGTCGGCGGTGTCAAGCCGCATAGCCCCGGTCGCTACGTATAGCAGTTGCGCGCGGCGATAACGGCGGCACGCCGGTCGATGCAGCGGCGGGTAGTTCGTCCCAACCGCGAACACGGCGCGGTCGATTGTGTCGAGGTCGCCGTACGGCACGTTCGGTACCACGTCACTAGCCGCTCTCTGGACGCCAACATGGGCGTTTGCCGCAGATAGCCGATCGCGCGACCGCTCGCCGCGAGGAGTTCATCGCGGTGCATGCCGTCCTCGGCACGTGCGCCACGAAGTGGAAGGCAGAAAGCCCGTTGTTCATAGTGTTTCGTCCTATCGCCGTGCATGTCTGTGTCCCTTTCGCCGACAACGTCGTGCCGGGAAAGGCTTGGTCAGTAGTTCGCGGGTTGCGCAGCGGCCCGCTGGAACACCCGTGTAACGGAATCGATTTGGTGGGAAGCGTTTACGTCTTTGGTTGCGGGCACAGCGATGTTCGTCGCGAACTCGTCGCCTGCGCTGGCCGATAGATGCTTTGGCCGACAACAGCGATTCCGTGGTGTGGTCAAAGTCCAATCAGCTTGGTTCCTTTCGGCTTTCGATGGTGTTCGGGGCGTCCGCCGCGCCTTTTCCGCTGCTGGCGTGGGGTACACCCCGATGGGTCGACAGCTCAGATAAACATGCGTATATTGCGATGTTTACATGTTGACTGTAACCTGTCAAGATGGTTACCCACTGACCGCCAGCGGGGTGACGACCACGTGTGTAACCTACTTATAAGGTTACTCGGGTTCCCATATGCTAGTGACATGAATTTCCCGTGGGTGGGCGGCCGCCGGTGCCTCGACTTCATGGGCACCCTGAAGCATCGACGCACGCCAGAGGAGCAGGAACTACTGACTGATCCGCGGATGCTCTCGAGCTGGGCCGTCGAAGGGCGGCTCTTGGATGCCGCTATCGAAGTGACTGACGATGATTTCGTGACCGCAATCGCACTGCGCGATGCCATCCGTCGAATAGTCACCGCTCGACTCGAGCGCCGTCGGCCGAAAGTCGCGGACGTCGAGCTGCTCAACGAGCTGGCATCCCAACCCCAACTGGCACGGCGATTGCTCCGGAACGGGTCCGTTCGCCGGGAGGGCACCGCGTCGCAACTGCTCGCGAGCTTGGCCGCCGATCTGGTGGATCTGCTCGCCGGACCGGATATCGATAACGTCAAATGCTGTGGCTATCCGCACTGCACTCTCTTCTACGTCGACGCCTCGCGAGCGAAGAACCGGCACTGGTGCGGCATGAGGACCTGCGGTAACCGGGCCAAAGTCAAAGCCTTCCGCGCGCGCCAGCGCGCCGCCGCGACATAGCTCCCAACCCGGGAACAAACCGCGTCCGGCCTGAGCCGGGCGCAACAGACTCGTGGCGGAATGAGGGCTGAAGCCCATGTCAGTGCCGAAGTCATTCGTTACCGACGTGCCGGGGACGCCTTCGGCCTTGCTGTTCCGCTAGCTCAGGAACGCATCAGCTCCCCGCTGCCGGGGTCGGCGCTGTCACGATCGCGGGCGAGTCGGTGAACCCACCAGCCGTCTGACCGAGCAGCTAGTGGCGAAATGGCGAGTGCCGACAATTTGGTGCTGCGCTGGCTGTCCCCTAGACTCCAGGGGTTGCCTTGGGCAGACCTCGGCTGGCTTTAGAAACTGGGAAGCCGGCCCCGCGTGCCCTTCGGCGACAGCTGTTTTTCAAGACCGCGCACGTCAGGTGCTCATTGAGCATGTCTTAGCCTGCCGCGCATACGTCCACCAGGTCAGGAGATCGAGTGATTCAGCAGGAATCGCGGCTGAAGGTCGCCGACAACACCGGCGCCAAGGAGATCTTGTGTATCCGCGTGCTCGGCGGCTCGTCGCGACGCTATGCCGGCATCGGCGACATCATCGTTGCCACTGTCAAGGACGCTATCCCGGGCGGCAGCGTTAAACGGGGTGACGTCGTGAAGGCCGTCGTGGTACGCACCGTCAAGGAGCGTAGGCGTCCGGACGGCAGCTACATCAAGTTCGATGAGAACGCCGCGGTGATCATCAAGCCCGACAACGACCCGCGCGGTACCCGCATCTTCGGACCGGTCGGTCGCGAATTGCGTGAGAAGAAGTTCATGAAGATCATCTCGCTCGCCCCGGAGGTGCTGTAGGTGAAGGTCCACAAAGGCGACACCGTGCTGGTCATCGCCGGCAAAGACAAAGGGGCCAAGGGCAAAGTGATCCAGGCCTATCCGGACCGCAACCGGGTGCTGGTCGAAGGCGTCAACCGGATCAAGAAGCACACCGCGATCTCGACCAACCAGCGCGGCGCCCGCTCCGGTGGCATCGTCACCCAGGAAGCGCCGATCCACGTGTCAAACGTGATGGTTGTCGACTCCGACGGCAAGCCCACCCGCATCGGTTACCGCGTGGACGAGGAGACCGGTAAGCGGGTCCGCATCTCCAAGCGCAACGGCAAGGACATCTGAAGATGACTACTGCAGAGAAGACGCAGCCGCGCCTCAAAGAGCGTTATCGCAAAGAGATCCGGGATTCGCTCAATAAGCAGTTCGGTTACCGCAACGTCATGCAGATCCCCACGGTGACGAAGGTCGTGGTCAACATGGGCGTCGGCGAGGCCGCTCGTGACGCCAAGTTGATCAACGGCGCCGTCAACGACCTGTCGCTGATCACCGGGCAACGACCGGAGATCCGCAAGGCCCGCAAGTCCATTGCACAGTTCAAATTGCGTGAAGGCATGCCGATCGGCGCGCGGGTCACCCTGCGTGGCGACCGGATGTGGGAGTTCCTCGACCGGCTCACCTCGATCGCGCTGCCCCGTATCCGTGACTTCCGCGGCTTGTCGCCCAAGCAGTTCGACGGTGTCGGCAACTACACCTTCGGTCTCGCCGAGCAGTCGGTGTTCCACGAGATCGACGTGGACAAGATCGACCGGGTCCGCGGCATGGACATCAGCGTCGTCACCTCGGCGACGACCGACGACGAAGGACGAGCGCTGTTGCGGGCCCTCGGCTTTCCCTTCAAGGAGAACTGAGCAGATGGCGAAGAAGGCACTGGTCAACAAAGCCAACCGCAAGCCGAAGTTCGCGGTGCGTGGCTACACACGCTGCAGCAGGTGCGGCCGTCCGCGTGCGGTGTTCCGCAAGTTCGGGCTTTGCCGAATCTGCTTGCGCGAGATGGCGCATGCGGGTGAGTTGCCCGGCGTGCAGAAGAGCAGTTGGTGACAGGACACAGGGACTAAACCATGACTATGACGGATCCGATCGCAGACTTCTTGACCCGTCTGCGCAACGCCAACTCCGCGTACCACGACGAAGTGAGCTTGCCCCACTCCAAGATCAAGGCCAACATCGCCCAGATCCTCAAGAGCGAGGGCTACATCACCGATTTCCGCACCGAGGATGCTCGGGTCGGCAAGTCGCTGATCGTTCAGCTCAAGTACGGGCCCAGCCGCGAGCGCAGCATCGCGGGTTTGAAGCGGGTGTCCAAGCCCGGTTTGCGGGTGTACGCGAAGTCCACCAACCTGCCGCGGGTGCTGGGTGGTCTTGGCGTAGCGATCATTTCGACGTCGTCGGGTCTGCTCACCGACCGTCAGGCAGCCAGGCAGGGCGTGGGCGGCGAAGTCCTCGCTTATGTCTGGTAGGGCGTGGTAAGGGGAGTTTGAATCATGTCGCGTATTGGTAAGCAGCCGGTTCCGGTTCCCGCCGGAGTCGACGTAACTATCGAGGGCCAGAACGTGTCGGTGAAGGGGCCCAAAGGCGCCCTGGAGTTGACGGTCGCCGAGCCGATCACGGTGGCGCGCAACGATGCCGGTGCCATCGTGGTTTCCCGTCCGGACGACGAGCGGCAAAACCGCTCGCTGCACGGGCTGTCCCGCACCCTCGTGGCCAACCTGGTCACCGGCGTGACGGAGGGCTACACCACCAAGATGGAGATCTACGGCGTGGGTTACCGCGTGCAGCTCAAGGGCAGCAACCTGGAGTTCGCTCTCGGCTACAGCCATCCGGTGGTGATCGAGGCTCCTGAGGGCATCACGTTCGCCGTTCAGGCTCCGACGAAGTTCACAGTTTCTGGGATCGACAAGCAGAAGGTCGGCCAAATCTCGGCGAACATCCGCCGTCTGCGCCGCCCCGACCCGTACAAGGGCAAGGGCGTGCGCTACGAGGGTGAGCAGATCCGCCGCAAGGTCGGAAAGACAGGTAAGTAGTCATGGCGCAATCACAGGCTGAGGCACAAAGGCCGGCGGGGCAGAGCGTATCCGCGACCCGGCGGGTCTCGCGGCTTCGTCGCCACGCGCGGCTGCGCAAGAAGATCTCCGGCACCGCGGAGCGTCCCCGGCTGGTGGTCAACCGCTCTTCGCGGCACATTCACGTGCAGTTGGTGAATGACCTGAACGGCACCACCCTGGCCGCCGCTTCGTCGATCGAAGCTGATGTGCGCGGTCTGGATGGGGACAAGAAATCCCGTAGCGTGCGGGTCGGGCAGTTGATCGCCGAGCGGGCCAAGGCTGCCGGCATCGACTCCGTGGTCTTCGACCGCGGCGGCTACACCTACGGTGGACGGATTGCGGCGTTGGCCGATGCGGCCCGCGAGAACGGATTGCGATTCTGATGAGCATTTTCAGCCTTATGAACGGAAGGACCGCATAATGGCGGAACAGCCGGCTGGTGGGCAGGGCCCGGACAGCCGTGACGGCCGCGATGGACGCGACGGACGGGGCCGCCGTGATGGCGGTGGCCGTGGCGGTCGCGATCGCGACCGGGACGGCGACAAGAGCAATTACCTGGAGCGGGTCGTCGCGATCAACCGTGTCTCCAAGGTGGTCAAGGGTGGTCGGCGATTCAGCTTCACCGCTTTGGTCATCGTGGGTGACGGCCACGGCATGGTCGGTGTCGGCTACGGCAAGGCCAAAGAGGTTCCGGCCGCGATTGCCAAGGGTGTCGAGGAGGCTCGCAAAGGTTTCTTCCGAGTGCCATTGATCCGTGGGACCATCACGCATCCGGTACAGGGCGAGGCCGCCGCCGGGGTCGTAATGTTGCGCCCGGCCAGCCCGGGTACCGGTGTGATCGCCGGTGGTGCGGCGCGTGCGGTACTGGAATGCGCCGGCGTGCACGACATTTTGGCCAAGTCGCTGGGTAGTGACAACGCGATCAACGTGGTGCACGCCACCGTCGCCGCGTTGAAGATGCTGCAGCGTCCCGAGGAGGTGGCCGCCCGGCGCGGTCTGCCCATCGAGGACGTCGCCCCGGCCGGGATGCTGAAGGCACGTCGCGAAAGCGACGCGCTGGCGGCTGCCGCAGCGCGGGAGGGAACGGCACAATGAGCCAACTGAAGATCACCCAGGTGCGCAGCACCATCGGTGCGCGCTGGAAGCAGCGGGAGAGCCTGCGCACGCTGGGTCTGCGCAAGATTCGCCACTCGGTGATCCGCGACGACAACCCGCAGACGCGCGGGTTGATCGCAGTGGTGAGCCACCTGGTTGAGGTGGAGCCCGCAGAAGGGAAGTCACAGTGACCATCAAGCTGCACGACCTGCGGCCCGCGCCCGGGTCGAAGACCGCGCGCACCCGCGTCGGCCGCGGTGAGGGTTCCAAGGGTAAGACCGCGGGCCGCGGCACCAAGGGTACGAAGGCTCGCAAGAATGTTCCGGCGACCTTTGAGGGTGGGCAGATGCCCATCCACATGCGGTTACCCAAACTCAAGGGCTTCCGCAACCGGTTCCGCACCGAGTACCAGGTGGTCAATGTCGGCGACATCAACCGGTTGTTCCCGGATGGCGGCACGGTCGGCGTCGAGGAGTTGGTGGCTAAGGGTGCCGTTCGCAAGAACGGCTTGGTCAAGGTGCTCGGCGACGGCAAGTTGACCGTCAAGGTCGACCTGACGGCGCACAAGTTCAGCGGCAGCGCGCGGGAGAAGATCAGCGCGGCCGGCGGTTCGGCCACCGAACTCTAGGTTTCTCCGCGGTGTCTAACTCAGCCGCGGGATTACCTGCGCGGCAAGGCGTTCCATCTGTTCGCGGTCTTCGGCGACGTTCTCGCCGACGGGATTGAACAGCAGCATCTGCGCGCCCGCGTACATCACCTCGGACAGACCGCGAGCGACATCGGCCGGCTTACCCGCCACGGCGACCGCGTCCAGGCCGGGCCGGTCGCCGTAGATGCGTCGCAGCCCGGTGAGCGCGCGCTCCCGGGCGCGCTCGGCGGCGTCGTCGACCATCACGTAGACCCGCTTGGCGATGGTGAAGCCCGCGGAATCCTTGCGCTGCTCGCTCAACTCGCGGCGCACGACGGCAACGGCGTCGGCAAAGGCGGCCGTCGTCGACGATCCCGCACCGATAAAGGCGTCACCCAGCCGGACCGCGCGGGCCAGGGCCGCGGGTGCGTTGCCTCCGAACCAAATTGGCGGATGTGGCCGCTGCACCGGCTTGGGCGAGATGGGGAGGTTGTCGACGCTGCGAAACCGGCCATGGAACAACACCCGGGGCTCGTCGGACCAAGCGGCCCGCATCAACTCCAGCCCCTCGGAGAAATAGCTTACGTGGGTGGCTTTGTCGACACCGAAAGCCTCGAACTTGCGGGAGCCACCGCCGGCCACCACACCGAGGTCGAGGCGCCCGTGGCTGAGCCGGTCGACGGCGGTGACGGCCGATGCCAGCTGCAATGGGTCGTGCAACGACGTCACCATGACGGCCACCCCCAGGCGCAGCCGCTCGGTGCAGGCCGCGGCGTAGGCCAGCAGCTCCAGCGGCGCCAGCAGGCCGGAGGAGCCGACGGCCTGCTCAAGAGTCCACCCGCCCTCGAAACCCAGCTGCTCGGCGCGCGTGAGGTAGGCCCGCAACGCGGCGGTGTCGAAGTCGTCTGAACCGACTTGAGGGATCGCAATGCAGAACCGCACGGCCTCCACCGTACGGGCTGGGTCGGCGCCGATCGGTAGGCTTCAAACATGTTCGCGTTTTTGCCCTCGCTGCCTGGTGTCAACGACCTGCGCGCCCTGGTCAACCGGGTCGACACCGCACGCCACCACGGCGTGCCCAACGGTTGTGTGCTCGAGTTGAACCTGCGCAGCGCTCCCCCGGAGACCACCGGCTTCGACCCCGTCACGATCATCACCGGCGGTGGCCGGCAGATGTCGCTGCGCGAGACGGTGGCCACCATCCACCGCGCCGCCGAGGACCCGCGCGTCGCCGGGCTGATCGCCCGCGTACAGCTGCCCCCGTCGCCGATCGGGGCGGTTCAGGAGCTTCGGGATGCCATTGCGGCGTTCAGCGCGGCCAAGCCGTCCGTGGCGTGGGCGGAAACCTACCCGGGCACGCTGTCGTACTACCTGGCTTCCGCCTTTCGGGAGATCTGGATGCAGCCCTCCGGGGGTGTCGGGCTGATCGGCTTCGCGGCCAACGCGATGTTCCTGCGCGATGCGCTGGACAAGGCCGGTATCGAGGCGCAGTTCGTCGCGCGGGGCGAATACAAGTCGGCGGCAAACCTTTTCACCGAGGACGGCTTCACCGATGCGCACCGCGAGGCGGTCACCCGCATGCTGGAAAGCCTGCGGAGTCAGGTGTGGCAGGCGGTGGCCGAGTCGCGCGATATCGACGTCGACGCGCTGAACGAGTTGGCCGACCGCGCTCCGTTGATGCGCGATGACGCACTGTCCTCGGGGCTGGTCGACCGGATCGGATTCCGCGACGAGGCCTACGCCCGAATGGCGGAACTGGTTGATACCGAAGGCGATTCGACAGACTCCCCAGAGGTGGGCGCAGACGAGAAGCCACCGCGGATGTACCTGGCGCGCTACGCCGGTTCGGCCCGACCGCGGCTGGCGCCGCCGGTGCCGTCCATCCCGGGGCTGCGGGGCAAGCCCACCATCGCCGTGGTCACCGTCGAAGGGGCAATTGTCAGCGGTCGGGGCGGGCCGCAGGGTCTGCCCCTGGGTCCGTCGAACGCCGGCGGCGACACCATAGCGGCGGCGCTGCGGGAGGTGGCGGCTGACGATTCGGTGTCGGCGATCGTACTGCGGGTGGACAGCCCGGGCGGTTCGGTGACGGCGTCGGAGACCATTTGGCGTGAGGTGAAGCGAGCCCGCGACCGCGGTAAGCCGGTGGTGGCGTCGATGGGCGCGGTGGCCGCCTCAGGAGGCTACTACGTCTCAATGGCCGCCGACGCGATCGTTGCCAACCCGGGAACCATCACCGGCTCGATCGGAGTCATCACCGGGAAACTGGTGGTTCGCGACCTCAAGGACCGGTTGGGAGTGGGCTCAGACACGGTGCGCACCAACGCCAATGCCGATGCCTGGTCGATAGACGCGCCGTTCACCCCGCAGCAGCAGGCCCGCCAGGAGGCCGACGCCGACCTGTTCTACACGGACTTCGTGCAGCGCGTCGCCGACGGGCGGAACCTGACTACCAAAGAGGTGGATAAGGTTGCGCGCGGCCGGGTTTGGACGGGCGCCGACGCTCTTGAGCGCGGCCTGGTCGACGAGCTGGGCGGTTTTCGGACCGCGGTGCGCCGGGCTAAGGTACTGGCCGGGCTGGACCCAGACACCGAGGTGCGGGTGCTGAGCTATCCCGGCTCGTCGCTGCTGGACATGCTGCGCCCGCGAGCGTCGTCGCAGCCGGGTGCGGCTTCACTGCCCGAAGCCGTCAGCGCGCTCCTCATCCGTTCGGTGGCCGGGATCGTCGACCACATCGAGCAGAACACGAGCGGTGTCAGCGTGCTGTGGTTGGGTCAGGCGCGATTTTGAACGTCAGGCGCCGAGCCTGCCGCTGATGAAGATGATCTCGCCGAGCGGGTCATCGTCCTCGGGTGCGGGAACTTTCAAGCCGTGCTGGGTGAAAAGCTCGCTCCGAGTCACCCCGTTTGCTTCCCAGCCCTTGTCGCGTAGATAGTCGACGACGTGGTTGCGGGCACCGGAGTAGACGAGCGAGCCCATGTCGATGTCCACGCCGTGGTCGCGGAACCGGCCGGACATTTCCGAGGCCTTCTCGGCGTCGAAATCCACGATGCCGGGCACGAACTCGGTCGCGACGGTGCTGCCTGGGGCACTGAGCGCGGTGATGTTGTCGAACAGCCGGTCCTGGGCTTCTGGGGGCAGGTAGATCAGGAGGCCTTCGGCCAGCCACGCGGTCGGTTGTGTGACATCCAGGCCGGCCTGCATTAGTGCGGTGGGCCAGTCCCCGCGCAGGTCGATCGCCACGGTGCGCCGAATTGCGGTGGGTTGGGACCCGATATCGGCCAGCGCGGTGGTCTTGAACTCGATGACCTTGGGCTGGTCGATCTCGTAGACCACCGTCCCCTCCGGCCAGGGCAGCCGGTAAGCGCGCGCGTCCAAACCGGACGCCAGAATCACCGCTTGGCGGATGCCCGAGCCGGTGGCGTCGGCGAAGTACTCGTCGAAGTACTTGGTGCGCACCCCCATTCCGTCGATCATCGCCTGGACGCGGCCGGGCGTGATGTTCTCGAACACCGCTGGGTCGAGGTCGCCGTCCATCATCTTGGTGAAGAAGTCCACCCCGACCGCACGCACGAGTGGTTCGGCGAACGGATCCTTGATCAAGCCATCGGGAGCCATGGTCACCATCGCGCGCCCGGCCGCGACCAGGGTCGCGGTGGCGCCCACGCTCGATGCAAGATCCCAGTTGTCGTCGTGCGCCCGTGGCATGGCTGTCCTATCTGTTGGGGTTAGTGACGTGCATATAACGTCCCACTGATGTAGAGCATTTCCACCGCCGGCAGACTCTGGTCGACGGCCGGCTGCAGTCCGCTGGCGGCCCGAAGTTCCGGAAGTGGGATGGTGTCCATCAGCCAACCACGGTTGGTCAGGTAGGGCGACACCTCATTGCGCGCACCGAGATAGATCAGACTGCTCATGTCGACATCGAAGCCGTGGGCGCGCCAGCGCTCGGAGTTCATCTGCATGCGCTCGCGCAACCGGTCCTCGCCAACGTGATCGGGACTGCTCATGCTTTCCACGCTTCTCATGCTTTCTATGGCCAACCGACTGCCCGTCGCACTGAGCCCGGTGATGTTGTCCAGTAATCGATCCTGCGCCTCGGGGGGTAGGTAGCCCAGCAATCCCTCGGCGCTCCAGGCGCTGGCCTGGGATCGATCGAACCCGGCCTCGCACAGGGCGGCCGGCCAATCATCGCGGAGATCGACGGCAACCGTGCGCCGGTCCGCGCTGGCTTGGGCACCCAGTTCGGCCAGGGTCGTCGACTTGAACTCGATGACCTGCGGCTGGTCCACCTCGTAGACGACTGTCCCGTGCGGCCAGGGCAGCCGGTAGGCGCGGGAATCCAGGCCGGACGCCAGGATCACCGCCTGCCTGATGCCCGCCCGGGCCGCATCCAGAAAGAATTCGTCGAAGAAGCGAGTACGGACGGCCATGTTGTCCGCAATGTCGGCCATGCCGTCGAACGGGCGTTGCGGGTCGTCGTCCAGATCGGCGACGGTTGTCTCTCCACTGGCCAGCCGGGTGAGCAAGTCGACGCCGACGGCCCGAACCAGCGGTGCGGCAAACGGATCGTTAATCAGCGGGTTCTCGGCGTGGGTGGCTATGGCGCGCGCGACAGCGACCATGGTCGCGGTTACCCCGACGCTGGACGCCAGATCCCAGGTGTCGCGATCCTGCCGTGAGCCGCTGGACGTCATGTGGTGCTCCGTTCGCGCGCAGTCCGTTGATGATTAGCTAGTTTAACAAAAGTTTGCGAGGCAAATCGGTCCGGGGCGGCCATGTTCACGGCACGCTAGAACCATGAGTAACCCGACGTCATTGGCAGGCAAGCGCGTGCTCATCACGGGGGCTTCATCGGGAATCGGTGCGGCCTTGGCCAGAGGGATGGCCGCCCGGGGCGCGGTGGTGGGGGTGGTAGCCCGCCGACAGGACCGGCTGGCGGACGTCCTGGCTGATTGCCGCGCTACCTCACCCGACTCGGTGATGTGGGTCGCCGACCTCGCCGACGGCATCACCGCCAGCAGGCTGGCGCTCCAGGCATGGCACGCCATGGGCGGCATCGACGTGCTGGTCAACAACGCCGCAATCCCGAAACGGCGCAACGTGACCACGCTCAAACCCATCGAGGTAGAGGCGGTGATGCAGGTCAACTTCGTCGCCCCGATGCGGCTGACGCTGGCCTTATTGCCACGGATGCTGGCGCGACGCGCGGGCACCATCGTCAACGTGGCGAGCGTAGCCGGGCGACTGGGCATCGCAACCGAATCCGCTTACTGCGCAAGCAAGTTCGCCCTGTGTGGCTGGAGCGAGGCGATGGCCATCGACCTGGCCGGCACCGGAGTCTCGGTGAAATTGATTCAGCCGGGTCCAGTTGACACCGAAATCTGGGACCAGCCCGACAACGAGCCACCCTTTTACGGCGGTCCCAAGGTCGCGCCGCAAGAGGTGGCCGAGGGGATCATCGCGGCGCTGGACAGCGACCGCTTCGAGCATTATCTGCCTGACCTCAAGGCCGTGGTTGATGCCAAGAACGCCGATCTCGACGCGTTCATCGCCGGCATGGCGCCACGATGAGGGCGCTCGTCTACGGCGTGCCACCCGAGCCGCAGCAGGTTCCGGCTACCGAAAATCCGCTGATCCAGAACTTGGCCCGCACTCCCACAGCGTTGCGCGAGGTGCCGGATCCCGTTCTACTGCATGAGGATTGGGTGATCACCCGGCCTCGGTTGACCGGCATCTGCGGGTCGGACTCCAAGCAGGTTCTGATGGACTTCGGCGCGGACGACGCCGACAATGCCCTGGCGGCGTTCTGCTCGTTTCCGCAAGTGATGGGCCACGAAGTGGTGGCCGACGTAGTCGAGTTGGGTCCGAAAGCCCGGGGGGTCGAGATCGGTCAGCGGGTGGTGCTCAACCCGTGGCTCTCATGCGGGCCGCGTGGCATCGAGCCGCCGTGTCCGGCCTGCCATAACGGCGATTACAGCCTGTGCTGGAGCTTCACCGACGGCGACATCAAGCCCGGTATCCACACCGGGGTGTCGGCCGACGTCACCGGGGGGTACGCCGAGTTGATGCCCGCCCACGACAGCATGCTGTTTCCGGTGCCCGATTCGATGCCCGACGAGACGGCGGTGTTCGCCGATCCGTTCTCGGTGTCCCTGCACGCGATCACCCGTCATCCGCCGCCTGCATCGGGACGGGTTCTGGTGTTCGGGGCCGGGTCGCTGGGGTTGTGCGCGGTTGCGATACTGCGTGCGCTCTACCCGGATGTCGCGGTGGCTGTCGTCGCACGCTTTGCCACGCAGGCGGATCTGGCCCGACGGTTCGGGGCTGTCAAAGTAGTGGCGCACGAGCCGCGTTTGGCGATCATCGAGGAGCTGGTCGACTGGGGTGGTGGTCGGCTGCGTCAGCCGCTGACCGGACTGCCCATGGCCTATCCCGGAGCGGTCGACGTCGTGTACGACACCGTGGGCAAGCCGGAGACGTTCGAGGTCGGGGTCCGGGTGTTGAGTGCGCGCGGGACGCTGGTGAAGGTTGGCGTTCACGCGCCCGGCCGCTGGGAGTGGAGCCCGCTGTACTTCAAGGAAATCAGCTGGGTCGGGTCTAACGCTTTCGGTGTCGAGGAGGTGAATGGCGTGCGTCAGCATGCCATCGCTCACTACCTGGATCTGGTCTTGGCCGGGCGAATCGACCTGCGCGGCATGCTTACTCATGCGTTCCGCCTGGAACGGTGGCGGGATGCGTTTTTGACGATTGCCGACCAGGGGCGCAGCGGCGCCGTCAAGGTGGCTTTCGACCAGCGGTGAAGCGGGCGGGCGGCCTGGTAGCAGCCGGGTTGCCCCGAAACCTCGGTGCCGCTGAGCGCCGACCTGGGCGCGGTCGAATCCGGCGCCGCGCGGCAGTCGAAAGGAGGGCTCTGGTTGGCGGGCCGCCGGGCTGGCGACCGTCACGTGCCACGGTGAGACCACGTGGTGCAGCCGAACGCGATTGACGCGGCCCAGGCCCTGCCCCTGCTGCCGGCCCAAAAATGTGCACCTTTGCGCGGCTCGGAGCCGAACGCTTCTTTTAGGTGACCGACGCGTGACGCTAGACGGAGAACGTCACCGCGGCAATTCCAGCAACTCGTCTCGGCGCCGGTTAGCCCGGCCGGCCACTCGGCTCCGCCGGCCAGTTTTATCAACCAAGCGCTTGCTCGGCAAGGTAACGGCAGGTTTGCGTCCGGTTTCACACTCAGGCCCATCTCAACCTTCAACGATGAACTCATGAAAACGGCATTTCGCCTGCACAGCGTTGTATGGTCTTCGCCGTCGGGCCCGCTGGGGCACAAGTGGTTTGGGTCAACGGAGGTCAGCGTCGTGAACTTTTCGGTTCTCCCGCCAGAAATCAATTCCCTGCGGATGTTTTCGGGCGCTGGGTCGGCGCCCATGCTGGCGGCCTCGGCGGGCTGGTTGGGACTGGCCGACGAATTAGGGTCGGCGGCCGCTTCGTTTTCCTCGGTGACGGCCAACCTGGCCGGTCAGGCCTGGCAAGGACCGGCGGCCAAAGCGATGGCGGCCGCGGCCGCCCCGTACGCGGCGTTCCTGCAGGCCGCCGCGGCCCACGCGCTCGGCGCTTCCGGCCAGGCCCAAGCCGTGGCCAGCACGTTCGAGGCGGCCAAGGCGGCCACGATCCACCCCCAGGTGATCGCGGCCAACCGCCAGGCCTTCGTTCAGCTGGTGCGCAGCAACTTCTTCGGGCTCAACGCCCCGGCGATCGCGGCCGCGGAAAGCCTCTACGAGGAGTTCTGGGCTGCCGACGTGGCCGCGATGGTGGGCTATCACGGTGGCGCGTCGGCGGCGGCCGCGCAGTTGTCGTCGTGGCAGCAGACGCTGCAGGGCCTACCGGGCATCGGTGGGCTGTTCGGCGCACGGCCGGCCGCACCGGCCGCGCCGGCCGCGCCCGGGGACCCCAATGTCGGCATCGGCAACAAAGACGGCGGCCTGAACCTCGGCAACGGAAACACCGGCAACAACAACGTCGGCATCGGCAACACCGGCAACCAAAATATCGGCGGGGGGAATAGGGGCAATAACAACGTCGGCAGCGGGAACAACGGCAACGCCAACTTCGGCTTCGGGAACATCGGTGCCGGCAATATCGGCCTCGGGAACCAAGGGACCAGCTCGACCACGGGTGGCAACATCGGCTTCGGTAACTCCGGCAACAACAACGTCGGCTTGGGCAACACCGGCAACGGTAACCAGGGCGCCGGCAACACCGGAAACAACAACATCGGTTTCGGCCTGCAGGGCAACAACCTGATCGGTGTCGGAGGTGCTGCCTACAACACCGCGACCGGCCAGTTCGAGTTCACTGGGCTCAACACCGGCAAAGACAACTTCGGGTTGTTCAACTCGGGCACCGGCAACATCGGCTTTTTCAACTCCGGGGACGGCAACGTCGGCATCTTCAATTCGGGCACCAACCCTTTTCCTCCCGACCTGGGCAAGCTGCAAGGCATCGGCATCGGGAACTCCGGAAGCGGCAACATCGGCCTCGGCAACACCGGCTTAGGCAACTTCGGGCTCGGTAACTCCGGTGTGTTCAACACCGGCCTGGCTAACGCGGGTGTTGCCAACACCGGGTTCGGCAACACGGGCTCATTTAACACCGGCAACCAAAACTCGGGCATTGGCAACACGTTCGATGGTAACTCCGGTGCCTACAACACCGGCTTCTGGAACTCGGGCAACACCAACACCGGCTTTGGGATGGTCACCAACAGCGGCGCAGTCAACTCGGGCTTCGGCAACACCGGCACCGGCGTCTCCGGCTTCAACAACACGCTTACCGGCCCCGGAAACGAAGGCGCCTCCGGCTTTTTCAACACGGCCAGTGGCGGCACCTTTGTGAACGGCGGCATGTCGGGCTTCTTCAACACCGGTATCCCGGACACAACTTTTGGCCCTGGTTTTGTCGGCACAAACTCCGGCTTGTCCAACACTGGCTCCGGCATGGCGGGCTGGTTCAGCATCGCCCAGCTACTCAAGATACTGAGGCCCCTGTAGCCTCACCGGGTTGCAAGAAACCAACTGACACCAGCCCGACCGGCGCGGCTGGATGGTGCGGGGACCACCAGCCGGGTCGGCAGAAGCCAGGTGTGCGGAAAAGCGGTGCGCGCCGCGGCCTTTCGGGATGTTCGAGCAGCTTCTCCAACCTCGATCTACGTTTCAACCAGTCACCCAACGGGTTGGCTCGCGGGTTACCAGCATGACGCCGGGGCAGGAGCGTCTGCCCCCCGATCTTCGGGCGCCGAGTGTGAGATCCACGACGCCCCGGCGGCGTGTCTCGTCGCAGAATTCACAGTGGGCAGGATCTAGCCGGGATTGGCGCGCAGGTAGCCGTAAACGCCGGCGAAGTTGCGGTTCACCTCCTCGGGAACCGGCACCGGGCCGCCCAGCGCCTTTGCACCCCAGACGATTTGGGCCGTACGTTCGACCAGCGCGGTGATATGCAGCACCTTGTCCGGTCGGGGTCCCACGGCCACCAGGCCGTGGTTGGCGATCAGCGCGGCACCGCGACCCTGCAGTGCCTTGACCGCGTTGGCGCCCACGTCGGGCGTCCCTGAGGCGGCGTATTCGGCGCAGCGCACGTCGCCGCCGCAGTACACCGCGAACTCGTCAATGCACGCCGGAATCGGCTGGTGCGCGACGGCGAACATGGTGGCCCACACCGGGTGGCTGTGGATGACGCTGCCGATGTCGTCGAAGGCCCGATAGCACGCCAGGTGCAGCTGCATTTCGGTCGAGGGCATGCGGCCGTCTTTGGCCGCCAGCACGGCGCCGGCCGGATCCACCAGCACCAGGTCGTCGAGCGCCATGTCGGCGTAGTCGACAGACGAGGGCGTGATCACCAGGTTGCCGTCGGAGCGCCGGGCGGAGATGTTGCCCGCGGTGCCCTCCACCAGACCCCGGCGCAGCATGTCCTTGGCAGCGGCCAGCACCGCAGCCTCCGTATCCGCAACGAATTTCATGAGCCCAGCACCTCCGGGTTGACGATATGGGCGGGCCTGACGCCGGATAGCAGCGCCTCCAGGTCGTCGGCGACCATCTGCGCCTGCCGTGCCTCAGTGTTCCACGTGGCGCCGCCAATGTGGGGGGTCAGCACGACGTTGGGCATCGCGGTCAGCGGGTGATCGGTGGGTAGCCATTCGCCGGCGAAGTGGTCCAGGCCGGCGGCCGCCACCTTGCCGGCCTGCAGCGCGTCGACGAGCGCATCGGTGTCGTGCAGCTGGGCGCGCGCGGAATTGAGGAAAACGACGCCGTCCCGCATGGTCGCGAACTGTTCAGACCCGATCATTCCGACGGTGTCGTCGGTGACCGGTGCGTGCAGGGAGACGACGTCGGATTCGGCCAGCAGCTGCTCCAGGGTGTGGTGGGCGTCGTCGCAGTATGGGTCGTGCGCGATGACCCGCAGGCCCAGACCGGACAACCGCCACGCCGTGGCCCGGCCGACCGCACCCAGGCCAACCAGCCCGGCGGTGAGCCCGGCGATCTCCCAACCGCGGAACCGCTGATAGGGGATGGTGCCGTCGCGAAAGATGTTGCCGCTGCGTACATCCGCGTCGGCGGCTATCAGTCGACGGGTCGCCGCCAGTAGCAGCGCGACTGTCATCTCGGCGACCGCATCGGCGTTGCGGGCCGGGGTATTCAGCACCGGAATGCCGGCGGCCGAGGCAGCGGCGATGTCAACGTTGTTGGGATCACCGCGAGTGGCCGCAACAGCCCGCAAGCCCAGTTCCAACACCGGCCCGCTGACTGAATCGCTTTCCACCACAACGATATCGGCCGATTCCGCGGTGATGCGCTGGGCCAGTTGTTCGGCGTTATAGATGCGGAGCGGGGTCTGCTCAATCCAGGGGTCGTACACCACATCGGCAAGTTGGCGAAGCTTGGCAAAACCCGGGCCGCGCAGCGGGGCTGTCACCAGTGCGCGTGGTCGAGACATCACGAAAGCCAATGCTGGCGTACCGTGGCGCCCGTGTCACGCGAAGACGTCACAATCGGCATCGACGTCGGCACCACGGCGGCCAAGGCGGTCGCGGCGGACGAAAACGGTCGGGTGCACGCGCGGGCGCGGATTCCCCACCGGCTGTTGGTTCCGGCGCCGGACCGGCTGGAACACAACGCCGAAGAAGCCTGGCGCGAGGGACCGGTCGCGGCCCTGGGCCGGCTGAACCGACCGGATGCCAAGGCGGTGGCCGTCGCGTCGATGGTGCCGTCGATGACCGCGGTTGATGCCGAAGGCCGGCCCATCACACCGGGGCTGTTGTACGGCGACAGCCGCGGCCGGGTCCCCGACGCCGTCCATCAACCTGTCCCTGCCGTAGGCGAAGCCGCCGAGCTGCTGAGGTGGACGGCCGCCCAGGCGCCCGACGCGGCCGGGTACTGGCCGGCGCCCGCCGTCGCGAACCATGCGCTGGCGGGGGAGGCGGTGATCGACTTCGCCACCGCGATCACTTCGCTGCCGCTGTTCGACGGAACGGGCTGGAATGCGGCGGCCCTCGCCGGCTGCGGCGCCACGGTCGATCAGATGCCCCGAGTCGAGACGTTCGGGAAACCGGTCGGGCAGGTCCGCGGGACGTCGACGGTGCTGGGGACCGGCGCTATCGACGCACTGTGCGAGCAGATCGTCGCCGGCGCAGACCACGACGGCGACGTCCTGGTCTTGTGCGGCACCACCCTGATCGTGTGGATCACCGTTCCCGAAGCCCGGCAGGTGCCCGGCTTGTGGACCATTCCGCACACCGCGGTCGGCAAGAGCCAGATCGGCGGGGCCAGCAACGCCGGCGGCTTGTTCCTCGGATGGGTGGATCGTGTTGTTGCGCAAGCTGATCCGCTGAGCGCCGACGCGCGGCGGGTGCCGGTGTGGCTGCCCTATATCCGTGGTGAGCGCACGCCGTTCCACGATCCTGACCGCCGCGCGACGCTGCATGGGGTCGATCTCACCCAGGACGCCGCATCCGTGCGGCGGGCAGCCTATGAAGCGTCGGGCTTCGTGGTTCGGCAGATTCTCGAGTTGAGCGGTGCACCGGTGCGGCGCATCATCGCCTCCGGGGGAGGCACCCGCGTGCAACCCTGGATGCAGGCCATCGCCGACGCGACCGGGCGGCCGGTCGAGGTGTCCGCGGTGGCCGAAGGGGCGGCGCTGGGCGCCGCGTTCCTCGGCCGGATGGCGGTGGGACGGGAATCGGTGATCACCGACGCGGGCCGGTGGGCCGCGGTGGACCGGGTGGTCGAACCCCGTCCCGAATGGGTGAGGCCCACCAGGGATCGGTACATGCGGTTTCTGGAGCTCAGCGGATCGCGGTTGGCCTGACTGGTGGCGCGATACGCCGGCCGTCGTTCTACGCTAGTGCAATGACTGACCACGACCAGACCGCAGCCCGTCGAGAGATCGCAGACGCTTTGCTTGCCGCGTTGGAACGCCGGCATGAGGTTGCCGACGCCATAGTGGAGGCCAAGAACAAGCCCGCGGCGGTCGAGGCCATCGTGGCGCTGCTCGGTACCTCGCACCTTGCTGCCGAAGCCGTGATGAGTATGTCGTTCGACCAACTCACCCAGGATGCGCGTGCGAAGATTCTGGCCGAACTCGACGACCTGAATAAGCAACTCAGTTTCACGCTCAGCGAACGGCCGGCGAGCTCGGGGGAGACCCTCGAGCTTCGGCCTTTCTCCGCGGCCCAGGACCGCGACATCTTCACCGCGCGCACCGACGAGATCAAGGCTGCCGGCGATGGTTCTGGTGCGCCCGCCGGCAGCATCGACGACGAGATCAGCAAGGCGCTCAAGCGCCTGCACGACGAGGAGGCGGTCTGGTTCGTGGCCGTCGATTCCGGCGACAAGGTTGGGATGGTCTTCGGCGAACTCCTGCACGGTGAGGTGAACGTCCGGATCTGGATCCACCCCGAGCACCGCAAGAAGGGTTACGGCACCGCGGCGCTGCGTAAGTCGCGCTCGGAGATGGCCTGGGCCTTCCCGGCCGTGCCGATGGTTGTGCGGGCACCGGCCGCCAATCCCGAGTAGGGCCGGACCCGGCGCGGGTCCCGCCGCGCGGACCCATACCATTTCATTTACACGCTGGTCACACGCGCTTAAGATCAAGCCGTCCGCGTTACCGTCACAGCCCACTGGCGGGGAGTCATGTGCCATCGGTCCAGCCCAGCAGCCGAGTTGGCGCGGAAACCGTGAAAACGTCTGTGGCTCTTGCATTTCCCTCGCATTTGGAGTGGGGCTTGGCAACTTCTACCGAACGGTGGTCCAGGTGAGTCGTCAATGGTATGAGCATCCCTCGCTGCTTCTGCAACTGAAGGCGCTGGCTGGCCTGCGCAATGATCTGCGCGAGCACAACCTCTTTGAAGGCGACGGCATCCGGCCCAAGGACGATCTCGGCGAGCCCACCGAGGAAGTCAAGCGGGCCCGCACCCCGGACGGCACCTGGAACGACCTCTCCGAACCGTTTATGGGCGCAAAAGGAACCGGCTTCGGGCGAAACGTTCCGCTGGCGAAGACCGTCACCGACACCAAACGATTGCTCGACCCGGATCCGCGGCTGGTCAGCCGGCGGCTGATGGCGCGTGACGAATTCAAACCGGCCGGAATCATCAACGCACTGGCCGCTGCCTGGCTGCAGTTCGAAAACCACAACTGGTTCTTCCACGGCGATGGCGTGGCGGACAAGACGATCGACATCCCGCTGCGCAAGGGTGACGAATTCCCCGAAAACCCAATGCGAATACGCTGCACCATCCCGCCGCGCGGCGAGATCGTGGACGGCTGCCCGGCGCCGGTGTTCAGCAACGCCGAAACCCACTGGTGGGACGGGTCGCAGATCTACGGCAGCGGCAAGGAGCGCCAGGCCGAGGTTCGCACCTTCGTCGACGGCAAGATCAAGGTCGGTGACGACGGCAGGCTGCCCAAGAGCGACCTCCCCGGTATCGACCTCACCGGCATGCGGGAGAACTGGTGGGTCGGGGTAGGCATCCTGCACACACTTTTCGCCCGCGAACACAATGCGGTGTGTGACGCCCTGAAGAAGGCATATCCGAGCTTTGACGACCAACGCCTCTTCGAACTCGGCGTCCTGGTGGTCTCGGCCCTGATCGCGAAGATCCACACCGTCGAATGGACAACGTGCGTATTGCGCCACCCCGCACTGCAAATCGGCATGAATGCCAACTGGTACGGCGCCCTGGGTGAGACGTTCCGTGACCGCGTCGGCCGCGTCGGCGACAGCGAGGCGCTGTCAGGCATCATCGGCTCACCGACCGATCACCACTCCGCACCCTTTTCACTCACCGAGGAGTTCGTCGCGGTCTACCGCATGCACCCACTGATCCCCGACGACTGGAACTTCTTCTCACTGGAATCCGGGGAGCATCTCGAGAAGCGCGAATTCACCGAGCTGCAAGGACGTTTCACGCGCGACTTCATGGACCGAATGGAATTCGGCGACATGTGGTACTCGTTCGGTCTGGCCAGCGCCGGTGCGGTGTGCCTGCACAACTACCCCAATGCGCTGCGCCAGCTGACCCGGGTGGACGGGCAGGTC
This sequence comes from Mycobacterium sp., assembly GCA_022841565.1. Taxonomy (GTDB): domain Bacteria; phylum Actinomycetota; class Actinomycetes; order Mycobacteriales; family Mycobacteriaceae; genus Mycobacterium. The sequence goes on along the minus strand of JALHRH010000022.1, from coordinate 9,609 downwards.
ACCGACCTGGCCACCCTGGACATCGTGCGCGACCGGGAACGCGGGGTGCCCCGCTACAACGACTTTCGCGAAGCCCTACGGATGCCGCGCCGCAGGAGTATCGACGACATCACCCCCAACAAGCAGTGGGCTAAGGAGATCAGCGAGGTCTACCACGGCGACGTCGACGCGGTGGATCTACAGATCGGGATGCAAGCCGAGCAGCCGCCCAAGGGCTTCGGTTTCTCCGACACCGCATTTCGCATCTTCATCCTGATGGCGTCGCGCCGCCTGAAGAGCGACCGGTTCTTCACCAAAGATTTCCGGCCCGAGGTCTACACCCAGATCGGCTATGACTGGGTGAACCACACGACGATGAAAGACGTTCTGCTGCGCCATTACCCGGAGCTCGAGACCGTGATCGGCGATGTGGAGCGCGTCTTCGCGCCGTGGCCGAAGCTGGGTGCGCCCGCCGAGGGAAAGAAACGTCGGGTGCTTCAACTCGCCGATACCGTGCGTGCCTACATCCCGTGGGGGTCCTAGCCCGTGACTGACGATTTCAAGCACGCGTCCGCTCTGGAAGGCGTCAGATTCACCGCCCAGATCGCCGTCCCGAACGTCCTGCTGGGGCTGTTCAACAAGAGGGAGGTGCCCAGCCGGATCGCCTCCACCGTCGGGGCGGATTATCAGGGCTACCGATTGATGGAAGGGATGGTGCGCAGCTACGGCCCGGACCCGTTCTACGTCCGCGTCGCCAAGGACGAGGCGCTGCTGGTGCACCATCCCGACGATTTGCAGTTCGTTCTGGGAAGTTCCCCCGATCCGTTCGGTGCCGACCCGGAAGTAAAACGTAAGGGCATGGCGGCATTTCAGCCCGACGCCCTGACCCTGTCCAAGGGAAAGGAGTGGCAGCAACGGCGCACATTTGCCGAGGCTGTGCTGGATACCGGGAAGCCTGTGCACCGACTTGCGCAGCCGTTCGTCGATGTCGCTGCCCAGACCGCTCGGGAGCTGGCGGCCGGCACGATCAACTGGCCGACGGCCAACAAGGCGTTTCAGCGGATGACGCGGCGGGTGCTGTACGGTGATCCCGCCGCCGATGACGAGGGTCTCACCGACCTTCTTGGCGAGCTGATGTCGGCCGGCAACAAAATGCCCGACAAGACGGCGCCGCAGTACGGCGAGTTCATCGCCCGAATCGACAGCTATCTCGCTGACCCACCGGCGGCCAGTCTCGCCGCGCTGATTCCGCAGGCACCCGACCCCGGGTCGGCGCCCGCTGGCCAGCTGGTGCACTGGATGTTCGCCATGGGGGACACCCTGGCGGCCAACACGTTTCGTACGCTCGGTGTGTTGTCGAGCCACGACGAGCAGTTGCGCGAAGTCAAGGCCGAGATGGCCGACGCCGACATCGGTTCCGCCACCGGTATCGCGAAGCTGAACTACCTGGCCGGGTGCCTGTTCGAGGCCATGCGGCTGTGGCCCACCACCCAGCTGTTGGGCAGGATCGGCGCCCGAGACGTCGAGTTTCCCAACGGTGCGGTGCTGCCAGCCGGGGTACAGGTGCTGATCTACAACGTCTTCAATCACCGCAACCGGCAACGTATTCCGTACGCGGACCGGTTTTCTCCGGGTGAGTGGGTCAGCGGAGACGCGGGCAGCGACTGGTCGTACAACTTCTTCAGTCACGGGCCCCAGGTCTGCCCTGGGGCGGACCTGTCGATCTTCCTGGGTCAGGCGGTCTTGGCCCACCTGATCGACGCCGGCGTCACCAACGTTTCGGGGAATCGGCTCAACCCTGCCAAGCCGCTGCCGCACGGCTTCGACCTGTACGGCTTCAGCGTGTCGCGGTAACGGTGACGATGTTGCGCAGGGTCGCGGAGTCGGGGTCGTCGGGGAAGACACGGCCGTAGTCGGCGTAGAAGTCCCGTCGCGGCCGGGTGGTCACCGTCCAGCCCTGAGCGGTCAGGTATTCGACGACGTTGTTGCGCTCGCCGTCGTAGAACAGGTTGGACAGGTTGATGTCGCAGCCCAGGTTGGCCCAGCGTTGGTTGAACTGCTGGGCGCGTTGACTCATGGGCACCCCCGAGTCGGGATGGTGTTCGGTGGCGATCCTGCTGCCGGGTCCGCTGAGCGCGGTGATGTTGTCGAAGAGTAGGTCCTGGGCCTCCGGCGGGAGGTACATCAGCAGGCCCTCGGCGCTCCAGGCGGTGGCCCGGGTGGGATCGAATCCGCTGTGGCGCAACGCTTCTGGCCAGTCGTCCCGCAGGTCGATGCTGACCGCCTTGCGGTGCGCCGAGGGAGTGGCGCCCAACGCCGACATGGCCGCGTTCTTGAACTCGATGACCTTTGGTTGGTCGACTTCATAGATCACGGTGCCGCGTGGCCAGGGCAGCCGGTAGCCGCGGGCATCCAGCCCAGCGGCCAGAATCACCGCCTGGCGTACGCCGTCGCGGGCGGCGTCGAGGAAGTAGTCGTCGAAGAAGCGGGTGCGCACCGCGATCGAGTCGGTTTCGAATTGCAGGTCAGCTCCGTCGGCCGCGTCGGGCAGGGCCTGCTCGATTGGCAGGTCGCCGTCGATGAGGCGGGTGAAGAAATCGAGCCCGACTGCCCGCACCAGGGGCGCTGCGAACGGGTCGTTGATGATCGGGTTGTCCTGCGCCGAGGCCACCGCGCGGGCGGCGGCGACCATGGTCGCGGTTGCTCCCACGCTCGAGGCCAGGTCCCAGCTGTCTCCGGCGGCCCGCTCGGTTGTTGCCATGGCCCGATCTCCTTCCTAAATCCGCTCCGCGCTCAGGTAGACCACCTCACCGAATGGGGCGTCGTCTCCGCCGGCCGGCTCGAGCCCGTGCCTGGCGAACAGGTCCGCATTGCTCATGCTGGTGGTCTGCCAGCCGTGTGCGGCAAGGTAGGTCCCCGCGTCGGTGCGATCGTCGAAATACACCAGGGCGGCCATGTCGAAATCCAGCCCGTGGCGGCTCCACCGCTCGTTCTGGCGCTCCATCCGGCTGCGTAGTTCGTCCTCGTTGAGCTGATCCATGTCCAGCAGCGCTTCGGTCGCGAACCGGCTTCCCGGCACGCTGTGCTCAGTGATCTGGTCAAGCAGCCGATCCTGGGCCTCGGCCGGCAGATAACCCAAGAGTCCCTCGGCGATCCACGCGGTGCGCGCCGTGGGGTCGAAGCCGGCTTCGCGCAGCGCCGACGGCCAGTCCTCTCGCAGGTCGACCGCCACGGTTCGCCGAACTGCGGTCGGCTGGGCGCCCAGCCCGGACAGTGTCGCGGTCTTGAAGTCGATCACCTGCGGCTGATCGACTTCGAACACCGTGGTGCCGACAGGCCAGGACAGCCGGTAGGCGCGAGAGTCCAGGCCCGCGGCCAAGATGACGGCCTGCCGGATGCCGGCAGCGGTAGCCGAGGCGAAGAAGTCGTCGAAGAATCGGGTGCGAATGGCCATCGCGTTGGCGAAGTGCACCGTGCCGGTCGCTGTTTCTTCGTCGAGATCGGCCAGATCCAGCTCACCGCTGGCCAGCTTGGCGAAGAAGTCGACGCCCACCGCGCGGACCAGCGGCTCGGCAAAAGAATCCGTCGCCACCGCGCCCGCGCCGTGGGGGTCCCGGGCGGCCACCGCGCGCGCCGCGGCGACCATGGTGGCGGTCAATCCCACGCTGGACGCCAGGTCCCAGGTGTCGCCTTCGTACCGTCCGCTGCCCATCTGGGTCATCCACCTACTCTCGAGTCGCACAATCTGTTACTTAGCCAATATAACGAGCTATCCAGACCTTACGCATCCCTTGGTCGCACGAGGGGAAGGAAGGCCCACCTGGCAGGGCCAGCGCGCACCAGCTGTTAGTCTCGTACACGGTTTGCCGCGCCGTACGTCCTGGCCTGCTGGTGTTGGGCGCGTGACGCGAGATGACCCCAGGAACCATCAGACATTGGAACCAGCCGGCCAGTCCCGGTTGGCATGCCGCGACCACAGTTCGGCTGCGCAGGAGGAAGAGTGCTTTCGGCTTTCATCTCATCGCTGCGGACAGCTGACCTGAGACGGAAGATCCTCTTCACGCTGAGCATCGTCGTCTTGTACCGCGTCGGTGCCGCCTTGCCCTCACCCGGCGTCAACTTCCCCAACGTGCAGCAGTGCATCAAGGAAGCCAGCGGCGGCCAGGCCGGGCAGATCTATTCGCTCATCAACCTGTTCTCCGGCGGAGCGCTACTTAAGCTCACCGTCTTCGCGGTGGGGGTAATGCCCTACATCACCGCGAGCATCATCGTGCAGCTGCTCACCGTAGTGATACCGCGCTTTGAAGAGCTCAGGAAGGAGGGCCAGGCTGGGCAAGCAAAAATGACGCAGTACACCAGGTATCTGGCGATCGCGCTGGCGATTTTGCAGGCCACCAGCATCGTGGCGCTCGCGGCCAACGGCGGGTTGCTGCAAGGCTGCTCCCTGGACATCCTGGCCAACCAGACCATCTTCTCCGAGATCGTCATCGTGATGGTGATGACCGCCGGCGCCGCGCTGGTGATGTGGATGGGCGAGCTGATCACCGAGCGCGGTATCGGCAACGGCATGTCGCTGCTGATCTTCGTCGGCATCGCCGCCCGCATTCCCGCCGAGGGCAATCAGATCCTGCAGAGCCGCGGCGGGATGATTTTCGCGGCGGTCTGTGCGGCCGCGCTGGTCATCATTATCGGCGTGGTGTTCGTCGAGCAGGGCCAGCGACGAATCCCGGTCCAGTACGCCAAGCGCATGGTGGGTCGACGCATGTACGGCGGAACGTCGACCTATCTGCCGCTCAAGGTCAACCAGGCCGGCGTCATCCCGGTCATTTTCGCGTCCTCGCTGATCTACATCCCGAATCTGATCACCCAGTTGGTCCGCAGCGGCAGTGGCGCGGCCGGCCGCGGCTGGTGGGACAAATTCGTCGCGAGCTACCTTTCGGACCCGAGCAGCCCCGTTTACATCGGCATCTATTTCGGACTGATCATCTTCTTTACGTACTTCTACGTGTCGATCACGTTCAACCCGGATGAACGTGCAGACGAAATGAAGAAATTCGGCGGCTTCATTCCCGGTATTCGACCCGGCCGTCCGACCGCTGACTACCTGCGCTTTGTGCTGAGCCGAATTACCCTGCCCGGCTCGATCTATCTCGGTTTGATCTCGGTACTGCCCAACATGTTCCTGCAGATCGGCAACAGCGGCGGCATACAAAATCTACCCTTCGGGGGTACCGCAGTTTTGATCATGATTGGCGTCGGGTTGGATACGGTCAAACAGATCGAGAGTCAGCTCATGCAGCGCAACTATGAAGGGTTCCTCAAGTGAGAGTGGTATTGCTGGGACCGCCTGGGGCGGGCAAGGGGACGCAAGCCGAGAAACTGGCGGAAAAGCTGGGGATCCCGCACATCTCCACCGGCGAACTGTTCCGCAGCAATATCCAACAGGGAACGAAGCTCGGCGTGGAGGCCAAGCGCTACCTGGACGCCGGCGACCTGGTGCCGTCCACTCTGACCAACGAACTAGTCGACGACCGGCTCAATGCCGCCGATGCCGCGAACGGCTTCATCCTGGACGGCTATCCGCGTTCGGTGGAGCAGGCTAAGGCGCTGCACGAAATGCTGGAGCGCCGCGGAACCGACATCGATAACGTGGTGGAGTTCCGGGTATCCGAGGATGAGCTGCTGACCCGGCTGACGGGCCGTGGCCGTGCCGACGACACCGAAGAGGTCATCCTCAACCGCATGAAGGTGTACCGGGACGAGACCGCGCCGCTGTTGGACTACTACCGCGACGAGCTGAAGACCGTTGACGCCGTCGGTTCCTTGGATGAGGTGTTCGCCCGCGCGCTGCAAGCACTGGGCAAGTAACGATGGGCGCCCTGGCACGGCTGCGGAGCCGCAAAGTGGTTCCGCAGCGGACCGCCGGTGAGCTCGATGCGATGGCCGCGGCCGGCGCCGTCGTGGCCGCCGCCCTCAAGGCGGTGCAATCGGCGGCTGTGGCAGGGGTGTCCACGCTGAGTCTTGACGAGATAGCCGAGTCGGTGATCCGCGAAGCCGGGGCCATCCCGTCATTCCTGGGCTACCACGGCTACCCGGCCTCGATCTGCTCATCCGTCAACGACCGCGTCGTGCACGGCATCCCGTCCGCTGCCGAAGTCCTGGTTCCCGGCGACCTGGTGTCCATCGACTGCGGCGCCGTGCTGGACGGCTGGCACGGCGACGCGGCCGTCACCTTTGGTATTGGCGACCTGATCCCCGCCGACGCGGTGCTGTCGCAGGCGACCAGGGAGTCGTTGGAGGCCGGGATCGCGGCGATGGTGGTGGGTAACCGGCTGACCGACGTCGCGCATGCCATCGAAACGGGTACGCGGGCGGCCGCAGCCCGCTACGACCGTAAATTCGGCATCGTCGAAGGGTACGGCGGCCACGGCATCGGCCGACAGATGCACCTGGACCCGTTCCTGCCCAACGAAGGCTCGCCGGGCCGCGGTCCGCTGCTGGCGGTCGGTTCGGTGCTGGCCATCGAACCGATGCTGACGCTGGGCACCGGAAAAACCGTCGTCCTCAATGATCAGTGGACGGTCACCACCATCGACGGCTCGCGTGCCGCGCATTGGGAACACACGGTGGCGGTAACCGACGACGGTCCGCGCATTCTCACCCGTTGAACTCGCCGGCGGTCGCGGCGGGTCGCGGCCAATGAACCAAGCGCTTCCTCGACTCGTATCAGTAGGCGGGAGGTGATTGAGTGGCTCGTGTGGGCGGCACTTGGGGGGCTTCCGGGGCTGCTGAAGCCGCCCTGATGAAAGCCCTCTATGACGAGCACGCCGCCGTGTTGTGGCGTTACGCGCTGCGTTTGACCGGTGACGCCGGCCAGTCCGAGGACGTCGTCCAGGAGACCTTGTTAAGGGCTTGGCAGCGTCCAGATGTCATCGGCGACACGGAGCGATCGGCGCGGGCGTGGTTGTTCACCGTCGCCCGCAACATGATCATCGATGACCGCCGCAGCGCCCGGTTCCGCAACGTCGTGGGATCGACCGACGAGGACGGCACGCCGGAGCAGTCCACGCCGGACGAGGTGAATGCGGCGCTGGATCGGCTGCTGATCGCCGAGGCGATGGCCCAGCTGTCCGCCGAGCACCGAGCGGTGATCGAGCGGTCGTACTACCGGGGCTGGACCACCGCTCAAATCGCCAACGATCTGAAAATCGCAGAGGGAACCGTGAAGTCGCGCCTGCACTATGCCGTGCGCGCACTGCGCCTTACTCTGCAGGAACTGGGAGTCACTCGATGACGGAGCTCTGGAAACTTGAGCGTGACAGGAGGTGGATGACATGACGAGGTCGGTGAGACAGGATCAGCCGGGCGACACGCACCGCTACGCGACGTGGGACGCCGCCTATGTGTTGGGGTCGCTGTCGGGCGCCGAGCGGCGCGAATTCGAAGCGCATCTGGCGGACTGTGCGTCTTGCCGAGAAGCCGTCGCCGAGCTTAGTGGTATCCCGGCGTTGCTGTCGCAGCTGAGCCGTGAAGATGTGGCCGCCATCAACGAGGCGGGGCCGCCGCTTGCGACCCCGGAGTTGTTGCCGTCATTGCTGGAGACGGTGCGCTGGCGCCGTCGCCGCACCCGCCTAACCTGGCTCGCTTCGGCCGCGGCTGCCGTGGTGCTGGGCATTGGCGTACTGGTGGGGGTTAATAGCTATGTCGGGATGCACTTCCAGCCGACCACCTCGGCCCAGCCGATGGCGCAGGTCGGCACCAAGCAGTTGACGTCGACGATTTCGCTGTCCAGCGAACACTGGGGCACCTTCATCAACCTGCGGTGTTACTGCCTGGCTCCGCCGGATGCCCCCCATGACACGCTGGCGATGGTGGTGGTGGGTCGCGACGGCAGCCAAACCCGGCTGGCGACGTGGGTGGCCGAACCCGGTCGTACGGCGACCCCGGCCGGCAGTATTTCGACGCCGATGGATCAGATCGCGTCTGTGCAGGTAGTTTCCGCAGACAACGGCCAGGTACTGCTGGAGCGGTCGTTGTAGAAGTACGAGGCGCTGGTGTCGTCCATTGAGACGTTGCGGCCCAACGCGGAGGCCGCTGAGCTCGTCCAGAAGTTTTCGCTCCCACCAAGCCAGGTTCGCGACCTGTTCTAAACCCCGCGATGTGCCGCTCCTGTACTGGAACTGAGTAACCGAAAGGCCATTTCCGAGTACCGGCACCGCACCGGCCTCCGGCGGTGTCTTGGGGTCGGCGTCCCTGATGCCGCCCGTCGCCACCCCAGCATCCGGTCGATCCTTTTGCGTTGTCGCTCAATGAGAATCCGTTTCACCGCTTCCCGCGGCCGGCGCTGATAGCCGGGCATCCACGCTGGCGGTGTTGTCCGCTTTCGGGAAATCTGCTGCATGACCGCGGGGCGCAAATGCGGTAAGAAAAGGCGTGGCCGCCACACGACCGGAGAAACGTGACCCGATCGCCGTGGCCCGCGCCAATTGGGAGCGGGCCGGATGGGGCGACGTGGCTAACGGCATGGTCGCGGTGACATCGGTGATGCGTGCCCACCAGATCCTGCTGGCGCGAGTCGAGTCGGCGCTGCGTCCCTACGACTTGAGCTTCTCCCGCTTCGAGCTGCTGCGGCTACTGGCGTTCAGCCGTACCGGAGCGTTGCCGATCACCAAAGCCTCCGACCGCCTGCAGGTTCATGTCACCAGCGTCACCCATGCGATCCGACGGCTGGAAGCCGACGGGCTGGTGCAACGGGTGCCGCATCCCACCGACGGGCGGACCACCTTGGTGCAGATCACCGGGCTGGGCCGCTCCACCGTGGAGGACGCCACCGTCACGCTCAACGAACACGTATTCGCCGACATCGGGATGGGCGCTGAGGAATCGAAGGCGCTGGTGGCAGCCATTGAAACGCTGCGTCGCAACGCAGGAGATTGGTAGAGGGTCCCGCCCCGAGCCCGGATCACACCCGTATCGAGCAGGCCGGTTTGGATGAGCGCGCCAGGAAGGTCTGGTCCTTCGGCCGGTGGTAGGCGCGGCGGGCGGTGCGGTCCCGAGCGGGCCGGCTAACAACCGGAATCATGGGAAACCCGGGATTTCGCACTCGTGTGGCGATACAATTTGCTCCTGCCTGCAGGTCGACGACGACCAGGGCGATCCGCCTTCCTCGCGACCTATTTGGGCCACGACGCACTGGGAGGTGTCAGATGTCGTTCGTGATCGCGGTGCCGGATCTGATGGCGGAGGCGGCAACGCATTTTGCGCGTATCGGTTCGACGATCGGCGCGGCCAATGCCGCTGCGGCGGCTCCCATAGAGTCGGTGCTGGCCGCCGGCGCCGACGAGGTGTCGGCGGCCGTGGCGGCGCTGTTTGGCGCATACGGCCAGTCCTATCAGGCGCTCGGCGCGCAGGCGGCGGCGTTTCATGGCCAATTTGTGCAGGTCTTGGCCGCGGGTGCGGGGTCGTATGCCAGCGCTGAGGCCGCCAGCGCCGCGTCGATAACCAGTCCGCTACTCAACGCGATCAACGCGCCCTTCCTGGCGGCTACCGGGCGCCCGCTGATCGGCAACGGCGCCAACGCGGCGGCGGGGTCCGGTGCCACCGGCGGGGCTGGCGGGTGGTTGTACGGCA